>JBGAVL010000075.1:0-21137 GCA_044228145.1 Obscuribacteraceae bacterium (SeqCode)
GGCCGCGGCGGCGATCGTGCGGACGAAGTTCTTGCCCCACGGCGCGTACAGCCAGCTCGTGCGCACGATGTAGAAGCGTGTCAGGTGACGCTGCACTGCCTTTTCGCCGGCCAGTTTTGATTTGCCATAAACAGAAAGGGGGCGGGTTCGATCCCAGGTCGTGTAAGGTGTATTTTGCTCACCGTCGAAGACATAATCGGAGCTTATGTAGAGCATGGGGACATTGTGCTTCGCGCAGGACACGGCGATATTTTCTGTGCCATAGCCATTAATCAGATAAGCCAGTCCGGGCTCCGATTCTGCCTGATCGACCTTTGTATACGCGGCGCAGTGCAAGACTAAATCAGGTTTTTCGTTGCCGATCGCTTCCAGTACCTGGCTGTAGTGCGTGACGTCGAGTTTTTCTTTGGGCAGGTCGATCACCTGGTGATCTCTTGCTTCGAGGCAGGGCACGAGCGCTTGCCCGAGCATGCCACCGGCGCCGGTGACCATCAGTTTCATAATCTCTATCTAGCTCCGTATTGCGTGTGATTAGACAACCGGTGCGACATTTGTAGGTTGCGCAGGTTGACTTACTGTAGTGGACTGAGGAAGCGGTTGTGCCACTGCCGGCGGTGTAGCATCGAAGGCGGCATGTTTTGGCTGTTTGGTTACGGCTTCCATCCAGGCTTTGTTGTCTATATACCAGCGGATTGTCGAATGGATGCCGGTTTCGAACGAATACTCCGGTGTCCAGCCAAGTTCTTCTTGCAGTTTTGTCGAATCGATAGCATAGCGGCGATCGTGTCCGAGCCTGTCGGCTACATACTTGATCATTTCCTCGCCTTTGCCCATTTCGGACAAAATCAGTTTGGTGATCTGCATGTTTGTACGCTCGTTGCTTCCGCCTACGTTATAAACTTCGCCGGGGACGCCGCGGTGGAATGCCAGGTCGATGGCTTTGCAGTGGTCTTCTACATGGAGCCAGTCTCTGACGTTGAGACCGTCGCCGTATACGGGCACTTGCTTGCCGTTCATCAAGCTGTGGATGAAGAAGGGAATTAGTTTTTCTGGATGCTGGTATGGACCGTAGTTATTCGAGCAGCGTGTAATGACGGCTGGGAAGCCGTAAGTTTCGAAATATGCCCGGCAGAGCAAATCAGCTCCAGCCTTGCTCGAGGAATACGGGCTGTTGGGCTGAAGCGGTGTGTTTTCTGTGAAATAGCCTTCGGCGCCGAGCGTTCCATATACTTCATCGGTGGAAACTTGCACATAGCGGATGGAGAATTCTTTCTTGTTTTGAGCAGCATCGAAGGCGGTGCGTCCATAACGGAAGGCAGCATCCAGAAGGACTTGCGTGCCCAGCACGTTTGTTTTCACGAAAACTTGAGGGTCGCTGATCGAGCGGTCTACATGTGTTTCTGCAGCCAGGTTGATGATGCCGTCGATGCGCCCGAAGCGTTTTCCGGAAACGATTTCGTCGATCACCGTCGCGTCTTCGATGCGCCCGTGCACATATTTGTAGCGCGGATTGAGGGCAACATCGGCGAGATTTTCCGGATGTCCGGCATAGGTGGCGGCATCGATGTTGATTACCGTGTAATTCGGATACGTCTTGAGCAAATGCCGAACCAGGTTGCTTCCGATGAAGCCTAACCCACCGGTGACAAGCAATTGCATAGCTCGCATGGACGATTCCTCGCTGAGAAATGGAAGTGGAAGTGTCGGCACTGCTATGAAATTCGTAGCAGTTGAACCGCAAATTGTCGCTTGACAGACGTCTTCAGATCAACGGCCATCAAATAATCTTAGAAAGCTGTAGAGCAAATATTGGTTAAACTATTGTTTAAGTTGTTGACTAGACTACTTCTACCTTACTGTCGTCACCGAGCATCAAGCGGAAGGCTACAGGCTTGCTCTGACTGCGTGTCAGTTCAACATTTACTCCAATTAAGCTGTCTTCGATGCGTCCGTTGAAGTCCAAGATTTGGCATTTCTCACGCAAGATCGAATGTTCGATTTCGGCATGCGAAACACGGGCGCCGTCGCCGATCGATGTGAATGGTCCTACATAGCTGTTCTCCAGAACGCAATCGGCGCCGATCACTGCTGGTCCTCTGACTGTGCAGTTTTTCAAAATGCTGCCTTTGCCCACATGAACGCGACCGGAAAGGCGCGACTCGCCGTCCAGAGCACCAAGCATGGAGACATCGGTCATTTCATCGAGCACGACACGATTGGCTTCCAGCATGTCGTCTTTTTTTCCGGTATCCAGCCACCAGCTCGTCAATACGTGGCTGTCCACGTGCTCGTTCTTGGTGATCATGCGCTGAATTGCGTCAGTAATTTCCAGCTCACCGCGCTTCGACGGTTTGATCTCGTCGATAGCCTGGTGGATTTTGGCAGTAAACAAATAAACTCCGACCAGGGCCAGATTCGATTTCGGCTTGGCGGGTTTTTCTTCCAGGCAGAGAATTCGTCCGTCGCCGTTGAGCTCTGCAACACCGAAGGAGGTTGGATTTGGTACTTCCTTCAGCAAAATTTGCGCGTCCGGCCTGTTTTTCTTGAAACGCTCAACAAGCGGCGCCACTCCGTCCTTGATCAAGTTGTCACCCAAATACATGACGAAAGTATCGTCTTGCAGATAGGGTCTGGCTGTCTTTACTGCATGAGCCAGACCAAGCGGTTGATCCTGAAGGATATATTCGATCTCGATACCCCAGCGTTCACCGTTGCCTACACACTGGCGGACTTCTTCTCCGGTCTCGGGGCTGATGATGATGCCTATTGATTTGATCCCGGCTTCAATCAGTGCTTCCACAGCGTAGAAGAGAATCGGCTTGTTGGCCACAGGCAGGAGCTGTTTTGCCGCCGTGTGGGTTATGGGCCGCATGCGCGTGCCTTTTCCGCCGCTGAGAATAAGTCCTTTCATTCCTGATACACCTGTTGGTCTTTTGTTTTCGCTAGTTCTAGCTTGTTTCGCTCAAAAGGCGCCGCGTTTGCTGAACACGGCACCGAATGTGGAGAAGATTATTTTCCAGTCGAGCCAATAGCTCCAGTGGTCGCAATACCACTTATCTGCCTCGACCTTGATGTCGTCCGGCAATTCGTCACGACCGTTGATCTGTGCCCATCCGGTAATTCCGGGGGGGAATCGCAATACACCCGCTGCCTGTCTCTTGGATGTCAGTTCGGTCTGATTATACAGAGCAGGACGTGGTCCGACTAAGCTCATATCGCCCTTAAGCACGTTAAACAATTGGGGCAGCTCGTCTACGCTGTACTTCCGGAGCCGCGCTCCGACTTGCGTTATCGGGTTGGGCAGCTTGAGCATCTCTTCTGTAGACACGTTTGGAGTGCCTACATTCATAGTGCGAAATTTATAAATTTGAAAGAATTCGCCATTCAAGCCCACTCGCTTTTGCTCGAATATGACCGGCCCTTTCGAATCGAGCTTAATGGCGATGGCTGCCAAGACGAAGAGCCAGGAGAGCCCGGCCAGCGCCGCCAGCGAAATTACTATATCTGTTACTCGTTTCAAAAACATGCGTGATTCTATCAATCAACTCCGGTGATTTTATCAATCAACTCCCGCCCATTTTAAGGTAACCTGAACGGCTGCAAGGCAACTCATAGAATTACTTCACATCAATCAAATGGATCTTTCCGTCGTCATCGTCAGCTGGAACACCTGCGGGCTTTTGCGCAAGTGTTTGACTACGCTGAAAGCCGAGCTTGATAGTTTTGGCGATTCTCTCAAATGGGAAGTGTTTCTCGTCGACAATAATTCAGCCGATGGCTCCGCCGACATGGCGGCTAGCGAGCATCCCTGGGTGAAATTGACTGCCAATGACGATAATCTCGGTTTTGCCAAAGCCAATAACCAGGCGTTCGGGCAATCAGAAGGAAAGCTCGTTTTGCTGCTCAATCCTGACACCGAGGTGCAACCTGGCGCGTTAAGGACTTTGATAGAGTTTATGGATGCGCATCCCGGCGCTGCCATAGTGGCGCCGCAATTGTTGAACACAGACGGCAGCATCCAGAGGTCCTGTCGAGAATTTCCTACATTTATCGGCATGGTCTACGAACTCATCGGACTGAGCAAGATGTTTCCGGACAACAAAACATTCGGGCGCTACAAAATGCTCGATTGGAATCACGACGACGTGCGCAAAGTCGATCAACCGGAAGGCGCTTGTTTGCTTGTGCGCCGGCAGGTCATGGATAAAGTCGGTTGGCTCGACGAAGGTTTTTTCATGTTGTTTGAAGAAGTAGATTGGTGCTATCGCATTATTCAGTCCGGATACGAAATATGGTTTACTCCGGCTGCAAAAGTAATCCATCACTACGGTCAATCGATCAAGCAAGTGAAAGTGAGGATGATTCTCTCCTCTCATCGCGGGCTCTATCGCTTCTGGCACAAGCATTATCAAAGAGGTCGCTGGTATCTGGATCCATTTGCCTATGCCGGACTGATGAGTCTTGCTTATGTGCGCATATTTGCGTACTCGCTAAAGTCAAAGCTTTCCAAGGCATAGCATGATGGCTGCAGATCCTGAAGTGGAGCCATTTTGGGGACCGCATCTCGTCTAGATTTAGAAAGGTGAATGCCATGGCAGATCTTCTGAAAGCCGCAACCAGTAATGTGGATGAAGATAACGTCTGTTACATGCGCTTCAATTCTGAGAGATCGTATGGCGGCAACAGTTTTTTCGTTAGGAACAGCTGATTGAACTAGTAGGGACAGTGTTGCATTGCATACTTAGGCCATTTAACCGCTTGATAACAATTCAATGGCAGAGTGATTGGGGGTGAGACTCAGAGGAGATGGAAGGCATGTCGAGTAATGAAGTGTCGATGCTAGAGACACCTGCGTTGGTATCACCAGATGACACACATGAACAGCTTCCGCGTTCCTTATCACCTTTTTCGCGCCCGGTGCCCGATCTCTTTAAAGCTGCCTTTCCGGAGAGCGCACCGCATAAAGAGCAGGAATTGCCCGCTACTTCTGGAGAAGGTGGGTCATCAGACGATGCACCGGAGCTGCCACCAGATTCTCTAACTGGTGCTCCTCTTGAACGATTTAACGCGATTGTCATTCGTAATTTTGTGCGCCTTGATTCGGATCGTGATGGCAGTATCACCGAAAAAGAATTGCAGGGCAGGCGTGTTTCCATGGTCAATAAAGACGAGCTGCAAATGTTAGCTTGGTTGAACAAAAATATTGGGTCGCTGGAATATTTAGGCGACTTCAAGCCCGGCTTCGGGCGCAAAGATCTCGACGGATTCAATCGTGCCAACGAACAAGGTTCCGGCAGTTTGAAATTTGCGCTGCGCGACTATGATGTGCTTTTCGGTGCTATTGGCAGTGTCGCCGGAGGGGGTATTTACGGATGGCTAACGCAGGCGTCAAGCCTTAAAAAGGCGGGCGCGGCCGCGCTTATTTTTGCAGGCAGTGCGGCCGTTCATGCAGGCATATATTATTTGAAAGATCGACCGAAAATAGATTGTGCCATAAACGAACTCAATGGGTTGCCTAATCTTGCCGATAAACCTTAGCTTAGGCAAGGCTTCAACATTCAGGGGCTGGCTGCGTTTGGTTCAAGTTTAATCTCAAAACTTGAACCTTTTGCCGGCTCAATACGTATTAACAAATAAGAAGCTCTGGCGATTGTTTTTACGGAGGAATGCCCTATGGATTCTCTGCTGTTTTCTAACGTGATCTTGTTTTCGGTGCTTGCTCTTGTTTGTTATGCGGCGCTTTTCATAACTGGCATTATTGACAATGAACTCTAAAAAGAGCTTCTACAGGCTGAATTCGCTCAGATGCATTGTCCCTGTCAATACGGGCCGCCAGAAAATTGAGTTCTGTGGTATTATGGTGTCGGGCGCCATAATCGTGATGCGATTACTATCATGAAGGCGGCTCTAATCTACCGAAACAAGCGCATTCTAGTGGATGGCTCGATTGAAGAAATCGTCATTTGGAGGTTGCCGGAGTCCACGCCGGATCAGCCGCACGGGTTTAAATATCGGCTGTATTATGGGCTTGCGGATGGAAGGTGTCTGGTGAGATATGACAACGAAAAGGGCAAGGGTGATCATAAACACTTTCTAGATAAAGAGGAACACTATGTTTTCGTCAGCATCGAGCAGCTTATGGAAGACTTCATGCAAGATATAAGACGGGCGCGGGAAGGGGCGTTATGACGAAGAAGAAAGAAATTTTGATCGGTGTTCAGACAGGAGAAGAAGCGGCGCAAGCCGCTATCCGTGCATGGAAACGAGCTGAATCAGGCTTGCCGACTGAACAACCTGTCAATCAATTGCACTTCGCAGATATGGCTACACTGCTCAAATACCTGTCACCTCGCCGTGTTGAATTGCTGCAAAAATTGAGAGCGATTGGCCCCATTAACATCAGGCAATTGGCGCAAGCTTTGCAGCGCGATTACAAAAACGTGTATTCGGACGTGTCCGAGCTTATCCGTCTTGGATTGATCGAAGAGACGAAAGATAGGAAGCTTAAGGTGCCTTGGGACGAGATTCTAGCCAAGTTGTCACTGCTGGCAAAAGCCACATAGTATCTTCAGATTTTTGCGCCTCGGAAAAAAGCAGGGTTCTCAATTTGCGCCAGGCGCTTCGCACAGCTCACACATCTAGCACATTCCTATCTGCCGACTTTACGCTTTCCGCGCCGTTCAAGAGTGCAAAGCCGCCGGCAGCCAATCAAAGTCTTTTATTGCAGAGGCTACATCAACGTCGTTTTCATGGCAATAAGCCAGGAGCGTTCTGGCTTGCTCGAGATCGAGTATTTGCTGTTCTACAAGTGACTTGAGGGTATTGGCCCCATCAAGCGTCATTTGAGTCATGAATCCAGATTCCAGAAGTGACACTGTAAGTGGCTGGCGTTTTTTCAAAGATCTATTGGTGGCAATTTCCAGATCTTCCGGGTGAATACAACCGGTTACCTTCAGCAATTCGCCAACATCCAATTCTTCTTCTATGAATTCTTCGGGATCGTCGAGAGCTTCCAGCACTTTAGGAATTTCCCAATCGACTGTTTCCAATTTTTTCGTCAGTTGAATGGCTTGCTCTTCTTGCAATGCGCCTTCCATGAGCATATTGAGCAGTTCATTCAAAGCGATTACGCTCTTGTCCGAACAGAAACCGCAGGAGATAAGCGCCTGCTCGACAGTCTTGTCTTCAGTGACTTCGATTTCTCGAGCGGAAATCAACTCCCTTTCATTGATGAGCCCCGAAAGGTACATGAGATAGCCGATGTCGTTATACGGATAGGGATCTTCTTGTATAGCGCCCATTTCCATAAGCGGCTGAAGCAAAGGCAGCTTGCGCAGACGCGCCGCTCTCAATGCTTGCAACACCTGACTGCGAGTGGCTATGCCGTCGCGAATAATGCGCAGTCCAGTGAGCGCCGAATTGAGAAGGTCGAGGGTGATCACTCCTCTGTTCAAAAGAACCTGACCGAGAGGCAGAGACGCATTGACGCCATCGACCAGCGCTTTTTCAATCTGTTTTTGCTGGGCGGCGGCAGACTCGCGCAAAAGATCGCCCAGGCGGCTCGCCTTAACTCCTCCAGCCGAAGGCAGGGCGTTGACACGAGCGATTGCTTCATCGATGGAAAATGCTTGTTGTGTGATCAGCTTCAATGCGGTGACGGCATTTGGAATCGTCAAAATCTGCTGGCGGATCAGGTCTTGCACTTCCAGTGCTTTGCCCAAAAGATCCTCAGCCAGGTGTCCCTCCATCGAAAGAATTCTGCCTAAAGGCACATGCATTTTTACAGCCAGAGCCATGCAGCTGTCCAGAGTATCCTGATCGATCATGGTGGACTGCACCAATAAGTCGCCGATCTTGATGGGCGGAGCATTGGCATTCTCAGGACGGATATCCTGCTCTTCGGAGAAATTGAATGGGACGAACTGCTCTTCCGACATGGCTTACTTGTAGCTCTTGGATATTATCAACGGGAAATTGGCTTCCACGGCTCTGTCCTTTGCTTTGCGAGCGGCAGAAAGGAGCTCCTGCACGGTATCTCCGTCTGCCGGCAAATTGGCTACTCCGAATGCCAGCTTCAGGCTCTTCTTGTCCAGATTTTTGAAGAGCGGAGTGACGGTCAGTGTCTGCAGTATTCGGTTGGCTACGTATGCTGCCGATGCCGTCCGCGTATTGGGCAAGAGCAGTGCATATTCAAGCATCTCGTAGTGCCCCAGTATGTCCAGAGGCCTCTTCACCATCTCTATGCGCTGGGCGGCATTTTGCACCGCAGATGGTGGCAGAACGTCGAACATGGTTTGCAGATCGCCGCGCTTTTGATTGGTATCGTGGTCCTTCTTGCGATTCATTTCGAAAAGAATGATGGACAGAGGCCATCCATATGCTTCGAAGCGAAAGAACTCATGTTGCAGATAAAGCAGGAAGGCTGGGTAGCTGAGCACGCCCGTGTCAGGGCGCTTCAGCGATTCTATAATGCCATCCACTTCAGACTTGCCGTCGCCGAGGAAATCCAGCGCCCCCACTTTGACGGCATCCGGCGGTCGGATGTCGATCAATTCGCAGGTGAGAAAATTGAAAATAATGGGAATCCAGTCGGCGGATTCCATCGGGCGGTCTCGCAGTAAATCGTTGAGCGAATATTTGTGCCCGATTATTTTGAACACTTGCAGCTGAAGGTCCATGTTGATGGGCTCGCCTTTGGAGAGCATCAAGCGAACTTCAGTTTCGCCCAGATTGCGGCCTTTTTTCACCAGATAAGCATCAGAGGTCAATCCCATGCGCTCCAGGTGCTTCTTCTTGTCCAGAAGGGCGATGCCCTCCATGACTGTTTCCATGAGAGGCTTCATCACGTTGCGCACTTCCGTCTTTTCATCCGGGAAAAATGCAAAACTGCCTTTTCGCCAGGTGATCAGCTCTCGCACGGCATTGTCGCCCAGAATACCGGCGACGTGCGCGTACATGGCCGTGCCGTTGAGCAGATAAATCTCTCCGACGCTTTCGTCTCCCAAAATTTCAAGACGTCCAGTCAATCCGTCGGCGGCCAAGGTATTGAGCAGGGTGGAGATGTGAGTGCTTTCGACAGAACCTTCGAATGATTTGGTTTCCAGCTGCGGACCGCCGTGCTCGGAGAAGCGCGGACCATGCTGCGATTGAGAGGGCATCTTGTCGCCGAGGTAGTCGACGCCACCGGACTGCGGATGCTGCAGAAGGCTTCCTGATGAGGCCGTGGCGTTGAAGCTGCCCGAAGCGCCTGCAGGCGCGCCGTCTGGGTGGTAACCCTGAAGGTCTGCCGGATTGAATGCGCCGGACTGTCCCGCTGGTGCGCCGCCATAGCCGCTGGCAAAGCCGCTCGCCGGCTGTTGATAGCCGGGCGCGGTTTGACCCTGCACGGCTGCCGGATCCACCATAGCCTTCATGCCGGTTCTGGAGCGGTCCATTGCCCGGGTGCTCTGGGCCGACATGCAGACCATGTCGTTTACCAGTTCGAAATCGCCTGATTCCTGCTGCCAGAGCATTTGTGCTTCATTGCCGTCGTCTTCCAGCAAAGTCCATAAGGGATTGTGTTTTCCGCTTTCGAATTTGACGCTCAGGCTGTAGGTCAAATTGGTATTGGGGGCGACGAAAAGCTGCTCGACATCACGCGGCTGATTATCTCGAGCCTGATCGTACATGGTCTGGTAAATATCTTTGGTCGGGATGTCTTTGATGTTGGGCAGATTGATTCTGCCTCGGCTGGGCGGAGGTTGTGGTTTATGTGCGCCAAACATTCGCGTGTTTTCTCTCTAGCATTGAGGAAGAGTTATCGGTCACAGGGCTGACTCTATCTTGTTAGATTTTTTGTTCTTACAAAGAATAATTCCCAGATCTTCATTTAAGGAACCAGTTATGCAAACGGCTCAAAGATAAGTATCTCCCTCGAAAAGTGCAGCTTGACAAGTGTGTGGGGCGGCCCTTGTGTGGTTTGGTGGGCTTCACCAGCATGTTGCCTGGTGTTTTTGTTTCTCTTGGCATCTCTGCCGATTTATCGTTTTGAATTTTGGCTTTTGTTGAATAGACTCGACGAGACTCAGATCTCTTGGCAATTGTTTGCAGCTAATTAAAACTGTTGCATATGCATCGGTATTTACAGAGTCGTTTGAAACGCCTGTCTGGCGGGTGCTCTGCCAAGATGAATAAAGCTTCACTGCTTCCTGAACATAGCTTCAGGAGTGCCAATGACTTGACAGAGTGCCAACTGACTATAATTGTCAGTTGGAAACAACTTGCTTGTTTTAAGTGCCTCAATTCAGTGACGGGTTTCACCGCCCTTTTCAGTTCCAACAGCCACAGTGAGCTAAATGACCATGCGCAGCGCTCCAAACGTTCTGGCGATTGTTCCGTCCTTGATCGCCTCTTGCCAGATCAATGTGCTAAAACCGCTCAAGGTCCTGGCTTCACAGGGCCGCATAAAATTCAGATGGAAGCTGGAATCGAGAGCATCTCTCAGCGATGTGCACTGGGCTGACGTGGTTATCTTTTGCCGAAATACGGAACCGGCATATGGGCATCTTCTAAATGAAGCGGTCTGCACTTCCAAACCTATCATTTACGATCTCGATGATAATTTCTGGGATATTCCCCACGATACGGATCCGGAAATCGCTCGCTATCACCGCTTGCCGCCCAGATTGCATCAGCTTGAGCAATATTTGCAATTGTCCACCTTTGTGAGAGTTTATAGCCCCGTGCTGGGCGATCGCGTAAGGGAATTCAGCAAAAACGTAAAGCTGCTCAGAGCGGGATTCGACTTCTCGCTTGTCGCCAAAAGACGCACTCCGGCCAACGACAAGGTGCGCATCGTATATGCCACCAGCCGAGTGGTCGATGACCAGTACTATGAGTTTCTCGAAGGCATAATCCACGTGCTGGACAAATATGCCGACCGCGTTTCATTAACAATCTGGGGCTGCCAGCCGAGTGAATTGGCGGGTCGCAAAGGCGTTGAGCTGATGCCGCTTTTGCCTTCCTATGAGCGTTTCTTGCGCGAATTCTATAGGCAAGGCTTCGACATTGGGTTGGCACCACTGCCCAACACCCTATTCCACAGATCGAAAAACAACACCAAATTCCGCGACTACGGTGCCTGCCGTGTGGCCGGTATATATTCGGATGTGGATGTGTATTCGTCCTGTATTCAGGATGGACGCACTGGAGTACTCGTACAGAATAATCCCGAATCATGGGCAAACGGTATGTCAAGGCTCATAGAAGACAGAGCCCTTATCGAAAACATCAAGCGAGATGCTTACGAGCAAGTATATAAAGAATACCGGCAAGAACTGGTCGAAGAAGAGTGGATGGCGGAGATCAACGAATTGCTCTCCGGCAATATCGGCTATGTAGCAGCAAGCCCGACTAGAAAAGTCGAAGAGATGCGAGTGCGGGCCGATTTCCACGGACTTTGCGCTATACGCATGCCAGGCGAATCTCCCGATGGTGAGAAGGTAGGTCATGTATTGCTGGAAATCTTGACGCCGACTGGAGATGTCTTGCGTGACGCATCGAGCTGTAAACGCACTAATGAAAATGGAGATATCGTAATTTCTTTTGAGTCGATTGCTAACTCGGATAAACAGGAATTCGTCTTTCGCCTCATTTCGATGAGTGAGGAAACTGACGTTGAGGCTGGCTGGCTGCCGTCCTCCGGACTGATTCAAATGCTGTATGCCTCCAGACCGGGCAAAGTAAAGCCTCTGGCGGGGGTTGTGTCATGATCCACCGTCAATATGCTCCGCTGTCAAACGCGATGGTGGTAAGCAATACCCCGAATTCTTCCTGTGTCAAAGACGAGCCAGTCAATACTCAGGACCAGCCGCTTTTGAAGGAGATAGCCAACCTACAAAACGAACTCGAGCTGACTCGGGAAAAAAGCAAATATATCGCCAGAGAGCTTGATCTTTTCAGGCAGCGACGGGCGATTAACTGGTCTGATCGTTTCCGCAATACTTTTGATGCCTGGAATCTCATGAATAAAGGGTTTCAGCAACTCAAAGACGACACATTGCTTTTCTTCTCCGGGCAGAAGAGTTTTCGCCTGCAACCGAGTATCAGCTTGTTGCGCGTGCCCTATGTAAGCTATCAGATAGAACTGAAAAGAAAAAATTTGTGCGGTGTATTGCTCGCTCCTGTGGCCGAAGTGCCACTGGTAAACGGGGAGATTTGCCTGCAAATTATGGGAGCGGAACAAGACCTTCTTGTGCAATGCGCGCTGCCCATTACAGCGATTCGAGACGATGCTCCCACTGTGTTCAGATTCCCGCCCATAGCCGAGTCGGACAGACAAAAGCTAACTTTGAAAGTCTTTGTTCAGGGTGTCGATGCGCCGGTGCGTGTGTTTGAAATGCGCCGTTACAGACTGTCCGGATTTGGTAGGTTGGAAACCCGCAGCTTTGCTGGTTTTATCTTCACAGACTAAAGAGATGAGACTCTAGCCTTCGGCGCTCGAATGTTTGTGTGCAATTCCCATTTTGCCTTTTATGTCTTGCCAGCGTCCGCGCAATTTCCAGAAGCCGCTCTCTTCCATTTGACGAATGCGGTCTTTCAGATTGAGTAATTCGCGCTTCAGCTCTGTTTCTGAAGTCTCTTCTTCCAGAAGCAACTTCAACTCAGCAAGTCTGTGCATGACAAATTCGATGTTTTGAGAATAGAGTTGACGGTGATTGTTGACGAGGTTGTCGTACATTTCAATTTTTTGTTCTCTGCTGAATTTCTTCGTTCGAGACTGGGCAAGTTTTCTGTAGCGAAAAAGTGTCTTGGGAATTCTTATAATCGTGCGCTTCAGTTCAATGATGGAAAGCCAGAAATCATGGTCTTCCCAGCCGTGCTTCATGTTGACGTTGTAGCCGCCGGCTCGATGCCAATCGTCTTTTCGGAACACCGCAGAAGCAAAAATATAATTGTCCAAAAGTATATCGGGAAAATTGTAAGGTGGCAGTTGCCACTTGCCGGTTTCGTCGCCGAAAAACTCGGCATCGCAATAAACTATGCCCGCATTGTCGTTGTTGCGAAAAACATGAATCGCTTCTTCGATATATGTCGGCGCCAGAGCATCATCGGCATCGAGGGGAAGAATCAGCTCTCCTTGCGCCTTTTCGATCGCAGTATTGCGTGCAAATGCGGGGCCGGAATTAGGAATTTCAATCAGTGCAATGCCTTTTTGCTCGAGCATTTGCAGCAAATTCTCAGGCGGACGCTCGCTGGAGCCGTCATCAACCACAATTATCTCGGTGTCGGCGTGCGTTTGCGCCAGGGCGCTTTGCAAAGCCTCCGGCAGATATTGCCAGTGGTTGTAGCAGGGAATAACTATGGAGACTTTCACTTCAAAAGTACCTGAACCGCGCGCGGCGGGCCCTATATTAGTCGAATTGCCACAACTTGTTTTGACTCAAATAGGCGCGCGTCTCGATCAATCTCTCCGGCGTATTCAAGTCGTAAAAGCGCCTGTGCACTTCATATCCAGCCAGGTTTCCAGTTTTGCAGAGGTCCTGAAAGACCAGACCCAGGTCGAAAGATTTCTTTTTTTTGAAACTGTCGAATGCTGACCTTTTAAAAAAGGAAAGCCCGAAATCAATGTGATGCATGGTTTCTGCAGGCTTCTTTTTGTCATAGGCCAGGACTTTGCCTGTCTCCCGATCGAAGTCGACATTGCTTACTTCCCACTGATTGTTGTTGTGAGGGTTGTTTTCCAAAACTGTCATCAGTCCAGGCAATCCGGAAGCCTTGAAGGCCTGGTACACGGGAGCCATCGGTATGTCCAGATAGGTATCGCCGTACATGACAGCAAATTCATCGCCGGCTTCTTTCAGGACTTTCTGGATGCAACCGCCTGTTCCCAAAGCCTTTTCGCCGTCGTCTTTGCAGATGATTTCCATTTGAAAATCATCTGCGTTGTCTATGAATTCTTTGATTTTGCTGCCCAGATGACCGACCAGGAGAATCACCCTGGTCGCTCCTTCACGTTTCAACAGCTTCAACTGGTGGGATAGGAAAGGCTCGCCGCCTATATCGATAAGCGATTTCGGAGTGTCTTTTGCAACATCTCCCAGTCTTTTTCCTAGTCCGCCACAAGGAATTAGTACCGGAGTATTCTCCAGCGACTGACCAACTTTGTCTTGCTCTACAGTCATCTCAAAACAAGTTCCAAAGCGTGAGGAAAAATGGCTGCGGCAATTAGTGTATCAAGTTTAGATTGACTCCATCAGGCGTGCTAATCTGCAATGAATCGCTCACTGCCAGTGTCTCTTTTGATACTATATGCGTGTTTTACGGAGTTTTTCTCGTGGTAACACTGGCAGCGGAATCCCAAGTTAGTACTTTAGGCGAAAAAGAAGTGCAAAAGGCGCTGGTCGGACGAGGCAAGCGCTTGCCAACCTTTTGCATCGTAGTGCCGATATTCAATCAAGAAGAAAAAGTAGAGCCGGCGCTGAGGCGTATGGTTGCACATATTTCCGGTCTCGATATCAAGACAGCCATTTTTGCGGTTGATGACGGAAGCACGGACAATACCCGGGTTGCATTGCGAAATGTCGCCGCTCACAGTCCATTGATAAAAATAGTGAATTGTCGGCACGATGGTTATGGAGCGGCAAATCGAGCCGGCTTTCGCTCTGCGATTAACGGCGGCTTTGATTACGTGCTTGTAATGGATGTGGATTCGACTCCCGACGCTAATTTTATCGAGCAGTTTTTCCGCCCCATGATGCTCTCCTTTGATTTCATCAAGGCCAGCCGGTATTCTCAGCATTCGCGCATTGAAGGGGGCGCTGCGCTCGACATATGGTTGAGCGATGCAGCCAACCGTCTTGCCGGATATGTTTTGCGTTTGCCTATCACCGACTATACGACCGGCTGTCGAGCCATCAAGTCCACGCTTTTAGCGCGCATGATGACTGAAGAAACCGGTTTTGGCATCTTGATGGAAGAGCTTGTCCAAGCCCGCAGGCTGGGTGCCAAATTTTACGAGGTACCTTTTGTGGGCGCGCTCAAGATTGAGAAGCGTGGATTGGCGGGCGTAGGAAGCTTTCTCAAACAGCTCTTCTCTTCAAGATGAGATGAATATACCGAAGACACTGATTCTCACCTCGACGCCGCCCGGTCAAGGAAGCGTGGGGGAGATTTATATGCGCGAAGTGTGCCGCCTTTTGCCGCAGGAAAAGCTTGTCTGTTTTGCTGCCATATCTTCGGACTATTACACAGGGCCTTTATCGCCTGAACTCGATCGAATTAGAGTGACCCTGGAAGAAATTCCAGCCGAGACACTGCTCTTTCGCCCTGTACTCCAGCGCCTCATTGGTAAGCCTGCTCGCGCAATCTACGAGCCTGTTCACACCAAGAAAGTGCAGTCATTGATTGAAAGCGCCATTGCCTTTGGCAGGCTGCATCAAGTCGAGCAGGTCTGGGCCGTACTCAACAGTCCGACGATTTTGAAGATGGCGCGCAAGGTGGCCGGCGCGCTTGATGTGCCGCTTGTTGTGTTGGTTTGGGACCCTCCGCAAGCAATTGCGCGAGACAGGCGGCTGGACTCATATTCGACAGCTTTGATGTTGAGAGAGTTTGGCCAGGTGCTCAAATCGGCGCGGGCGTGTGCTTGTGTATCCGATCCCATGGCTCAGGCATATCGAAGCGAGTTCGGGGCCAATGTGCTTGTATTGCACAGAGTTTTCTCCGAAAGCAAAGCCCTTAAGCCCTGGGCAGCAAAGCCTGATGTAATCGAGATAGTTTTTTCAGGTTCCAACTATGCACCCAAAGAGTTTGCTGCTCTCATTAACGCGCTCAGTTCTGTAGATTGGCGAATTGATGGCAAGCCGGTCAAGCTTGTTATGACCGGCAGCAATATCAATCTGGATGTTTTTGCAGCCGGAAAGCCAATGCATGTGGAGTTTCTCGGCTTCCGCTCTACTGAGGAGATGTTGCAAATTTTGGCCAATGCCACTTGCGCGTATCTGCCGTATCCTTTCAGTTCTGAAATGGCATTGCAGGCTAAACTGTCTTTCCCCGATAAATTGAACACCTACATCGAAGTCGGCTGCCCGGTATTCTTTCATGGTCCGAAAGACAGCGCCACTGCAGACTTCATGCAGAAATTTGCGGTTGGAGTGATGTGTCATGCGCTCGATTCCGCAGCAATAGTGAATTCGCTTCATTCCCTCACCACAGGTGGTGCAACTGTAGAAATGGCGCAGAGAGAAATGGAACGTTGTCGCCGGTTGGAGTTGAATGAGGATGTTTGCCGAGAAAGACTCGTAGAATTGCTGTGCGAAAATTTAAAGAGCCTAGAAAAGCCGGAGGGCAAAGCGATTAACGCTAGTGGAGTGAATGGCTGAAGGCAAGAGAATACACGTTGCGTTTGCCCAACCAGGCGGAGCCGATTGGTCTGCCGGCTCCATTTTCTACAGCAACGTTTTTCGCGCGCTCAAGAGTCTGGATGATGAGACACGTCCGAAGATTTCAATAATTTGCCAGGATGGTGAAAACGAAAATGAAACTTCAGCTCTGGTCGATGGCGTCATTACTTTCAGTGCGCAATCCAGAAGCAAAACGCCGATTGCAAGGGTGTTGAGAAACAGCGCCAACCGCCTGCTTTCGCCGATGGACCGACCCCTGAGGGATGCTGGAGTAGACTTTTTGTTTACCACTCACTTGCCTGAAAATTGGGCGGCACCATCAATACCGGTGGTTGCCTGGATTCCGGATTTTCAACATTTGCGCATACCGGACTTTTTTTCGCAAAGTGATATCGACGCACGAAACTGCCAGTTTTTGCATCTTTTGCAGAAGGCGAAAACCGTTGTCGTAACAAGCAAGGATGTTCGAAACGATCTGGCCAATTTCTTTCCTGCATATATTGAAAAATGCAAGGTGTTGAATTTCGCCACAACCATACCTGCTGAAATGCTGCAATGCCAACCTAAAGAAATTGCCGACTGGTATAAGTTGCCGGAGCGCTTTTTTTATTTGCCCAATCAATTCTGGAAGCATAAAAACCATCTTTTGGTGCTCGATGCTCTCGAAAAGGCGGTCAGAGAATGCCCGGATCTCACTGTTGTCGCTACAGGAAATTTGCGCGATTACAGGCATCCTAACTTTCTGGATGAATTGCTGCAATTGATCTCGACGAAAAAATTGAGAGATAATTTTATTGTTCTCGGCTTGATACCGCGTCCTCACACTTTTGCTCTCATGCGCGGATGCGTTGCGGTTTTGCAGCCGTCACTTTTTGAAGGGTTGAGCATGACGGTGGCAGAATCCGCTGTTGTAGGAAAACAAGTTATTGCCTCTGATATTGACGTGCTGCGCGAACTGGCATCAGCAGGCACTGTGTTTTTCGCGCCTGATGATTCCGCACAACTGGCTGATTTGTTGCTCAAGCATCACCTTGAGTTTGCCGGTGTTTCGGACGACGATTATAAAACGGCGATGAAAAACTCACCTCAATTGCTGCGCAGGTTCGCTGATTCATTGATGTCTGCATTCTCATAGGAGCTATTTGGTTTTAGCCAATTGCTCTTTTGAATAGACATTGCTGCGGTTGTGCATGAACCAGTCAATTGTCTTTGTCAGACCTTCACGGAAAGGAATTTCCGATGAGAAAGCGAACAATTCTTTTGCGCGTGTGACGTCCAGCTTGCGCCGTGGCTGTCCGTTCGGCTTGTTTGTATCCCAGGTTATTTCACCGTCATAGGCAACCAGATCGGCAATCAAAAGTGACAGTTCTTTGATAGAAATTTCCTCTCCCGAGCCTAAATTGACAGGTTGGTCGCCGTTGTACTGCAAAGTAGCAGCAACAATGCCTCTAGCTGCATCTTCGACATAGAGAAATTCGCGAGTGGGGCTGCCGTCGCCCCACAGAACAACTTCTTTCTTGCCTGACTCCTTTGCCTCGACAAACTTACGGATCAAACCGGGAATCACATGCGAGCTTTCCAGATCGAAATTGTCGCGCGGTCCATACAAGTTAACCGGCATCAAATAGATCGAGTTGAAGCCATATTGCTGCCTGTAGGACTGCGATTGCACGAGAATTGCCTTCTTGGCGATGCCGTAGGGAGCATTAGTCTCTTCCGGATACCCGGACCAGAGATCCTCTTCTTTGAACGGTATAGGGGCAAACTTGGGATAGGAGCATATTGTGCCGACTACGACAAACTTCTCACAACCGCCCAGTCTTGCTTCCTCCATCAAGATTGCGCCCATAAGCAAGTTCTCATAGAAAAACTTGCCCGGATTGTCACGATTGGCTCCAATGCCGCCTACGGAGGCAGCCAGATGAATAATGAATTCAGGCTTGTGTTTGGAGATGAGCCGGCGCACATCTGCCTGTTCGGTAAGATTGAAATCACGGCTGCGCGGGATGAAAATGTTCTCAGCGCCTTGCCGTCTGAGCTCTTCCACCACATGAGTGCCCAAAAAACCGGCCCCGCCGGTTACCATCACTGTTTTGTTTGCGAACATCGAACCCCCGGCATAGAGCTTAAGTCTAGGTAACTCCTCAGACTGCCGGAAATATTACAATGCTTCCTGCTTTTGCGTGTCTGCGCGGCTGAAAGACAGAGCTTAACTTTTTATCGACGGAACATTTTCATGAAGAGAGTACTTATCACAGGCATTACCGGTATGGCCGGGTCGCACCTGGCGGATTACCTGCTCGCCGAGCATGCCGATCTGGTCATTTACGGGACAAAACGTTGGAGAAGCAGGCTGGACAACGTTGCTCATTTGCTGGGCCGCCTGAATCTCATCGATTGCGACCTCACAGACCCTTTCTCTGTCAACAAAATGATTGGTGAAGTGAAGCCGGATTTCATATTTCACCTGGCAGCGCAAAGCTTCGTTCCCGAATCTTGGAGCGGTCCGCAGGCCACAATCATCGACAACACTGTGATGCAGTTGAACATCTTCGAGGCTGTTCGTGCTCACAAACTAGACCCGGTTATTCAGGTGGCACTGAGTTCTGAAGAATACGGCAAAGTCCACGAGCATGAGTTGCCGATCAGCGAAAACAACGAATTGCGACCGCTCAGCCCGTACGCAGTCAGTAAAGTCACCCAAGACATGCTGGCTTACCAATATCACCAGAGCTACGGTCTGAAAGTGATTCGTACACGCACGTTCAATCATGAAGGTCCGCGCCGCGGCGATGTTTTTGTGACAAGCAATTTCGCCAAGCAAGTGGCGGAAATTGAAGCCGGTATCAAGCCGCCCGTGATCAAAGTGGGCAACCTGGAAGCCCGCCGCGACTGGAGTGATGTTCGTGACGTCGTGCGCGCCTATTGGCTGGCGGTCAATCACTGCACTCCCGGCGAGGTCTACGTGATCGCCAGCGGAAAGACACGCACCATTCAAGAGATGCTTGATTATCTGATCAGCCTCAGTCGAGTGAAATGCAAAGTCGAAGTCGATCCGGAGCGCCTTAGACCCAGTGATGTAGAGGTTCTTCTGGGCGATGCCGGCAAATTCAAAAAAGCGACCGGCTGGACAGCGGAATTTACTTTCGAAGATATGATGTCCGATTTGCTCAATTATTGGAGAGAAAAACTCGGTGTAAGTGCCGAAACTGTCCACGCAGGCAAAGTATTGTCTGCTGGCACTTTCTAGAATTTCGTTTTTTCAGGAGTGAAACATGGAACACGTAATCATCTTGGCCGGCGGCAAGGGAGAAAGACTTCGTCCGCTGACCGAAGATAGACCGAAGGCGATGATTCCCGTAATGGGTAATCCCCTCCTGGCTTTTCAGCTCAGATGGCTGCGCGCCAGTGGTTTCAAGAAGGTGATAATCTCGTGCGGTTACATGCATGAAGTAATCAGAAACTATTTTGGCGACGGCTCGAAATTTCAAGTAGACATTCAGTACTTGATTGAAGAGCAGCCACTGGGAAGGGGCGGCGGGCTGAAGAACGCACTCAAGCAAATCAGGCACGTAAAGACTCCTATTCTGGCCATTAATGGCGATTCGATGACCAACTTGAATCTCTCCGATTTTATTGCTTTCCACAAGAAAGAAGGCGGTATCGCCAGTCTGGCGACTGTGCCGCTCAAGAGCCCATACGGCATCGTCGAATATGCGGACAGCAGCGCTAATATCTCAGGATTTACCGAAAAGCCTGAGCTGCCATTCTGGATCAATGCCGGCATGTATGTCATGGAACCTGAGATTTTCGATTTGCTTCCGGACATTGGCGACCATGAAGAAATGACTTTCCCAAAGTTGGCGCTGGAAGGCAAACTAAAGGGTTACAAAACACGCGCATTTTGGCGCACAGTCGATACAGTTAAGGACCTGAGCGAGTTGCGTGCAGAAGTCGAGCAAGTATTCTTCGGTGCCTTCTTGCAAAATGTCCCAGTTTGATTAAAACGGGGACAAATGGAAACAGGGAGTATTGAATGAGCGATTTGTTGAAGCGCGGTCGGCGTGTATTGGTCACCGGCGGAGCCGGTTTTATCGGCTCGCATCTGGTTGAGCGGTTGGTCGCCATTGGCGCTCAAGTAACCGTTGTGGATGACCTTTCCAGCGGCACGCAGGAAAACATTTCCGCCGTTCTCGAAAAGATTGATTTCAGAAAGAAGGAATTGGGCGCGCTGCTTAATTCGAAAAGTCTGGATTTGTCAACTTTCGACTATGTTTTCCACCTCTCAGCAAACGCTTACGTGCCGCCGTCGGTCGAAAATCCTGAGTACGACTTTCAAACAACTCTGGCCAACACATTTCATTTACTGAATGCGATGCGCCAGTGTGAAAATGCTCCATTTCTTGTCTACATGTCTTCAGCGGCCGTTTATGGCAACCCGCAGCGCCTGCCGATTAGCGAAGCCGATCTGACCGTGCCGCTTTCGCCTTATGGTGTGAGCAAGCTGGCCAGCGAGAGATATGTTGACGTCTTTTGCCGCCTCTATAACCTGAAGGGCGTAACGCTCAGACTATTCTCGGCTTATGGCGCGCGGCAGAGAAAACAGGTCGTTTATGATTTACTGGTGAAACTAAAAGCAAGCGGCGGCAGCATCGAGATGGTCGGAGACGGCACGCAGTCGCGTGATTTCCTGCATGTTTCCGATGTCGTCAGTGCAATGCTCTTGCTGGCCGAGCAAAGCGACGGCAAGGGGGAAGT
>JBGAVL010000076.1:0-20615 GCA_044228145.1 Obscuribacteraceae bacterium (SeqCode)
CGCATATGGTCACGCTGCAAGAAGTGATTCGGGAGTTTTGGCACGAAGAGCTGCGCGCATACGAAGAAGCCGGGTTCACCATCGAAGAGAAGACTTCCCCTCATTTGGGCAGAGTCGAGTGCCTGGGCTTCGACACAAAGGTCTACACTCTGAATTGGCCGCCCCGGGCCAATCGCCAGCCGGCTCAACTGGAGGTGGGTGACCTTGTCGCTGACATCATCGTACCGACAGGCGACGACTGGTACAGGCATCCAGACAACATCATTTTTGCTCATGATTGCCTGGATGTGACTGCTTTGTTCAACCGAGCACAATACATGTTCGGCAGCCGCAGACGGCTTATGGAGCTGTCCATAGACGGCGATTTCGAGAAAGCTCGCGCACAGGCCTCAGCGGAGGGCTGGCTGGTCCCTCCATCCGTTGATGAAGAAGAAAACACCGAGTGGACAACACCGGGCGGAACAGAGCCCAGCAACTGGGCTACGCCGGCCGGCGGTTAGTGTTTGCATTCAGGAGCGCCGCCAGGATGGCGGCGCTCCTAGATCAATCGCGCTTAATTCTTGACCAGGGGCGCGGATAGCCGTCCGGGGTTTGGCAGTGCTTCTTCAAGACCAGGACCACGCGCTCGGTTTCATCGTTGCCTGGTTCGACATTGACCATCTCTTCTATGCCGGCACCCATTTGTTTTAGCCGTTTTTCAGCCTCGCCCATCTCTTGATCGAGCTGGCTCTTGGTCTTCTGCAAAAGGGCATAGCCCCCCACCTTCACAAGAGGGATGAGCAATTCGCTGACCAGCGCGGTGGAGCCCAGCGCACGCGCGGTCGCCAGGTCGAAGCTGCCACGAAACTCTGGCAGAATGCCCAATTCTTCGGCCCGCCCATTGATGACCGCCATTTGATTGTCCAACTTGAGCAAATCCCCCGCCGATTCGAGAAATCTGCACTTTTTGGCAGTTGCTTCCACCAGTGAAACTTTCAGGTCGTTCAGAGCAATGGCCAGAATCACACCCGGAAAACCGCCACCGGCCCCAACATCAACCAGGCTGACCGGTCTAGCCTCGGGCATAAAACGGCTGATAATCGGCAAAAGGGTCAATGAATCCAGCACATGCCGTTCGATCAATGTGGAAGCCTCAGCTCTGGCGACCAGATTGGTGTGTGAGTTGTAGGCAATCAAAGATTTGAGAAACGCCCTGAGCTTCTCGAATTTATCGGAATCAAGAGCGGAGAGGACGTCCCTGTTTAACTCCAGGGCTTCTTGCAGGCTGTCTTTAATCACGTTGGCTTCCCGAAAGACCGATAACTTCGACTGTTAATTGTATTCGCAAATACCTCATAAATTCGCCGCCGGTCGCGTCAAGGGCAATTGGTTCAGATGCCAAGGAACCCCGAATCGCATAAGAAATTACATTAAGTGTTTAATACAACAGCTGAAAGGCATAATGAGTTTGTCGGCCCAATACGGATTGACCCCTCGCCCGGAGAAACAACCGGCGAGATTACTACGGGTCCTGCGGGTCCGGTAGCTTTCCGGGCAGGTCGACGGACAACAGAGGAAAACAAGTGAGGGCGCGGAACTAAAGCGAATGACAGACAAAGAGTCGCCTCTTTCTGACATTTACACTCTCCTAGGCGTCTCCCAGATGTCGCCCATGGAGGGCGTCCGCACGCAATTTTACAAGTTGACCCGGCGGATTCATCGAGAGCTGGCAACTACAGTAGACCTCGACCAGCGCAAGAAGCTGCTTTACGATTTAAAGTTCATCTGTATTGCCTACGACATTCTTTCCGACCCGGTCACCAGGACCGACTATGACTTAAGAACAATGGGCTTGAGAGGCGTGGCCATGCCGCAGACGCCTGAGGAGAAGAAGCCAGGAGAACTCGGTCAGAGACTGCACCTCAAGATTGGCGAGCTTTTGAATGTAGCCGGGCTTTTGGAAACATCCGAACTGGAAATAGCTTGCGACATGCACAAAGCCATGCCGGAAATGCAATTCGGAGGTTTTCTGGTCAAGCAAGGATTTATTGAAGAGTATCAACTCGAAGCAGTTCTTTTTGCGCAAAAACTTTTGCGCAAAGGACTTATCACCATCGTTCAATATCAGGCGGCGATGGAAGAACTCGAATCAAGCGGTGTCAGTGTTTCGGAAACAGTCGTTGAGCGTGGCTATGTAACGCAATCCGATCTGGATCACCTGGAAGAAGTGGAAGCAGAAGCGGAAGCGGAATTGAATCGTCCGGCGACTGCGCCTGTATACACGCAGCCGCCCTTGCAGCAAAAACCCGACGATCAAGTTACCAGTCATTCCAATTTGCTGGCTCAGATGCTGCCTCCCGGCGCATCGGATGCAGTATCAGCGCGCACTGGTGGCAACGGCGAAAAATCGGCCGGAATGTTGCACAAACTTCTCTCCGGAGCGCAGGATGGAGACATAACAGCACCGCCGTCAACCATGGGCGGATTGCTCAAAGGCTCCGGAACAATCTCTTCCGGGGCCGCCGCCGCTGCTGAAGCTGTTTCAGCCGCCAATGCTTATTCTGCAGACGAAGTCACTGGCGCCCATTCTGAGACGGTACCAGAGGCTAAGGAACATAAAGAGCCCAGGGACCATAAAGAACATAAAGAAAACAAAGAACCGAAAGAAAGCGGCCGAAAGAAAAAGAACATCGAATTGCACGAAGTGTCGGCAGCCTTTGATCCGAAGCTCAGCCGCGGTATCAATGACATCGCTTCGGATACATACGAGGGCGCGGCATATAAGGACGAACTGCTCAAGCCGGAAGATATAAAGAAGGCCGGTGAGCACAATGCACCTCCAGAGTCCGCTGTTGCAGCAGATCAAGACAGTTTTATAAGCCGCGAAGACGGACTGCTCACCGCTGATGAGAGCGAAAACAAAGAGCCGTATAGCGAAATAATGTCACCAGCCGAAAGTGATAGCGCCTCCAGCGATGAGCTCGGACTGATTGATGCAGAGACAAGCGGCGTTGAATTTCAAGGCTTCGTCGACAGCGACGAACAAACCCAAGATAGAGACGAAGATGAAGATGAAGACGAAGAGGAAGAAGACGAAGGCAATATCACTCTCATAGATGCTGATGGCGCACAACTTGTGGAAGCGACTCTACCGTCATCGGAAGTTGAACGCGAAGCACAAGTGAGCGTGGGAAGCAAAAACAAAACTTCCGATTCTACTCACGAGCGCATTCCTGCATACACCTGGCCAGACAGCCCATTAATGACCGGAGATGCTGCCGCCGCGGCGACATCTCCGAGGTTGGAGATTGGTCAGGTCAGCGCAGACAACGAAGACAGAATTCCTAATCCCTCCAAACCTGATCCGTCCCTTGTCACCACCCGAGACAGAATACCGGCTTTCAGACCGCCGCTGCACAACACGTTCCAACTCGATGAAGAGGCTACTCAGCAGGGTGGAGAGCCAAAACCTGAAGGCGAAGGTGATTCCGGAGAGCGCCAACTGGTGATATCGAATGCAGTACCAAGTTGGAAAGATCAACTTGACTGGACTGCGCCGGAAGAGGAAGAAGAAGCTAGAAGACAACAACAACAACCGCCAACAGTAAGCCAGGAAAGCGAACCCATCGTCGACATCAGCCGGCATCTGGATCTCGAAGCAATAGAACCTCAAAACAAAGATGACGGCGACGACGAGCTGAAATCGTTCCTTGGCAAGGAGTACAAAGAAGATTTAACCGAACTCAACGAAAGCGGAAGGCCCCTTTGGGATGTTGAGGATGATGAATTCATTGTGCCTTCGTCACGCAAGAAAAGCGCACAGCAGGCTCATGAAGAGGAAGAACGTCAACAAAGAGAAAAGAGAATATCGGGCGGCTGGCAGCGCCTGAAAAATCCATTTGAGTTGCAGATAGATACAGGCGCCAGCTCCGGTCAAATTACCGGAGAAGAAGCTGTTGTTGACGTGCCTGAGCAAGAAGCACTCGACAGCTCGAGAAGCACAACAGCAGAATTTAATCGACCCGATTTTCTTCAAAAAGATCAATCGGCTGAAGCCGCAGACGCGGCAACAAGCTCTACCAATTCGGCCGATTCATTCGTTGAGGCGAGTGATTCACTCGAGGCGGGTGAAGAATCATTTCAGACGTCATTGCAAGCAAGCAGCAATCCGCACATTGTCATCGGCTTAGAAGATGCTGACAAGTCAGGTGAAGTGGAGCCGGAAGTAAAATTTGTCGCTGCGGACGAAGTGGCGAAAGCCGGAGCATCCACTGCGGAAGAACTGATAATAGAAGAGCCGCTTTCGGAAGAAACATTCACCGAAAAATCTTCCATGGAACATCAACCTACCCATGAATCGCCCGCCGCTAAAGAGGACGAAGAAGTCGAAAAAGCGATTGTAGATGAGGCAAATATTGAAGAGGCGGTTCTAGAATTAGCGGTTGCAGAACTAGCGGCTGCAGAAAAGGGGAGTGTAGAAGAGTCGATTTTTGAAGAACCAGTGACCGACGAAACTGCAGCCGGTGAGCCAGTACTGCAAAAAACCGCTGAAGTCGAAACTGTGGTGGTAGAGCCGCTTGCCGAAACCCTTATCGAAGAAGAGATGTTGGAAAAAGAAGCTGCCGCAGATACAGTCGACGAAGCCGTAGTCGCGGCAGAAGCGCCAGGCGACGAGGAAATCGCCGCAGAAGAAGCTGCCGAAGACATACCAACAGCTGAAGACGTCTCTACACCTGCAAAAGATGAAGAAGTCGCTCAGCCCACTCCACCAAACGAAGAAGGGCAACCTGCCGACACCGCAGAGCAAGAAGCAGCGGCGACATCAGGCGATAATGGTGCCGTTGCTCAAGATGCGGATGATGATGACGACACCACCGGCGATGACAAAACCGCAGCTTCGGCAGCCGGCGCAGCAGAAGAAACGCCTCTGGAAAGGAGGCGAAGAATGCTGGGCAGACGCCACCACAAAGGCAAGCCGTAATCTAAAAACAGCTCAGCTCGAAAGCACAGAGCCTTCACGCTGTTGATGCGAGCGGAACAAGCGCAGCACAATAGACAATTGCTCGGCAATCAACCTGACGACTTTCTGGTCTCCTGGTTTGTAAGCTTGATTGGGATAAGGAATGACGATCAACAATCCCAGCCGCAAACCAGTCATGTCAATCGGCTGTGTGAGTGCGTTTTCGATCAACCCACCAGCTTTGATCCCTTCTTCGCGCATCGGCGGCAAACCTAATTGCAATGCCAATTTCGACACGTAAGACTTGACCGTGCTCTCCTGAGTATCGTCGTTGAGATCCAATTGCAAACTTGAGAAGGCGCCCTGATTGACGACAACCGCGCAAGATTGATAATTCAAAATCGACGACAACAATGCAAACAATTTTTCTGTAATCAAATCGAGATCGAGAAGATCTTCCCCAATTCTGCGAACCTCGTCTATGATTGTTGCTTCAAACAGAAGTCTTTCCAAAAGCTGATTGAGCCTGCCATTGATTTCTTCAGGAGCCGGCGCCCGGGACGAGTCCGGCAAAATGCGCAAGCGTGGCTGTACTTTTGACTCGGCCAGTATTTCTCGTATCGCCATGATCAAATTTTGAAAGCCTGGCTCCTTCGGAATGTATCTATCTGCGCCAGACTTCAGCCCCCAGAAACGATCGATAGAGCCGTCCAGTTTCGTCAAAAGTATTACAGGTGTCCCGGATAATTCCGAATCGTTTTTAACCAGGCGGCAGAGCTGATAACCGTTTATGCCAGTCATCACGACATCAGAAATAATCAAGTCAGGCAATTCGTTGTAGGCGCGCACAAGTCCTTCAGCGCCGTTACGCGCCTCGAGAATCGTATAGCCCTCCGCTTCAAGATTCCTTCTTATCGTAAGAAGTTGCGTCGGGCTGTCTTCAATTAGCAGCAGTCGATAGCTCATTGGCTTACCGCATTCAGTCCTTCAGCCTTGCGCCTATTGTACCCTGTACTTTCAGATCATTCTTCTTGACACCCTGCTTTAAGTTAACGTCTTCGCCAGGTTTGCCGCCTTCAGTCGGTTTCGAAGGGGGACTCGAGGGATTCGAGGCATTCAAACCATGCAGCAACTCTGTCAACTCGTCAAATTGCGAGCCGCGCTGGGAAACACCATGCTGAAGCACCGCCAAAGCCCTTTCTTTGTTTCCTTTCAAGGTCTCCGCTTGCGCCACCCAAAAGCAATCGGCAGGCGTCAGTGAATTCAAATCGACTGGCGGCTTCACAATCCCTTTGGTCGTGTTGAACCTGCCTGTCATAAAAGCGATTACATCGCAGGCAGCGGCAGTGGCTGGTGACTCAGACAATGTCCAAGCCTCATATGCCGCGGACAGCGCTGCTTCATCAAGGCTCTCACCGGGATGACTCTGTGAAAAGCGAGCCATTGAAAGCGCAACTCTATCAATGAATTCCGCCTTCATTGCCTTGTCTTCCAGAGGAAAAACCAATGAAGAAAGCAGGCTGGAGTGACTCGAATACAGGACGGCAAGATTCTTTTCAATTCGATCGTCATTCTCGAGAAGCTGATGCGGCAAGAAATACTCGCACCTAAGATTGTCGTCAGTGTTGAACAATATTCTGTCTGCACCTAGTTTTTTCCAAAGCAGCTCGTCTAACGACTGGGGTGTCAGCACCAGCATAGACAGCAGATCTGGAGCAGTCAGAATTTTGCAATAGGCAAGTTTTTCACTAAGTTGCTTCTGTGCCATAACGCTATTGAAGCGCTTTATATGAAGTTTTGAGTCTTCTGGAATCTCCTTGACCGGTTGATTGGTTTGTCTGCTTTCACCAAATTGTGATTTGAAGGAAACGATCAAGATTTCACCGGATCCGTGAGGATGGAAGACATACGTTGACGGAAAGGCGCTATGAATCGTGTTAAGCAGCATCAGGAGGCTCTTTTCATCGATAGCATAGAGTTGCAACCACTGACAAAAAATACCTCTATCGTTCAGCTTGGAAGCAACAAGTTTGAAGAACTCCTTAGTATAAAGATCGCCTGCACCATTCACCCAGGGTTCAGCCGGTTGCGAAACGATCAAATCGTAGGTCGTCGGCGCAAATGCCAGCTGGCTTCTGGCGTCGCAGATGAGTTTAAGGATATCCGGTCGCTCAGCCCTTTTCTGTTCTTGAAGGAAAAATCGACTAGCCTCGAAAACAGTCTTTTCGATCTCAGAGACGGTCATCTTCGCAACATTCTTTTGCTCGGCCAGCGCACCATATGTGGCGCCACTGCCGCAGCCAATTACAAAGACATCGTGTTTTTCCTTAGAGGACAGAACATAGGGAAGGCAACCAAGCAAGATCTGTGTTATGTAATCGCTGGTCGGCGCAAGACTAGCGAGATTGATGGGTATGGCAGCTTCCGCCTTTCCATCGTTCTTCAAGACTCTGACATTTTGTTTTGGAAAGTCCTGAACGGTCACCGTTGTGTTTAATCCTTCCCGGTAAAAAACGATCGGTGAGTTTTTTCTCTCGTCAGCAAGTGATGCAAGCACATTCTTGTCACCACTGCTGACCGGGGTCAAGCCCAGCCCTTGCGAAAGCATAAACTTGTCTGCATGCGGCGAATAGACGACTGCAAGTAATCCTATGACTGCAGAGCAGCTCAAAAAAGCAACGCCGCTGATTTTTGCTTTCTTTGCGTCCACCATAATTTGAAATGCCGCTGCCAATGCTGCGATGAACAAACACACCGCGGCAATGACGATCAAACTTGTAAGCAATCCGCTTTCGAATTCTTCGCTTAGACAGGGAATCAAGAACAAACCTGCACCAAGAGATCCAACCACGCATCCCAGAGTACTGGCGACATACAGCCATCCAGCTCTGGTTGTCTTTGAGTAAACCTCTTTAAGACTGCCTGCCAAAATCAAGGGAAAAACAGCGCTGACAAAAAAGACCGGCCAAACAACAAAAAGCATGCACACCATCGCCCGCGCAATGACAAAAGTGTTCACTGTCGAAACGTTTTGCAGACACGCAGCATACTGAGAAAAATGATAGACGGTCTCCGGCATGTAATTCAAAAAACAGGCTTCGGTAAAAATCACAACTGCAGCACCGGATGCAAAAAGCGCGACACCGGTTTTGGCGTCGGCAATTTTGGTGGCCGACAGGCTGACCATCTGTGCTGACCAGTAGATGCCCAGAAGTGCTCCCACAAGCACTGTTGCGACGCTGTAAGTAGACGAACCGACAACCAGAGTAAAGAGTCTGGTCAGAGTCACTTCCAGTGCAAGCGTAGCTGCCGCAGAAAGAAAAACGAGAGCACAGTCAATTTGCGGCACCACCGTATCCGGTGCTCTAGACGCGGCAATTTCGATCGAATTGCGAGGACAAATCAATTTGACGGCCGCAAAGGATAGTACCAATGCCGTCATACCACTGAGAATGTTCAACCCGCCGGAAATTCCCAGAGACAGCGACAGTCCAATCGTCGGAATCAAAAAGAAGGCACCGCCGGCGGCGCCGATTACAGCACCGAGCAAATTAGCAGTATAAAGCGCCACAATCGCCGAATCGAGATCGAGAGCAATTCTTTCCGAGGCCGCAACAGCAGCAGGCCAGGTCGCCCCCATGAACAATGACGGCAGAAGAGCAAGTAGAAAGGCCAGTGCCAACCGGGTCGATTCGTCGCTCAGACCGGAAATCTGGAAAAGCACGCCGCCTCCGAACACAAAAGCATAAGCAAAGGCGCAGGCGCAAGTGAGGACTTCCAGCATGGCAAAGAAACGCAGCGGATTGAGGGCGCCAAGCGGCCCGCCTCCTCTGGTCAAGACTGCATTGCCAAGCAGTGCGCCTGCACCCAATCCGGCCATCACACCGGCATAAACAACTGCGCTGGCCGGCGTTGTCGCCCCGACCAGTCGCAAAAGTTCGCGCTGCCAGACCGTTTGAGCAATAAGAGCGGCGCCCCCGGAAAGCGCAAAACTCAAAAGCAGCGCAATCTCAATTGTTTTTCGCCCCGAACCCGGCATACTCTTCTAGTTTCCCTTCTTTTCCTTCTTTTTGCCGCAAGGCACAGCTCTCTCAGCAAAGCTACACCTGATTATGCCAGTGTTGGGCTCTTTCGGGCGCCTATTCAGCCGCCTATATGGCTTAGCTATATAAATTACTCATGACATTCAATAGGAGTTAGAATCAGAAATTAAGCATTTGGCCCTAACCTCTTTCGTCGCCGCTTTCATGAGGCCGCAACGAGATGATTATCATCTCCATCACCTTGCATAATTTCATGAGCTACGCCGACGCCACGCTCGACTTGACGACGGTGCCTGTGGCCTGCCTGTCCGGGCTGAACGGCGCCGGCAAGTCGGCCATTCTCGATGCGGTTACATGGGCACTGTGGGAATCGGCGCGGGCGTCCTCCGACGAGCTGATGCGCATCGGCGAGAAAGAGACATGGGTAGACGTGACATTTCTGCACGAAAATCGCACTTATCGAGTCAGGCGGCAGCGCATCAAAGGCGGCGGCAAATCGGGCGGAAAAACCACTTCCAAGGGCACGCTCGAATTTCAAATATTGGCGTCAGGTGAGGGAGAAAAGGAAGAAAGCGAGGTAGAACCGACCAGTGGCAGCAACGGTCACGGCAGTGCGCAGGCGGAAGCGCTGGCACACCCGCAAGGTCAAAGGCATCTCAGCGCCACCGCTACAAAAGACCTGCCGAAGGAGAAGGACGCCTGGCGCAGTTTGACAGGCAACAGCATGAAAGACACGCAAAAACACATTTGCGAACTACTGCGCATGGACTACGATACTTTCATCAACAGCGCCTACCTGCGCCAGGGCAAAGCCGATGAGTTCACGACACGGGCCGCGTCCGACCGCAAGCAGGTATTGGGCGAAATTCTGGGCTTGTCCTATTTTGAGAAACTGAAAGACCAGGCACGCGATCATGCGCGCACATTGAAAGTGAAAAGGGAAGCCATGGAGATGACTCTCTCTCGCTTGCCCGCATGTGAGGCCGAACTCGAGCAGGCTGACTCAGACCTGATCTCCGCCAGGTCTGAGCTGGCGCGATTGAGCGAGAAATTGAAAACCCAGGAAGAGGCGGCAAAACTTCTCAGCGATCAAATTCAGTCGCTTACGCTCAACAAGCAAAAGCTGGAGTCGACCGCAGCGCAGATTGAAGAATTTAACTCAGCGCTTGCCGGGCTGGAAGAACAGACAACGACACTATCCGGAAAGCTGGAGGTGATAGCCAACCTTGCCTCTGAGTCACCGGTGATTGAAGAAAAAGCAATCAAATACGAACAGTTGCGCTCCGGCATTGAGGAGATGGAGCGTAAAGCTCTGATTCAGCAGGAATTGACGACCAGGCGAATGGACTTGCAGTCGACTCTTGCCACATTGAGAAGCCGCCTGGAGCTGCAAGTCGAAAATGTGGAAAGCCGGCTTAAGGAGCTGGAGAAAAAGCACAAGAAATTAAGCGCGGAAACGCAGGACTGGGATAAAGTACAAAAACAGTTTGAAGAATTTCGCGAGCTTTCTCAAAAGGAAGCAGAACAGTCGAAGAATCAAGAAGCTCACACCAGGCTGACTGAGCGCGCTACGGAATTGAGCGTGCAAGTGACTGAAGAGAAAATCCGGCTGGAGGCTAAAGTCTCGCAGAAAGAATTGCAACAGACCGAACTGGCGTCCATTCTCACCAGCAAAGAAAGTCTCGATGAACAGCACCAGTCGATCGAGAAAGAGTCACATCATCTCGATGCGCTGGAGGCGGAATTCGAAATAGTCGAACAGCGCGGTCTGGAAATCAAGTCTGAAATCGAAGCTTTGGAAGCACATGTTTCGACCCTGTCCGGGCGCCAGAAGGAAAATCTCGAAAAAATCAAAGAGCTGGAAGAGCACGTGCACAGCTCAGTCTGCCCGCTGTGCTGCGCCCCAATTGTCGATCGCAAAGCTGTTATAACTCGTTATTTGAAGCAAAACGATGATCTCGACAGTGAGATTGCCGAGACTAAAAACCGCAAAAGCAAGCTCGAATCTGAACGCGGCGATTTGCGACGCAAGTATTTGGAATTGAAAAAGCAGCTTGAAAATCGCAAAGAATTGGATAAGCGTATCGGTCAACTGAACGAAAGAAGAACGGCTGTCGAAAGGGCTGAACAAAACTTCCAGGCTGTCAAAAACGAGCTCGAGTTGTTCAAAAAACAATTGCAAGACAGTGACTACGCTCAAGTGGAAAGAGAGTCTTTGATAGCTGTCAAAGCGGAGATCCACAAGCTGGATTTCGACCCGATTTCCTATTCCAGTTTGAAGGGTCAGGTGCGAGCGCAAAGGCACATTGAGTCACGGCACAACCAGATGAAGCGCGACCTGAGCGACCTCAAAGAGTTGGACATTGAGCTGCCGCACAGGCAGGATGAATTGACAAAATTGACGGCCGAACTTCAGGGTGAGACCTACGGAACAGAAGCACGAGAGGCTCTCAAAGAAGTCAAAGAAAAACTGGACGAACTCAAGTACGACCGCGAAGAGCACTTGCGTATGCGCGAGGAATTGGAGGCGCTCGCACCGGCGCTCGAGCAAGTCAGGGAGTTAAAACGCGCGCTGGAAGAAAAGCCGCTTCTGAAGAAGAATCTCGACGAGTGCTTGAGTTTGAAAGCCGGCAAACAAGCCCAGCTGGAAGAGTCAAAAGCCGCCTTGATTGCGCTTCAAGAGCAAGTGGAAAGATTGCCTGAAAGCGTCGAAGCACTGGAAGCCGTAAAGCCGGAGTTGGAAGCTCTGCGTAAAGACAAAGAGCAGGTGTCCAACCGCTCAGCCATCTGCCAGGCGCGTTTGGACACTCTAAATAATGAAATCGCGCAGATGAAAGATCGCCGCCGCGAGCTCAAAGACCTTGATGCAGACATCGAAGACTATCTGTTTCTATCGGAATCTTTCGGAAGAAAAGGCATTCAGGCGGTCATAATCGAAAATGCCGTGCCGGAAATTGAAAGCGATGCAAACAGAATATTGTCGAGACTGTCTGATAACCGAATGCATGTGGCGCTGATTACCCAGCAAAAGACCAAGGCCGGCTCTATGGTTGAGACTCTGGATTTGATGATCGCCGACGAAGTGGGCACCCGCAGTTATGAACTCTATAGCGGCGGAGAAGCATTTAAGGTAAATTTCGCCGTCCGCGTCGCCTTGTCCAGACTGCTCGCCCGGCGCTCGGGCGCCAAGCTGGAGACCTTGATTATCGATGAGGGCTTTGGCTCGCAGGATGAAGTCAGCCGCGACCGTCTGGTAAAAGCGATTCGCTCCATTCAAAACGACTTTGCCAGAATCCTCGTAATCACGCATATGAGCGACATTAAGGAGATGTTTCCCGCTCATATTCAAGTGACCAAACAAAATGGGACCTCGAAATTACAGCTAATGTCATAATCAAAACCTACAGGGCATATAGAAAAAGGCTACCTATAGAAGAGTCTTATGCAGCAATCCCAACCACCAAGCAAGACCGGCAACCGTCTTAGACTGGATATCCAAAGCCAGTTGCCGCCTTATCACATGATTGACCTCGCCTATACCGAGTCGAAAACGCGGCGCGGCTGTCTGGTCGAGATTCCGTGGCGGACCAAGAAGCCCGGCCAGATGTTCACGCTCACCTGCCAGTGGGAAGATGGCGCGGAGTTGCCGGTCTGGTCACTTTATGAACAGTCAGGCGAAGACTCAAAATTACACTGGAGCAAGCCTTTTGGGTCGGCCGACCTGCAACTTTTATATGACATGGCAGCGATGTCCGCGGTCGATGCCGACGGCGCCAAAATTCCTGACACTTTGAAAGCAAAAGATAGCCAGAAGATTGAAGTGACGCCCCCGTCGCAACCAGGCTATGCGGCGCCGCCACCCGGGTACGCTCCGCAAGCGCCTGCGCCTGGCGGGGCAGATTTTACTCAGGGCGCCATACCTGCTTATCAGAACCCGTACGGTGGATATCCGCCGCCCGGTTATGCGATGCCCCAACAGATGTATCCGCCGCCGCCGATGCCGGGCTATCCGCCCATGCCCGGCTATCCGCAGATGCCGCAGCAGATGTATCCCGGAATGCCAGGTATGATGCCCGGTATGCCCGGAATGCCAGGCGATCCGAATGCCTGGATGCAGCAAGGGATGGCGCAGGGAATGGCTCCCGGCATGATGCCCGGAATGGCGCCTGGTATGGCTCCCGGTACGGCTCCGCCACAGCAAGCGCCTCCTCCCGCTCAGGCACAGACAGCGATGACTCCTCTGGTGGGTGAAAGCGGGGTCTTCAAGCGCATCGACATGAGTCTTATCTCCAAGACCCAGACGCTTGACATGGGGACTTTGCTCCTCAACGCTCATTTGATCAAACAAAACACTCTAGAAGCAGCGCTGAAGATTCAAGGCATGGTGGATGACGGTAAATTAGATCCCGAAATCGCACCGGCGGCTCTCGAGCGATTCCATGGTGAAGGATCGAAAATCGATAATTATTTGACAGGTGATGTGCTCGAGAAAATGCGCGACAAGGCAAAACAGGCACCGTCCGCGCCACCATCAAGACCACCAGCCCCTCCTGCAAGCGCGCCTCAAGCTGGAGCGTCCGCAGCTGCCGAAGGCGACAAACAGGCGGCTCCTGTCAAGAAAGGTCAGAAGTCGCCGGAGGAAATCCAAAAGATTCGCAATGCTTTCGATCTGCTCAAGCAAGCCGGAATCATCTCCGACACCGATATCCAAACAGCGCAAACGGTGCTGAGGAAACACGGCGGCGATATTGTTGAAATTCTCGTGTCGGCAGGCAAATTCGACAGGAATACATTTGAGGCGGCCCATATCGTTAGACCGCTTATTGACGCCACTTTGATGAAGCTGGAGCAAGCAATCATCGTGCTCAACTATTGCTGCCGCAGCCGGGTTGACTTCGACACGGCAATCGATGAGATGGGTTGGCAGAACCCGCGCAAGTTGAGAACCGATTTGAATTTTGAAAAATAGAAAATGCCACAGCGAACGCGTGCAAGACTCGCCAATGATTGATTCGCGTGTTATATTCCCACGCCGATAATACCGGTACCTTAAATTTAAGCGGTTAATTCCTGCATTTTCGTGAAATCAAAGTGAAGTTCAATACGGTTTGACTTTTACACCAAACATAGAATAGAGCATTACGATCGAGAAAAGCAGAGCAATTGCATTTCCGAGGGTGAAGGCAAAGACCAGCCATTTGCCCCACTTTCTACCGACACCCGCCAGGCCGAAAAGAATGAGAGCCATGAAAGCAATTTCACTGGGGAATAGATAACGTCCTTGAGGTCCTCCAAGATTTTGCACTGCGGCATACAAAAGTCCCGCCCCGCTCATAAAGACGGAAAAGCAGAGACTGAGCCAGGCCGCTTGTTGCTTCACAAGATCTTCTTGTCCATCCTCAGGTCGTCTAAAAAACACAATCGGCAGCGTCGTGTGCTTTAGCGTCTGTGAAACTTTTGTGAAAGCGCCGGCCAAAGAAATCACAATCGACAATAAATATCCAATATAGAAAACGGCTGGCAGATAGTGTTTTTGATATCCGTAGACGCCCCAAAAACTGCAAAATAGTTGTTGCCACCAGACCTTTTGTTTCAAAACAGATATCAAACTTTGCGCTTCGATCGAGCGATTGAAAGTTTTTGCCCAACTCTCTTTCATCGTCCTGGTGCCCGACCAATCGCCACCGAAAACAGAGGCATTGCGAGCAAACCAGGGTAGGGTCAATATGAGAGCGACGGCAAATGTAAGACCTATTCTCATTGCGGTCTCAGCCAGGGTCATTCGATAAATCCAACAGGCCGCTGCAATTGCAAAAAAGAAAACCGGCACGACAGCAAGCGCGGAGTATTTGCTCAAGGCAATGCCGGCGCATACAACACCGGCCAAGGCGGCATAGCGAAGACGTGGTCCGCGAAATATCGCGGTCAAGGCGGAAAGAAGCAATAGCGAAGCCAGTGCGCAGGCGGTCGAATCGCTATTGCAATAGGCATTGACAAAAACAAATTGAGGATGAATCGCCACTGTAAGAGGTAAGATCACCTGCAACCATTTACAGGAATTGCGGGCAAAGAGCATGGCGCCGATTTTGAAAGCGGCAAAAACAGTGACCAGCCCACCCAAAATGCTGCCTGCGCGCTCGGAAAAGGAAATATCAACAACTGGAATCAGATGAGAGAAAAGCGCGTGAGGGAGATATCCGAAAGGCGGCAGAGAACCATACACCGCCGACGGTCCGCCGGCAATTACCTGCTCTGCATTGGGCGCGCAAAGTTTTTCGCTCAAAAACTTCGTCACCCAGAAGTGTGCAAACTCATCGGGAGCTTCCACCATAGGGACAATGAAAAGAAAGGGCACGCGCACGACAAGCGCAAGCAGAAGCAACAATCCCAGGGCTTTATCAAGCTTCATCAACGGCACTTTAGAGGCATCTGTTTTTTCATAGGTTTCAGAGCGAAAGGCCGCCGCGCATCTCTTCGCCCATCAAGATCAAATCGGCAAGCTCACGCATCGGTTCGACATAACGCGAATAGGCCTCTTCCACATGCAGGCTGTATTTGATCGTCTCCAGTGTGGAGCGCCCTCGCTCCACGTCTCGGCGCAAACGGCGCGCCATGCGCTGATCGATGGGAGTATCTATAAAGATGCGCAAAGTGGCGATATCGTGCAGCGGGCTGTGAAAGGAATAGATGCCTTCGATTATTACGATGGAGTTTTTAGGCGCAGGCACCAGTTGCGTTCCGACCCGCTTGCCGCTGCGCATTTCATAGACGGGAATCATTATGTCTTCCCCGTCGGCAAGTTTTATGCAGGCCTCAGCGCAGCCTTCCAGATCGACGGCGTCCGGATGATCGAAATCGAAAGTGCCGTCTTCCTTGGGTGACAGATCGTCAATATCTTTATAAAAGCTGTCCGTGGCAAGCACCGCCGCGCCGACAAATTTGCGCGCCAGGGTCGACTTGCCAGAACCCGAGCCTCCACAGATGGCAATTATTTGAGCGGGACGACGACGCATTGACTATTGTTTCCAAATAGCAGTACTAACTCTACAACTTCCGGCATACATAAGATGGAGCTACCCGACAACCAGTTAACAAGTAGGTCCATTTAGATTTCTTATAAAATGTAGCGATCTTGACTGGCAAATTCATTAATAGATCCGACAACCGGTCAGGTAAGCTATGCTGATTATGCGGAGAACAATTGGAATTCTATACTTCAACCGAATTTTCGATAGAAAATTGAGTCTATTCCGGCGCATGGTACTCCGTCCATTAAATGACTGAAGACAAACTCTTACAGAGCCTGGAAGCTGCCATCTGGGAGGCGGAGCTCGCCCCCTTTCGCTTCACCTTTGTAAACAGGCCTGCAGAAAAGCTTCTCGGGCACACGTGCGAGGAAATTCTCAAAGGCACAACCAAATTTATCAACCCTGTCCTTGAGCGCGCCCTTGCTGCAGGTGTCGACATCGACGCCCAATGGTATGAGGCGAGCGGCGCCGCCGAAGTATATGAATGGGTGAAACCCACAGGCGAAAAGATTTTCCTCAAAGACGTGATCAGAATTGAAAAACCCAAAAAAGGTAAGACGCATTTATTCGGCATCACCATCGACTTAAGCGATCTGGTTCAGCAGGAGCGTGACCAGAGAGCCGAACAGCAAATCATTTTCGACAATGTCCCGGCCATGATCTGGTACAAAGACAGCCACAATATCATCCTGCGCGCCAACAAGCCGGCCGCCGAATCGATGGGCTATACGGTTGAAACCATCGTCGGCAAATCGACCTACGACCTTTATCCGGAAGATGCTGAAAAGTATTATCAAGACGACCTTTCCGTCATCAATTCCGGCAAGGCGAAATTTGGCATCATGGACCGATATGTAAATTCGGCAGGCGAAATTTTGTGGCTGCAAACCGACAAGATACCGCTCAGGGACAAAGCCGGAAATATACAGGGTGTAATGGTTTTCAGCCAGGATGTTACCGACAGGAAAAGAGCCGAAGATCGTTTGCTTGCCGCGCACGCAGATCTGGAATACAAAGTCGAAGAGCGCACTCGCGAACTGGGCGAAGCCAACATCTTTTTCAAATTATCGAATGAACTTTTCTGCATTGCCGGCTTTGACGGTTATTTCAAACAGCTCAATCCGGAATGGACCAAAATTCTCGGCTATTCCATCGAGGAGCTGAAAGCACGTCCCTATCTAGATTTTATTCATCCTGATGATCGCGAGCCGACGCTCGCTCAAGCGCAACTCTCGAGGGAAGGAAAACATATACACTTTTTCGAGAATCGCTATATAGCCAAAGACGGCAGTATCAAATGGCTGATGTGGAGCGCCACTTCAGACATGGAGAAAAGCCTGGTTTATGCGGTTGCTCACAATGTCACGCAAAGACGCCAGACCGAAGCACAGCTGGAAGACGTGAGCGCGCGCATCAATAATGTCGCCCGACACTTGCCGGGCGTCATTTATCAATTCTTCCGAAAACATGCAGACGGCAGCTATCACTTCCCGTATATCAGCGAGAGTTGCCGCATACTTCTGGGTTATGAGCGCCACGAAATCGAACAGGACTCCAATCTTGCCTTCATAGACATTCACCCTGATGACCGGGCGCCCCTCAACGAGGCCATTGAAAAATCGGCTCAGACAATGTCGGGTTTCCAGTTTGAATTTCGCGTCCTCAAGGGTGCCTCGATGAAGATCCTGCGGGCAACATCTACACCGGAGGCGATAGAAGGCGGTGATGTTCTCTGGAACGGTCTTTTGATGGACATCACCGACTTAAAAATGGCTGAGGAAAAAGTCAAACAACTGAATGAAGATCTCGCGCAACGCGTCAGCATTCTTGCGGCCGTCAACCAGGAATTGGAAATACTGACGCACAAATTAGAACTCGCTTACGATGAAGCCTTGGAAGCGTCAAAACTGAAATCGGAATTCGTCGCCAATATTTCTCACGAGGTGCGCACCCCCATCTCTGCTGTTTTAGGCATGACCGAATTGCTTATGGATACTGCTCTTTCTTCTGAGCAGGTCAGTTTTGTCAAAATCGTCAACGAGTCAGCGCAATCGCTTCTCACCATCATCAACGACATCCTCGACTTCTCCAAGATGGAAGCAGGACGTCTGGAGTTGGAAGTTATTGATCTGAATATTCGCTCCATCGTCGAAGGCTGTGCAGATTGGCTGGCCTCGTCGGCCAGGCGCCGGCGTCTGGCTCTTATGACTTACAGCGATCCGTCCATTCCGCAATTCGTCAAAGGCGACCCGGTGCGCTTGCGTCAGGTTCTCCTCAATTTGGCCAGCAACGCAATCAAATTCACCGAAAGTGGTGAAGTCTTGATAAAAGCAACCAAGTTTAGAGAAACAGAAGAGCGCGTCGTCATTCTCTTTCAAGTGACGGACACCGGCATCGGACTGTCGGAAGCGGCCAGGAAAAGGTTGTTTCAACCTTTTGCGCAGGCGGATGGATCCACGACACGCAAGTACGGCGGCACCGGGCTCGGACTGTCGATCAGCAAACGCCTCGTAGAAATGATGGGAGGAGAAATCGGTGTCTCCAGCGAAGAGAAAAAAGGTTCCACATTCTGGTTTACGGTTCCCCTTGAGAGAGAAAAATGGCCGGCGCAGCCGGATATGAAGGCAGAACAATTGCAAGTTGTGGTGCCTTTCGACGTACTCGTGGTCGACCACTCAACCGCATCGCGCACTATCATATCGTCCTACCTGAGAAGCGCCGGAATAAAGGTGACGGAAGCCGCCAGTCCGGAAGAAGCGTTGAAATTTCTATCGCAAGCGCCGAGCGATCCAAATGGGCGCTGCTTCACTGTCACCATTGTCGATGCGTCGCCTGACAGCTTCGACGGATTCGCTCTTTCCGAGAGGCTTTACAGTGAATTTGGCGAGACGGCAGGTCGCATTGTTTTGGTGGCATCCTTCGACGAGAAGGAAAGAATGGAGAAGGCGGTCGATGAAGGAGTAGCCGCCTGCCTGGTAAAACCACTGCGCCGCGCCCATTTGCTCGAGGTAGTTTTGAAGCCGGGATTCCGTGGTCAGGAAATTCTTTCCATGCCGGAGGCTGTGGAAGCGGGTCTCGACAGCGCGCTCGACGATCTCGCCTTTCAAGGCAGTTGCGCATTCGATGACATCAAGCATAACAAAGACAGCAAATGGAAAGTCTTGCTGGCCGAAGACAATCCTGTTTTGCAGCAACTGGCCGAAAGACAGCTCAGAAAATTCGGGCTGGATGTTGTTACTGTCGCCAATGGGCTTGAAGCAATCAGCCAGTTCAAGAGTCAAAATGCCACTCGCTTCGATGCGATTTTCATGGACTGCCAGATGCCTGAGATGGACGGCTATGAGGCCACCGTGGCAATAAGAAGCCTGGAAGAAACAGAAGGCGGTCGCGTGCCGATTGTGGCGATGACGGCCGGCGCCATGCCCTCCGATCGCGAGCGCTGCATCCGCTCAGGAATGGACGATTATTTGAGCAAACCGGTCGGTCACGATCAATTGAGACGGGTGATTGCCTCATGGATACCCCTGGCAATCAATGCCGGTACGACAGAAACATGGGCAGCTGCGGAGCATTTAGGAATGTCAACAGATGAGGATCCCCAAGTAAGCGCCAGGGTAGGAGAGGACGGTAAGTCTGAGAAAACCGAAAATGAGGACTTGCCAATTAATCTCAATGAGTTGAGAAAACTTTATGGAGACGACGATCTTCAAGACATTCTCAAGATGTTCTTGAGCGAGGCGGCAGAACTCTTGACATTACTGAGCGAACAGATAGATTCGCGCTCAGACAGAGAATTGGCGGGCACAGCCCACCAGCTCAAAGGTCTGGCGGCAGTTTTATGTGCGGACAATCTCACCAGGCTGAGCCTGGAAATCGAACAGTCCGCCAAGCGTTCTGCTTGGGAACCAGCCGAAGTGACACTGGGCGCTATCAATGACGAATTCAAGAAAGTAAAGTACTTCGTCACTGATTACCTGAAGGCAGCTCCGTAGGGGCGATGCAATGCATCGCCCGGGTAACGCCTTGCATTGCCGTCAGAGCGGCTACACAACCGGATATCGACCAGCATCCGGTTGTATGCCGATCGACTATGCGCGGCTCTTCTAAAATTGGCGTACGCTAAAGCTTCATAAGTGGCTTGCTTCATGCCGCTTCTAATATAATTGTGGCGGTCAGAAGGGGCACATCTCGAGCCCTTGTAAGGAGCGAATGCTCCTTTTCTATGCTGGCTCCACAGATGGTGTCATAGTGCTGAGAATTCTAACGATCGTTCTTGTCCTGCTTGTCCTCGCCGCTCCGATTACCGGCTGGTGGCTTTGCCAGCGTGCATTGCCCGTCACCGACGGCGTCGTCACGCTGGAACCCTTGATGCACAGCGCGCAAATCAGATTTGACGACCGCGGCATCCCCTACATCGAAGCGTCATCGGACAGAGATTTGTGGCTGGTCGAAGGCTATGTCCACGCCAGCGATCGCATGTTCCAGATGGACATGCTCAGACGGGCCGCCCGCGGGCAGATGTCGGAGGTCTTTGGCGACCAGTGTTTGATTGACGACAAGCTCATGCGCACTGTCGGTATCTCTCACCTGGCAGACGCGGAATTG
>JBGAVL010000077.1:0-20517 GCA_044228145.1 Obscuribacteraceae bacterium (SeqCode)
AGTGATATGCATAGTCCCGCGAGGGCACTTCAATCTGGACGAACTCAACATTAGCGCCGAGCCTTTCCCATTCCTCTTGCGATAAATCAACCTGGCTCTCATCCGGGATTACGACAAGCTGTTGTGGACCCTTCGCAAGATTCGCTTTTGTGAGAGGGATGCCTTGACTCGACGACAGGACCATTACTTCTCTAAATGCGTATCGACTTTCGCGGTTGACCGGTACAAGATGAATTGAGTTACGCCCACGCCTTGCAGCACCACGTCCCTCTGAGCGCGTGACGCGGTCGCAGCCAAACCAAATCTTTTCGCGATCTTCCAGAAACAATCGGTTCCATCCAAACGCACCCGCCGATCGAATCGCGCTGCCGAGTTCGATGTGATCTCCTGGCGTCATGAACAAAATTTCCGGACGCCGCTTTTCCGGATGGCTGGTGATTTGAAGTTTGCCGCCAAAACCAGAGCTGAGATAGTAAAGTGCAACACCAGTCGCAGCAGCAACATTCAACGTGTTAAGCGTGGCGCCGGGCATAGGAATTTGTACAAAGTGAGTGGAAATTTGCTGCATCTCGTGAGCAATGCCGAATTTTTCATTACCGGCGATGAGAGCTGCCCGAGTTCCCGCAGGCAATTTGAATCCATAGATATCAGCGGCATTGTCGAGATTCTCCAGTGCCACTACTGGTGAATACGTTTGTACAATTTGATCGCTCGAGACAACCTGTATCTGCATGGCACTGCTGATGGTGTCGTGGACGGACTGAACTAAATTCTTGCGATCCCGGAAGTAGCAGGACGAGCTGAACATCTTCGCAGCGTCAATCATCGTCTTTGCGTTCCATGGATTTTCGATTCCATCGCCGATCAAATCCACAATGTTAGACATCTGCAGCACCTGAACATTCGGCTAAGAAGCTTTCCCTGCAACGCTGCGCAAACAATCCAGCAAACTGTTCGTGATCTTTCGTCCTAGCGACGCGGACACTTCTCTTGCCTTTGTACTGCTGGATGAGATGATGTCCTATTTCATGCATAAAGACTTCAAAGAGCATGAAGTTTTTGAGATTGGCTTCGCTCCAATGTATCAGGCAGTGGAGGTTGTCGCTAGCTGGTTCAATCGATGCACCGGCTTGCGCCAACTTCTCTCTCTCAGCTTTTGGCAGAGTGCCGTTGATGAACCATGGTGAAACAGGTTGATCGTAGAGAACAATTGTGCCCGGCACTTCAAGTCGTCCCATGGAAAGTTTTGCTTCACTGCCGGCGCTAGACCCCTGAATCAGTTTGATTGACTTCAGTCCATAGAAACATCTTTCACCAAAAAAATGCAAGACGCGCAAAATATCTGCCTTTTCAGCTGGATGAGTAAATCCCTGCCGAGGCCGCTTGGTGGTAATGCGCGGCAAAACAGGTTGACCGACTAGAGGATCGTTTTGCAACTCCAAGTCAATGCCGGCTTCCTTCAACACGCGAGCAACTTGTCGCAGGTCACTTGGATTGTCCTTGCCGCGTGCTTCACGAGGAGCTCTGACGCGGTCTGCCGCAATTATTCTTTCTGGTCTTGTATGTTTGCTCCGCGCCATAAAAATCTTCCAAATCCGTCCTTTAATATACTCGCTCAACTTGACTTACAATAGACCGAACAATTCGCTATCCATAGAACCAGACTGGTCAGCAATGTGCAAACATACGACTTCCTTGCCATCCAGGAGCGCGGGTGCTTGTTTTTACACGCTCTGCAAATACTACCTTTCCATCACAAACATCCAGTCTACCTACCTGGTATGTCCTCCTGCAATTGTTCCCTCTGGTACAATCGACTAGGAGGCAAATTATGACCAATCCAAAACAACCCATTGTTGAACTTGATCCGGATATTCTTGGTGGCACGCCTGTGTTTGCTGGTACTAGAGTCCCTATTCAGGCATTGGTTGATTACCTTGAAGGGGGCGACCCTCTAAGCGAATTCTTAGATGACTACCCAAGTGTGAGTCATGATCAAGCCATAGCTGTGCTGAGACTCGCAAAGGAAATGCTTCTTCGCTATGCGCGTTCTGCTTGACGAATGTCTCCCTAAGCGTTTGGCCAAGAAAGTAGTCGGACATGAAGTTCACACTGTTGTAGAATTAGATTGGTCGGGCAAGAAAAACGGCGAGCTACTAAGACTGGCGGCAGCAAACAATTTCCAGGTCTTTCTGACTGGAGATCAGAATCTTCGCTATCAGCAGAATTTGAGTTCGGCTGATGTCGCTGTCATTGTCCTTGGAGCCGCAAGCAATCGATTGGACGATTTGGTTCCATTGATACCTGCTTTGCTTTTGTCATTGGAGACTATTCAAAAGGGAGAGCTGCGGGAAATTAGATAGTAGTTGTACTATATCGGCACTGAACACTTAGTGCTAGCTGTTTTGCGGGAGAATGCCTTTGTGGCGTTCAGCGGTTTGCAGAAATGATTTTGACTTCGCTTGCGGTGTACGAATAACCTATTTCCTTTTTTTTATCAATCTATTAATTCCGTCTTCAAGACGTTGAAAGTCTACACCTAGATTTTGCAAGGTTCTTCTGCCGACTCCTTTGTTATCGATGATGCTTAGAAGACAATGCTCTTCTTTGATCTTCTGTGATTTCATTTCTCTTGAAATAGCTAGAGCTTCTTCAAGAACCACTTGTGCTCCCGGCGTGTACTGAGGGTAAATGACTCCTTTTTCACCTGTTCCAACTATCTTTCGCACTTCGCTGCGCACGTTTTCTATGCGTAGTCCCATACTTGCGAGTGCCATTGCAGCAATATTGTTGCTGTTTGCCATCAGTCCCAATAATAGAAATTCCGAACCTACACTTAGGTGCCGCAGTGAGCGTGCTTCTTCTTTGGCAAACTTGATTGCCTCCTGCATTCCGGGCGAAAATTCGTTCTCAATCAATTCATATGGCAGAGGAGACCTTGGTTTTTCCGGTACAACATCAACCGTCCAAATCACAGATATCAAACTAAGTTGCTCGTCTTCGCCACTGAAAACGAACGCGTAGTCTAACACAAGAAATTTATACCTATCGTAGAAGTCTTCCGGATCTGTTGGAGTTCGTCCCTGCATCTTTTGGGAAATCCGCTCAACTCCCACCTTTTCTTTGACTGTTTCCCGATCATCATCAGGAAGAATCCCAAAAGGAAGAGTCTCAGAGAATGGTGCCACCTGTCCCGATCTAACACCAGCTGTATTTAGCTCAATGAAAAGCATCTTGATTTGGTCTTGTCGTTTGTCCGTCATTATGTTGAAACCGGACTTTTGAAAATTATATGTGTGAAACCGCTTCGTTTCATGCGTTAAGGGCGATTCATTGTACTCTTCCAAAAAAGCCTCAAAAGATGGGCAACCAATTGACGCTCCAAGCAAGCCGATTAAACGTTCGAGAAGACTATCCATTTTATTGAACTTGCTGCATGATGAATCCACTAAACAAGAAGTCGTTTACCCTCTTTATCTGCTGTTACCGGATGCAGCATTGGGAAGACTTCTAGCTTCACGTAGTGGTCTTTGTTGGTATTGATCACGAAGAAACGCTTATCTGGGTACTTCACTTTGCAGTCCCGCATTGCATTAATGGCGAGCATTACGTTGTTGGGGTCATCGTCAGAAATGCCAAAGCGATGCGCTGGCTCTTTTCCATATTTTTCTAGCGCTCTTTCTACTGCGGTTTTGATTGCTATTTTCTTCATTGAAGCAATCGTCATATTCGGATCGTCGATATTCAGCTCCTTCTGCACCTCAGGATTCGACACAGTGAAAATACACAGGATGGCTAGAGGTGCCGCCAGTAGTCCCTTGTCTGCAAGTGCATCGAAGCCGGCCGCAATTGTTTCAGGAGCATGACCACGAGCACTGATGAACGCTACCGGCCTCTGTTGTTTTGCTGCGTGCTCCAGCAGCGACCACGACGGACCCTGCCAGCTGGCACCGCTAACTGCTGAAAATAAGTCTTTCGAAAACTGTTGCTCAGCAACCTTCATTCCAGGGACATCACGGAAATCTCTATAGGTATGCTCTTCCCTTGTCGCCCATTCTTGCCAGTCGCCACCTTTTCCAATAAGGTCATGAATCGCCGCATACTCACCGGACGAAATGGCGCGCTCTACCTTTGCCTCTGCATTCCACAAATAGAGTTTCGTCGGAAGAAAGAACAAGTTGTCGTCTAAATCGAAAAAGTAAAAGCTAACGCTTCCATCGTTCTCTGTCATCGTAAGTTCCTTTACTCGTTTGAATGAAGCGGCAGCCTCTGTAGAGATGGCGAAACTGTTGCTACCGGATTTATAGTGTAATACACAGATATGCTACCCAATCTTTTATCTCCACCGTTGAACATAAACGTATATTCAAGCGGGGGAATTTCATAACTATCCCAAAAGTCTTTTGGAGCGCTTGATGTGCGACCCATTATCTTCTTCGCATTTCGTTTAACGCCGATTTTCTGTTTTACCACCTCCCTGCTGTCTTTGGGCAAGATTCCAAACGGAAGGGTTTGTGCAAATGGTTCAACTTCACCGGCTCGAACAGCAACCGTAATGAAATGGAAGAATAGTGACTTGATCTGATTTTGCTGCTTATCCATTTCAATATGCAAGCCCAATTTCAAAAACGCATAGTCCTGAATCAGCTTCGTTTCACAAAACTCAGGTTTTTCACCACAGTCATTTAGAAAATCCTGAAAGTCAGGATTCTCGATCGGTGTTCCCAACAAATTGACTAAATGCCCGAAAAGATCACTCATTCTGGAGCTTCCTTGTAGCCAGACATTTCCCAATTCTACTTTGGACATACCACTACTTGGTCATCCATTAGTCATCAGTCCCAACGAGACTAATGAAACTGCCCACTAGCACGCGATTAGAGGACTAACCAATGGTTTTTGAAGACTTTCAAACTTCGTTTCCAGCGCGAGAGCAATCCAATGACTGGCAACAGGCGGTGGCGCGCGAGGCTTATGTGCAGGTGGCGGCGAACAGATGTTCTGGCTCGGCAGAACTCCCCGTCATTACCATCCTCCCTGCAGGAACAGCAAAAGGAGTAGGTTCATCCGAGGCGGTCGTTAAGGGGCCAGGCTTCAATCTGCCCACACGCGGCTGCCGCATTATCAAAATGCCGGCGCAGGAGTAGAGGCGGGATGGTAAATGGCTGAGCACGAAAGTGATACCGGGCGACGCATGGCGTCGCCCCTACTAAAACCATGCTCCCGAAACAAAAGCCGGGCGACGCATGGCGTCGCCCGTACAGAAATGAAGCGCATTACGCCATTGGGTCGGCGAGGCGCCAGGTGCCGTCCGGGTATAGGATTTCCGACGGCTTGTAGTGTCCTTTGTATTCCATGGACGTGCAGCCTTTGACGAAATAGCCGAGGTACGCATATGGCATGCCGCGCTCCGCTGCGCGCTTTATCATTGAAATCAGTATCCAGGTGCCGAGTTGCCTGTCTTTGTAATCGGGATCGTAGAAGAAGTAGATTCCCGATAGCCCGTCTTTCAGCACATCCATGTAGCTAACGGAGACGAGCTTTTCATCGATGTAAAAGCACCATTCCTCTACAGGGAATGGTCCGTCGATGATCGACGAAATGTGCTCGACTCCTCCGATTAGAGATGGAGTCGGCCACCCCTTGCGTTCCGAATGATCGTGATGGTGGCGCATGTAGAGAGCCAGTCGTTCATCGTCGATTTCCGGAGTTTGAATTTTGAGTACGACCGAGTTTTCATTGGCTTTGATTAACCTGCGCTGGCTGCGGTTCGGCTGATACTCTTGCGTGAGCACCCGTATCGGCTGGCAGGCTGAACAAGCAGGACAGGCCGGGCGAAAAAGGACATGACCGAAACGCCGCCAGCCTGTATTGATCAATTCCCAGTATTTCTCAGGAGTGAGATTGCGCACCAGCGCATATTTCAATTGCCAGGTCTCCGCCGGCAAGTAGCCGCACTGGCTTGGGTGCGCGATATAGGAATAATCTAGTTCAGGATCTTTCAATGAGCGTAAGTCCCAATCAGCTCTCCTTGTCCAATAATATTCCCTTTCAAAGCCGCTTCGTACTGCTCTTTCGTGCAGCCCCACCGGAGTTTGAGCGGGCTGGACAGCGCGACCACTTTGAAGTGGTAATGATGGTTTTGTCCCTTCGGCGGCATGGGTCCATTGTATCCGAGGTTATCGAAATCATTCTTTCCTTCGACCGAGCCGGGAATTGCAATTTTTCCTCTGCTTGCACCTTCGTTAAGTTGGGTCACGTTCGATGGAATGTTGGCGATGATCCAATGCCACCATGTGCCGCGAGGTGCATCCGGGTCCTCGACTGAGATCGCATATCCTGTCGTACCTTTGGGACCGGCAGTCCACTTCAAAGGCGGAGAAACATCCTTGCCGTCGCCGGTATATTGTTTTGGAATTGCTTTGCCTGCACCAAAGGCGGTGCTGGAAACATTTAGTGTTTTTACTCCGCCATTGTCTTTTGCCGTTGCTTCGATGTTTGCAATTGAAACGCACAAAGGTAATGCAATGCAGAAGGATAAAAGGACTGATTTTCTCTTTCGCGAATCAAACATGAAACAATGCCTCGCTAATGATACAGGCGCACTTAGCTTATGCCCGTTGGCGAGATTAAATGAGCGACCTACCCCTGCTCGTAAAGATTTAGAAAGCTACATACAGCTGGCGTTTCGGGAATTGTCCCTAAATTTGGATATTGTCTCGTAGATTAAAACACTGGGTGGGGAAAAATAAGACCATGTGTACGGGTTTTCTCCGTCCAGCCCCGCAGATATTGGGCGATGGAATTCAGGAGCAGTGGTCAGTGGTCGGCAAACATTCACATGGTGATTCAAGACTGACATGCATAGACTGTGGCGAGATCATTTGCTCTAAATGTTTCGTCCAATGCCCCGTCGGTTTTCGCTGTCAAAATTGCTCTAATCGTTTTGAAAGTCATTTGACCATAGTCTCACCGTGGATAATTGGGCGCACAGTGCTTGCATGCATTGCGCTTGGTTCAATCTACGGTTTTGTATTGCCGGGCGGCGGACCATCCTTTTTCAACTTTATAATTCCATACTTCGTCGGCGCGCTTTCCGGCAAAGTTGTGCATAAAATCGCCGGATATAAGCTGGGCAAAAAGGTAATCGCATCAATTGTATCTGGGCTTTTGATCGGTATGATCCTGAGCCCGATTTCCACCGATCTCTACAATGAGATATTCATTTTGGTTACTGCGCCGAAGTATGCAGTCGGCGAAATGACGGGCATCGTCTGCACGATTGGTCCTGCTGCAATATTCGTTTTCGGCGTCCTGAGCCCGATCATCTACGGCTATTCACGCCGCAGTTGAAAGTTTGAAACGGCGCGTGTAATGCGCCACACTCTTGGCGTGTTGCAGTGTGTCCTTAGCCGTATAGGCGGTGTCGTTGCTGCCATTGTTGAATCTGTTGTTGACGCAGCTGTTGCTGTTGAAGCTGCTGGATTCTGAATTGTTGACTTTGTGCCTGGTGCATCGGCAGTCCAAAGTTTTGCTGCGGATGACCGTAGTGTGAGTAGCTTACAGGTGGTTCATAACCACGGAAGTTCTGTTGCATGTAGTCGTTGTAGTTGGGATGACGATGCTGCTGGTGTCCGTAGCGGCCGTAGTTGCCATTGTCATAATAGCCACGTCCGTAGTCGTCATAATACGGGCGGTGATGGTGACGGTCGTTCCTGAATCGGTTGCCCATTATAGCGCCGCCTGCAAACATGCCGATCATGCCCATGATGTCTTTGACCGGGCCAAGATCCATCTGACGCTGATTGAATCGTTGATCGTTAAATTGCCGCTCGCCATAATGCCGCTCGCCATACTGCTGACCGGCGTACTGCCGCTCGCCGTATTGCTGCCCTGCGTATTGCTCTTCGCCGCGTCTGCCTCCGTAATGTTTGCGATGCTCGGGTGGACGTTCTTTCGAATTGCTTGGCGAACCGTCGCTGCTTTTCTCGCGTTCTGCCGGCGGCTTGTAGTGCGTGTTGAGCACTTTGCCATGACCCAGTTTCGCGAGTGTTTCAACATCGTCGATTTTGAGGACCTGACCGCCGCGGATTTTGTCGGGATTGGCTTCCAGTGTTTTGATAGTGCCCTTGTTCTTTTCGACGAGTCCTTTGACCACATCGAGTTTGAATTTGTCGGATTTGTCTTTGTGGTTGGAGTCATTGACGAGCTTGGAGGCAATGGTCCACAGGCTGTCTTTCTCCTTGACTGTGTATGTGCCGGGCGCATCAGCCGTCCGCGCGGCGGCGATCACTTTTTTGTCGCTTGCGTTGTCGCCTGTAAATTGATAGTTGTTAGGTTGGTCGCTCGCGCGTTTCCAGTAATCTCCCGGATCGATTACATTTTCTGCTGCTGCGGATGCGCGCGCCAAATCGCCGGGGGGTGTTCCGCCATCGTTTCTATTCATCGGAGGTCACTCTATGAGGGAAGAGGAGGTCACTGCGATCGTATCTACGGCAGCATGAAGAGATCGTGAACTCGGTCCGCAAGTTGCGTATTTACCGCAGTCTTGGAAAGCGAATTAAAGTTTGATGGCAGCATTTAAGGGGGGCACATTCTCCACTTTCGCCATCTGCATATCCTTTATTAGCCTGCTTCTTCGCGTAACCGGCGAGCGCGGATCTCCTTGCGACCAGCTGCGTGGTCTCACTAGCTGCAGATAAGTCGCCCAGTTAGGATTTTGAGTGGAAGTCGACGCCGCCGCCATTGCCGTCAGCACACTATCTATTAATATGGCAGGGAAATTGTCCAACCAGGGGCCAAAGTGGCTAGCATTGCGCAGCGGGTGCTGGTAGGCAGGGCTACCGGCTTCTCCGCAGGTCAGGTCTTTTAGCGCCGGGGTAAACATGGCGTCGTAATCGACCAGCTTTATTGCCCCGGAATGATCTATCAATATATTGCTCGGCTCAAGGTCACCGTGGGCGACACCACTATTGAGAAAGTCCAGCGACATCTTCCTGAAGTCGTCGATGAGCTTGTCGATCGCCACTTTATTGTCGGTGCCCAGCATGTTGCAGGCGTAGTGATCGAGCCATTCGCCATTCTGCCAGCTCATTTTCAAGCAGGGAAACCAGTGATCGTCTACTTTGATGCCATCTTCAAAGTAGTGAAAATCCACAAGGTACTTCCCCAGCGGCCCTTGCTTGAGTTTTGCCACTTCTTCATAGCGTCTGGTGCGGTCGGCCAGTTCTTCGATAAAACACTTGATGGCAAACTGTTTTTCTTTGGTTGAAACTTGATAAACGATGCCGTGCTTGCCATTGATTTTGAGTTTTACTATCGGTCTTGAATTGCACAACTCTTGATCTTTAAATGACGACAACAGTGAGCGCGTAGCTTTGTCGTATTGCTCGAGAGTCGGCCATTTAATTTGGGTTGGCAACCTGGGAGCCTGACGAAGGTGGGACGGAGTCGGGCGTGCCAATGGTTTTTGCGCGGATGCGGGGACTGGTTTGGATACGGTAGCAGTGACATCATCCGGAAGCATCCAATCGGGAAGCCCGGTTTTCTTTTCTACAGTGCCGACTTCAATTGTCCTAATTTCCTTTGGTATGTTTTCCAGAGATGGAATCTGCTCTGCAAAAGCAGGAATTTTGCTGATCGGACATTCGGCCAGTCGTTTTATCAATTGGCCACGAGCTTTCACTTCTAAATTGGGATGATTGAGCAGTTCTCTGAAAAGCCTCGAATTATCAGGGTCTTTCAAGTCCGTGTGTCGAAAGAGAATACATTCGTCGCCGCCTGAGTACTTCCTGAAAAGCAACGGGTCGATCATCAGTATAGAAAGAGAACTGTAAATGAGCCACGCGGAAAAATCATCTAGAGAGGCGGAGAAATCTGTCGCTGAGCGCTGCGGGTGCTGATAGTTCGGGTGTCCCAGCTCATTTGAGGACTCTCCCTTTAGTGCTGGTACGAACATACCGTCATAGTCAACCAGTCTCAAATCGCTCGGCTGTACGATGATGTTGCCATGCTGTAAGTCACCATGCGCGATACCAATGCGTTTTAATTCTCTTACGACTTTTGCGAATTGATTGAGCAATTTTTCGATGTTCGCTCGGTTTCCTACGTGTTTTCTTAGATACTGGTCGAATGCAGCTCCTTCCACCCAATCCATTTTGAGAATTGGATACCAGTCTGTTTTTACGCGGATTCCCTTAGTGATGTATTCGAAGTCGACGATGTACGGAGTTTGGTTGTTCGCCATAAATTGGCTGAGATGCTGATAGCGCTGCTGCTGATCGTACACATTGCGAAGAAAGCATTTGACTGCCACGAGCTTCTGCCCGGTCTCGAAGCGATAGACGCTGGCGAAATTGCCGGTCACCGGCTTCGGCAGCCCTATGGGCGTGAGCTCAGGCGTTCCCTTCGCCAGATTTTCATCAGCAAACGAATACTCAGGCATCTGGACCGATTCGTTGTAATCCTGAGGAGTCGGCCAATACATCGTGTGCAAACCCTACAAATTATTTCGGCAAAGTGACTATGAAAGTGGTGCCTGTCTGCGGCTTGCTGGTCACTTCCATTTTTCCGCCGTGCGAGTCAATAATTCGCTGGCAAAGATAGAAGTGCATGCCGGACTTATTGGAAAACTTTCTCCCGCTTTCGCCTTCCCAAAAGCGCATGAACAGCCGCTTTTGATCTTCCGGTGCAATGTCTCGTCCCCGGTCGTTGATCGACACTTGTACCGCATCCGGCAATTGCGCGACGTTGACATCGACCGTTTGTCTGTTCGGCGAAAACTTGATGGCATTGTCCAGAAGGATGATAAACACGCGCCTGATGCCCGATGGATCGCCCTTGATCATAGGCGCTCCTTGAGGATAATCCGCCACCACATTGATGGCTCTGAATTTGGCCATCTGCGCAGTTTCTTTGATGCAATTTTCAATCATCTCTTTCATATCGATGTCCGACTTCGCCAACTGCTGTCGCGTTTGATCGTAGGTGTAGACATCGAGCAATTCTTGTGTGACTGCTAGCGACTCTTCATTGCCTTTTTTCAGTTGCGACAAGGCCACTTTCTGTTGCTCATTCAAGTCGCCCAGCGAGCCTTCCAGCAAGTGTTCCAAAACCAGCCTTCCGCCCAGCAATGGCAGCCAGACTTCGTTTGCCAGAAGTCCCATGAAATCTTCTTTGAGCCGGCTCAGACCCATAGTTTTTTCCAGACCGGCTTTCTTTTTCTGCTCATTGCTCAAGGCAGAACGCACAAGGGCCAGATTGATGGCGCGGTGCAATCTTTCTCTATCGATATGCGAGTGCAGCAAATAATCCTGCGCACCGCGCTTCACCGCATCGATGGCGGCGCCTTCGTTCTCTGGCGGACAAATGACGATGACCGGCTGGGTGACAAGCTCATTCCAAAATTCGCTGAAAGCCCGCTGGCTTTGCCCGAGCGAGGTGGTGAGGTCGAAGAGCAAAACCTGATAGGTGTTGGTCTTGAGCAGATTGAGACCGTCCGATAATGTGCGCGACCAGGTGACCTGATACTCCCCGCGCGTCTCGTCGACCAGCAAATGCCTTATGGTCACGTAATCAGTACGGTTGTCGCCAATGAGAAGTACGGTTACCGGTTCTACGGTCGCCATGGAGGAGTCTCTTGCAATCGGTCCGCTGTAGCCAATTCGCCGTCCGCTAACTTAAATCAACTTGCCGGCTATCTTGAAAGTTCCCCAAAACGATCTTTTTTCAACGTATTTCGACATCTGACTATATTTATTGGACTGATAAACTAACTCGTTTTCTTGCTCGAATTGTCTTCTCGATTGAGCATCTGTTCGCGAATCTTCTGTTTTTCTTTCGCCTTCATGGCGGTCGCTGCCGCACCCAGTCCTATTGCACCCAAGATTGCTTTGGCGCCACCGGCAGTGATCAAGCCTTTGGTCAATCCGTAGGCGAGACCAATACGCAGAGTGCCCCAACCGAAAAGTTGAGTTGTACAAAGAAGACCGGCGCCACCACATACAAATGCCACGGCTACCATGGACAACCACATTTTCTTGTCGCGCTTTTCTTCAGCCAATGTAAGGGTCACGGTCATGAAATACAGGGCAACAATCAGTGCAAAAACCCACCATGCTGAAAAATTGATTGCATACACCGTCGCGATTATTCCCGCTGTTATGAATGCCATCAAGTGGACATTGAAGTGCCTCTCTTCCTGCGTCATCGCCAGTCGTCCGTCTGCATCGAAGACGAGAAGAAAATGCACGATTGGTGTGGTTACTTGTGGAATCGCCCACAATAAAATGAAAAGAATGATGAGAAACGTGACACCCAGACCGCATAGAAATACCGTCAATCCAATCGCCTGGGCAAGAAGCCCGGTCGGTGATGTGAACATCATTGGCAATCCGTACATGACTGCCACGAGTATTGCGATGATTGCAAGCGCTCCGCCATTTTTCAGTTTGATTTGCAACTGAAACAACCAATGTCTTACTTGGAGAGCTTTTACGAGACCCTGCCGTGCCCATTCCAATGTCGGATCGAGACGCAGTGCTTCACGGAAATGTTCGATGCTCTCTGCGTGATTGTGGTGTTCGATCAGCGCCCATCCACGGTAGGCATGCGTCAATGCATCTTCCGGTGCGGCCGCCATCGCCGTATCCAACGAATGCTTCGCCTCTTCTTTCTGACCCAACTTGGTCTTCAGCAAAGCTCTCAAGTTGTGGCAATGCACATCTTCCGGCGACATCTCGAGCCCGGTCTCGGCAGACTTCAATGCCTCCTTCAGCTCGCCTTGCTCAATTTGAATATTGGACAAAAGTCCCCAGTATGTCGTGTTCCACGGCTCCAGACGCAAGGCCTCATCAATTGCGACTTCCGCGTCCAACATATTGAGCACGTCGTAGTGGCATTTTGCCAGCGCGTAAAATGCAAAGGCGCTTTCTGGAGCAAGCTTTATCGCTTCTTTTACCTGCGCGAATGCCCCGTCTTTGTCTTTTGCATTCATCAAGCACAGCCCCAGAAGGGCATGACTGTAGCTATCGTCAGGCTCCTCGGCGAGTGCGGCAAGCAATTCTTTGGCCGCCATTTCAGGGCGGCGCTCAAAGAGAAGCAGGGCTTTTTCTACATGCTTGTTCATCGTAGGAGCAAATAGAGTTTTGGATTGACGATGTATTTGATTCTCGAGCCTCAGACGGCTCCTTAAAGCATATTACCCTTTCGCTTTCGTCCAGTTTGTAGTCTTTCGACAGTTTCAATACTTGCTTGCCGGGCAATTATTGAATGACCTGGTTGCGGAGCAATTGAAATATGAAAATCAAGTATTTGGCTGTCATAGTCGCCTGTACTGTTGCACAGGGTGCTGTTTTTGACGCTGTTTTCGCCCAGGACGTGAAGAATATCAATAAGTGGTTCGACGACATCAACAAGAAATACCCGAATTTGCAGAAGAAGCAAAATGTCGGCGATTTGCAAACGCCGGGAAAATTGCAGACTCCAGGCAAAATTCAGAACGCAGGCAACATAAATGCGCCGCAGGGATTGAAGGCGATCAAGACAACGTCTGCTCCTTGCAGCCAGCGTTTTCTAATTGGTGCCGATACGCTTTTCGAATTTGACAAAGCAACGCTGACCCCCAGAGCGGAGGAGACGCTGACTGTTCTCGGACCGATGATTCAAAACACGGGAGCGCATCCTGTCCTTATCGAAGGGCACACAGATAGCGTGGGCACCGATGATTACAATCAGCAATTGAGTGAACGGCGTGCAGAACGTGTGCGCAACTGGTTTTTAGAACACAGAATTGTTGAAAAACGCGCGGTCTCGACTGTGGGTTTTGGCGAGAAAAAACCGGTTGCACCTAATACAAAACCTGATGGCAAGGACAATCCCCCTGGGCGTGCGCTGAACAGACGAGTGGAAATCGTGGTCAATACCTGCGCCGGCATTGACGAGCCGGCGGTGACGACTGCTCCACCGGCCTCCAATACATCTGCCGATACGACAACTCCGACAGCAGCCACGACCACAACTCCAACCACAACCACAACGCCGCCCGCGACAGGTGACGGCACGCCTGTTACGGAAACCGCGCCGAAAAGTGAAACCCCAGTCTCGAAGGAGGCCGCTTCCGAATCAGCGCCGACAACAGATGCTTCGTCTCCGGCAACGACGCCGACGGTGCCTGATGCTAATGCACCATTGCCGAACACGCCCACAGATACCAAATAGTAGTAATCTGATATAAGCTTACGACTCTCCTGAAAGGCTGCAAAGCAAGTCAGGTACGTCTTTTGCGGCTGGCGTCGACTAAAAGTGTCCGATAACGGGTATATTGGGAATGGGCGGGGGGAGAAAAGTGATGTTGTTTGCCAGGTCGCTATTATTAGTGATTCTTTTTGTGCTGACCGCGTGCCCTTTCGCCGTAGCCGATAACCCTGCGGTCTCGAAAGGGAAAGTTCTCGTCGTCTTTATTTACGACCCTCATTGCCAATACACTTGTGATAAAGTGCGGCCAACCGTGCGCGAAGTTCAGTCCAAATATGCCAGCTCTGTTTCATATCTGGAAATAGACACAGGCGAAGAACACTCCGAACAATCTAAGGCCCTGGCTGAGAAGAACGGAGTGCTCTGGTTTTACAACGACAATATGAAATTCGTGCCGGTAGTCGGATTCTTTTCGCCTCAGAGAAAATGTATAAAATATCTTACCGGGCCGAAGACTAAAAGCGTGTATCAAGCCGCTCTTGAAAGGGCCATGAAAGCGAAGTGATGCTTGATGAGTGTCATCCAACTGAAGAGTAAAGTCGAATGATTCCGCATACACTGGAAGCAAAACCGCGTTTGCTGGAATCATTCCGGTTGAGCGCGGTAATTTCCGGCGGTCTGGTTTTTGCTTATTGTCTGGCTGTCGTAATCGGCTGGTACTGTGACATCCAGTCTTTGAAAATGCTTTTCGGGTTTGCGGTGCCCTTCGGCGCTGCGGTATCATATATGGTGCTGGCGTGCCTGGTAATCGCTCTTGCGCTTCTTCCTGATCTAAATAACGTGCGCCGCGTATGTGCGGCGATTTCACTTTTGATTGCTTTTGCGGGCGCGATTAAACTTGCCGAAACAATCTTTGAAGCCGATTGGGAATGGTTCAACTTGCCGCTTTCCGGTGAGCTGGCCAACGGCGTTGTTCTGCAGTTTCCAGGGCAGCTGACGCCGGACGGCATCATCGGCATACTGCTTGTTTCCACAAGCCTGTTTCTCATGACCTTACACAGCGCCAAACTCGATCCGATCTGGCAGGCGCTTTTGACTTTCACAGGTGCCGTGGCTTTGCTGCCGGTGATCGGATTTTTGCAAGGAATTCCCGAGTTTTGCGGGCTCTGGGGATGCATCAAAGTGCCTGTCACTCTTGCCGCGTCCACGCTTGTTCTGTCGTTTGCCGTCTATTCACTGAGACCCGGCAGCGGTTGGTTTGCATTATTGCTTGAGCCGGACATGCTGGGCACCGCGCTCAGGCGCAGCCTCTTTGCCCTGATGGTGTTGCTTCCGGCATTCACGGCACTAAAAGCAGGCGCCGTCGCCGCTCATGTTATCGACGAGAATACCGCTTCTCCGGCGCTCAGTGTTCTCAACCTTCTGGCGGGCGTTTCCATCGTGGTTTCTCAATTTGTGTATGCATACAGGCGCGAACAAGATTTGCGTCGCGACACGGAAAAAAAGCTCGCCGACCTCTCATCGGAAGTTTCTGCCGGTATCAAAAACAATGCCGGCTCCAGTAATCTCGTCAGCTTCAGCCCCCGCTATGCTGTCTGCCCGAAGTGTGGAAAACAGCTGGCCGCAACGGTCAAGAACTGTCCCGACGACGATCAGGCGATGCAAGTCGTCGACAAATTGGAAGGTCAGATTTTGGACGGCAAATACAAGATAGTTGAGTATCTGGGCGCCGGCGGCATGGCCACCGTCTACAAAGCACGGCATATTGTTCTCGACAAAATTCTCGCGCTCAAACTTTTGCAGCCGCATCTTCTGGGCAATCCTCGTTTTGTGCAGCGCTTTCAGCGCGAGGCGCAGGCGATGGCGCGAATGCAGCACCCAAATCTATTGACTGTTCATGAGTGCGGTTTTCTTGAAGGCGTGCCCTTTCTCTTGCTCGATTTTGTGGACGGAAAGGGACTGGATGTACTTATTGAAGAACGCGCACGTCTTTCGGTAGGGCAGATGCTGGCGATAGTAATGCAAGTGTCAGACGGACTGATCAATGCTCATGATAATGGTGTTGTGCATAGAGACATCAAGCCCGCCAACATAATGATAAGTGAAAATGTCAAAGGGCGCGAGCTGGTCAAAGTTGTTGATTTCGGACTGGCAAAAATGCTCGAAGATGAGCCGGGACAGCAGAAAATCTCGCGCGAAGGAAGTTCGGCCGGCAGCCCGATGTACATGAGCCCAGAGCAATGCGTCGGCGATCCGGCCGACGCACGAACAGACATTTATGCGCTTGGCTGCGTCATGTACGAATGCTTGACCGGCAACCCGCCTTTGTTTGGACAGACTGTTTTGGAGACGTTCAACAAAGTGATGAATGAAAAACCGCAGCCGGTTTCGGCAATTGTGGAGATTCCTGCAGATCTGGACGAACTGATCTTAAAATGCCTGGAGAAACGCCCTGAGGATAGACCGGCAACAGTACTCGAATTCAGAGCCACCCTCAAAGAAATCAAAGAGCGCATGACCGGCGCGAGAAGAGCTGCAAATCCGGCCTGAGGGCGGGCGATGCACGGCATCGCAACTACGCAGCGGGCTGTGTGGGCGACGCTATGCATCGCCCGGTAAGAAATTAGGCCGATTCAAACCGGGCGATGCATGGCGGCGCCCCTACTAGAAGACGGGCAGGGTCGGGAATGTGCCTGACCACTGTCCTGGTTCGGCCGAAGAGGATTGAGCAACGTGGAATTGAATCAACGCTTGCTCGATATTCAACCGGCGTTCGCGGAAAAGTTTGTAGGTTCTTCCCGCTCTCTGCACCATCACCTGTTGTTCCTCTGAAAGAAATCCGCAGCGCGAGAGCAGATCGCGCACGTCTTCAGGAAGTCGCGGTGAACTCGGTGCCGCCTTCAATTCCTGCCAGGTTTCTTCTAGTTGTGTTTCCCAGGCTCTTTTATTTATCTCAGCGGCTTGTGCGTTTGGCCCGGGCAAAACATTCGCCAGTTTGAGGAAACAATAAAAACTCAAGTTTCGCTCTTCTTGCACTTCCGGTGGCGTGGGCACGCCCTCGGAAACACCGACCCGCTTGCGCAGGTTTTTCAATTGCTCGAGCCCGTGATAGATTGAAATCTTTTCGCTGCGAATCAAACGTTGCACTTCAAGGGCGACAATTATCACTTGCTTTTTGACCCAATTGAGCTCAACAAGGATTTCTCCCAACATCTTGTTTTGCTCTTTGGCGGCGCACAATGCCAGCTCCATGTCCTTATCCTGAATGAATCCGGATGAAATCAATAGTTGCCCGAGTCTCGATTGAGTCTCGATTGCGTCATGACCGACGTGGGTGATCACTTCCAGGCAGCGGCGCGCGGAGTAGAGCCTGTCGATGGCTTCGTCGCGAGTGATGTCGCCCATGCGTACTTTTTCTTGCAGGTTGAGGGCGTGATTGATCAAGTCGTGATGGGCATCGGCAAGTGTTACGAGCACTCTGCCTAAATTCAGTCCGGTCTGCCTGGTCAGGTTCAATCTGGATTTAATATGCTCGCGACCCAGAGATTCGCTTTCTACAAGGTAGTCACCGAGCCGGTTGCGTGGTTTTGTCGCGGCTTGAATGCCGAGCAGGTCCATCGCCAATCCAAAAGATATGTGTTTTTTCCTCACCAGGGTCATTGCCTGCGTTGTCTGGTCAGCGGAGATTAATTGGTCGCGTAAGAAGGACTGCGCTGCGATTGCCGAGTGCAGAGTTTCCGAGTCCACTATATCCAGCATTGTGAGAACCAGTCCCAGAGGCAGATCTCTATTCAGCGATTCTGAAACCGCTGTCTCCATCTGTTGCCTTGAGGCCAGTTGCCAATCAACCAACAGTTCTCCGAGTAGAGAATTGGTTTTAGCCATTTCTAAATTTCCTTAAGTGTCAAGTAGCCGCACTTAGAAAGTGATTGCCCGGTTAATCTCGCGCGGTACCGTAAAGTAGCCCCTTTTTATGGCAGTTTTGTCTGATTTTTACGATGTTCACCCGTAAGGGGGACGTTCTTGGTACGCTAATCCCCAGTTTAGCCTCGGGAAATGGCATTTGTGTCCAAAAGGCTAAAATCAAGAGGAGCACTCCAGGCGGTAGCAGATGAACACGTTGGGCCATGCAGTCATTCTTGTCGCCGTTTTTGTGGCGGTTTCACTAATCGGTCAGTGGCTTGTAAAAGGGCGCGTCAAAATCGAGGTTTTGGAACAGCACCACAGTGCCGCCGAGGGGATGCTGGGCGTCGTCGGAACGCTATTTTCTGTCCTTTTGGGATTTATGGTGGCGGCAGCTATGGCTAGATATGGCGATGCCCAGATGCATGTCGAGCAGGAAGCCAATAATGTTGCCAGTGTTTTTCGGCTGGCTCGCGGGTTGAGCGACGACGATCGACCGCGCTTGCGTCAACTGTGCCGCGATTATGCCAGGGAAGTGGTCGAAATAGAATGGTCCCAAATGGAAAAGCACGAGAAGATCAACCATGGTTGGGCCGGTTATCAGAAACTGTGGGAGGGTGTCGTGGCGGTTGTGCCGGAAAACGACAGGCAGAGCAACCTGCAGCAAGCATTGAACGATGCGATGATGGGTGTCGGTGAGCACCGGCGGGCCAGGCTGATTCTTGCCCAGCAGGAATTGCCTAATGCCCTCTGGATTGTGGTTGTTTTTGGATCAGTCATCACGATTGGTTTTACGTACGTGTTCATGTCACAGTTTCAGCATGTGCATGGTTTCATGACTACTATGGTGGCCGCCACTCTGGCTCTGAATATCTGGCTATTGTCGGCATACAGCAGTCCCTTCAGCGGGGAGCTTCGCATCAAACCGATGATGTTCCTGATGCTTAATGAAAGCGTCTTTGCCGTGCCCGACACGCGCTCGCGTTATTTCCACGATCCGGGAGTTGCACCGGAAAAGCCGGCGACAGGCAAATCGGCGCCGAGCCATCCAGATGCGATCAATCCGGCTTCGACCGACCCGGCTGCCACGAATGCTGCCACCGGCAATCCAGCTCCCCAAAAGACTGAGTGAGCCCACGTTTAATCACGTCAACACAGTTTTGCTACAACTTCGCTACCGAATCATCACTCCCATAAAGCGATGCTCTTTGCGGGCGCATCTATGGCGCGATGTGAATTGAATGAGGAGATCTAGCATGTTGGAAGATCTGGGAAAGTGCACCGGCAACAAGCAGTCGGACACTCTGGTGCAATCGGACACTCTTGGCGAAGGGCTGAACAACCGTATCCAGGACGAAGGTCAATCTTTGAGCGGAAACTTATGGACCGGCGAAATCGATAGTGCAATGACCAATTTGAAGCAAATGGAGAAAAGATCAGAAGGCCTCAAATTCGTACAGGACAGTGAGGAGCGCTCGACATTGGCTCGAGGTTACTTTCAAAAACGCGAGGAGATAAGTAATTGCGGTTTTGGACCAGGGCTGGAGCGCACTTTACGTCAATCTGAAATTCAAGAAATTCATGAATCCATGCGCCGAATACGGCAACTCGATTTAAAGCCGTATATGTGGAACACCGTTGATATCCGGATTTAGTTCTATTTCGCTCGCAAGCGATAGCCGACGCGCGGAATATTCTCAATAATAGAATTGCCTTCGTCGTCTGAGTCGTCGAGCTTCTGCCTGATCCGTTTGATAGCTGTCCGCAACGCTGAAGGCGAAGCTTCACTGTCACCCGCCCAAACCCGCGCGAGAAGAGCCTCTGCGCTAAACACGTGATCCACGTTTTTCATCAAAAATTCGAGCAAGGCAAAGTCGCGCGGCATCAGCTGCACTTCTTTGCCGTTTTTCAGTATGCGATATTTGACCGTGTCAAGAGAAATTTGTCCGACCTCGAGGACATTGCTCTTAACTTCCGCAGGCCGGCGCAAAAGGGCGCGCAAACGCGCGGAAAGTTCTCGCAAAGCGAAGGGTTTGGTCAGATAATCATCGGCACCCGCATCAAGACCGGTGGTTCGCTCATTGATTGCCTGTTTGGCAGTCAGAATCAAGACCGGTATCGTTCCGCCTCCCTTCCTGTACTCCTGGCAGATTTCCACGCCCGACATTCCGGGCAATTCCCAGTCGAGAATGGCGACGTCGAAAGATTCGAATTTAAGCAAATCCAGTCCTTCCAGCCCGTCCAGCGAATGAACCACGTCATAGTGCTCGGCGTTCAGCCAGGTAACTATTGTGGAAGCCATTTCGCGGCTGTCTTCGACCAGGAGAATTTTTGCCATGCCAACAGGTACTCAGGGCGCACCCATATGTTAGCAAAGAAACGGGTCCAGTTTAATGTAGGTGCGCATTGCATGCGCCGCAA
>JBGAVL010000078.1:0-20314 GCA_044228145.1 Obscuribacteraceae bacterium (SeqCode)
CTGAATGAAGTCCGGGGACAAAACCTGCCTAATTGCGAGCAACCGCCCGTTATCCCCATGGACACGCGAACACGGAAGATTAATTCATGGCTAGACCAATCAAAACAGCAGAACACCTGCAGTGGATTGTCGGCGCCGCCATCCTGGTCGGAGCAATACTGAGCTTTTTGCCGCCAGGTGCCGGTGCAACTGACGAACAGCCGCTTAAAATCGAATTCTCGCACGGATCAGGCGTCAATCCGCGCCATTTCGAAAGGTGGGAGTGCAAGCTGGATACTCGCTCGATGAAAACCGAAGACGCATCCCAACTGACCAAATTGGTCGACGCCAGCGATATTCTCAACAGCAAAGACAGCCAGTACTCAATCACCGAGGGCGGTCCCTTTTACGTAATTGAAATCGAAAGGGCAAAGCAAAAGCGCAAATTCAACTGGTCATACGAGCATGCTCCCGGCAGCATTCAACCCCTGGTCAGGTTTTTGAAAGAGCACTCGAAAAAGTCAGTATACGAGAACGGCAAACAAGTGCAGTAAGCTAGCCAACTCAAAATTGATGTTCCCTCATGCGTTTGAGAATGCGAATGAATTTGTTCGTTCACAAACTCATCACGATGTTTGTTGCAAAATTGGCATGCTTACCAACTCTCACTCGCTCAAACTATTCGCCTCACTTATGTGAGCAGATTCAACTTCCTCACAAATCCTCAAAGCTCACGCACGTGAGCAGGTTCAACTTCACCTAAAGATATTCAACGCTCACTGACGTGAGCGAATTCGCTTCCCCCAACACTCACGCATGTGAGCCCGATTTCAAACGATACTGAAAAATGGCACGAACAGAAGAAGTAAACGACGCTCCAGCCGCGCCAGTCGACAGTCAGCCGCAGAATCTTGTGGGCGACTCAATGGTGACGCAGGAAGACTCCAATCTGGCCAGAACTGCTTCCATGGGAAGCACTGATGACGCAATCGCGATGCTCGACCCCAAGGGCAACGAATTCAGAATTGATGGTCTGGACGAAGAGCAAGAGCAAAACTTCCAAAACCAGCAGGCGCAGCTGGAAGATAAGCCTGAGGAAGACAAGGCACCGGTGGGTGAAAGACCGCCGCTGGGTGACGGACTGCGGGACAGCGCACCGCAAGCTGGTGGAGACAAGCCGCCCAGCAAGATCAGTCCGGAAAGTGCGATGACAGTAAACAGTGAAGACGGACTGCGGAAAAACGTCGTCACAGGAGAAGGGAAGGATACGTTGCAGTTTTCGCCGGACGGAAAGCTGCAGTCGTTTACCACTCGAACCAACGACGGATTCCAGACTACAACCAAATTAGACGACGCAGGCAGAGCCACGTCGCGAACAATCACCAACCCTTCTGGTGAGTCGCAAAATGTCGACGTTCTGCGCGGAACACGCGTGACAGACACGCCGACAGCCGATGGGGGCCGACAGATTTCGATCTCTGAACGCGGCAAAACAAACGGTTTTGTAATCGACAGCGGCGGCAACATTCGAGAATCATATCTACAGCAAGGTTTGAATGTCAGCAGTAAGACTTTCGATGCAAAAGGTGATATACAGTCTGATTTCACCAGTCGCACTGCCGACGGAAAAACCACCAGCACCTATACCAAAGCTGGTTTTAGAGAAACTACCACCGTCAACAACGCTACCAGTGAAGCCGACATCACCAGGGTGAACCAGCGCGAATCATTCACTGGCAAATTTGACCCGTCCGTTCAAAGAACCGACAACATACATGTGAATGCGGACGGCAGCTCGGATGCCACCTCGAAATTCAGAAATGAGCCCGGGGTGACGTACAAAACCCGCACGGGCTCAGACGGGCGCTATCAGACTGATAAGGTGAACGACGCCACCGGTGAACAAAATCCATACAAACACGGAGGACCGAGCTACCGCAGGGCTTAAACCGCTCAGCCCGCCAGGCTGCCAGGGAAACGGTTGAACCTTTTTCCGGTATACCGTGGTACCCCGATTAAGAATTGGCAAAAACGCCACAGGCGCTTTGTTTTATCTCCAAAAACAGCGGGTATTGAGACTAAGTACCCTAATAAGCTTTTGGCGTTTGATTTAATGAGTAAGATACTGGTCGTCGAGGATGATGAATTCCTTGCAGAAACCATTGCCGATTGTTTGACCTTCACCGGATATGCTGCCGACAGAATCGGAACCGGCACCGAAGCTAGCGCGATGATGAGAGCAAACAATTACGACCTGGTTTTGCTGGATTCCATGCTGCCTGACATGAACGGCCTCGACATTCTGAAGGCCTATCGAGAAGAGAAAGGCAGCTCGAAAATCCTGTTTTTAACCGGAGCGAAGAAAAACGAAGAAGCGGCAATGGAGCTTGGTGCAGACTTTTTCCTTTCAAAACCATTTGAAATCGACGAGCTTTTATCGGTAGTGGCCAGGCTGACAGGCAGCGCGCCGGCAAAAGCTTCGACATGACAAATTGAGCTGAAGCAAGTGATTCTCAATTGCTAAGCTTCAGTGCCTGACCCGCAAGGAGCGTCAAAATGCAGAGTCGGCAGCAAATGATGGTGGACGGTAAAAAGTCCAAATTCATCGAGCTAACTCAAGAACGTCTCACAGAAGCGACTCAGATAGTTGAGACTCTCAATTATGCAACACCTTCCATAGATCAGGTCAATAAATTGATCAAGCACTTCCATCAGATGGCCGGTGCAGGTGGGCTGTTTCAACTGAAAGAGTTTTGCCAGCATGCGCTGCAGGCAGAAGAAGTGGCGATGTCCTTGACGAAGAAGAAGTCGACACCCGGCTTTTCAGAAGAGATAAACCAGCTGAAGATGCTCATTCTCAAGCTCTCAGCCACAATCGACAACGCCGCCATGCTCACTTCGATGAGCGGCGATACACCACAGATTGAAGAAGAGCCGCGTCCCCCATCGCCTCCATTGCAAACGAGAGTTCTCGTCGTGGGTCTGGGTCGCAATGACAAACGCGCCTTTACCACACCTTTGTTCGACGCTCTGGAAAAAGCAGAATTTCTCGTCGACGAAATGGAAGGCAAAGATGTAACACCGCAAAACCTTCTCAAGATCAGGTACGACGCCTTCGTCATCGTCTGCCCGGATCCCCCACAAGCCGCTTACGAACTGGCAAGGAACATCCGCTCGCAAAGGTCGAGCATGGCCATGGTGCCGATTATCTTGATCAGCGCCGGCGGCACGTTCAAAGACAAAGTGCAAGCAATCAGAGGCGGTGGAGACGGAGTTTTCAACTCGAGTGAAGATCCGGCTTTAATCGTAAATCGCTTGAAGAAATTGCTCGAAAAAAGCAAACCAAAACGCTATCGCGTGCTGATTGTCGAGGACGATCCTGTGCAAGCGTCCGGACTTTTCTCGTTTCTCGACACGGCCGGTTTTCAGCCGTACGCGCTTACCGACGCCTCGCAGTTCGAGGAAGGATTGCTAGAAGCCCAGCCGGACATCTTGATATTGGATGTAAACCTTGGAGACGTTACCGGTTTTGAATTGGCAAAATTCGTGCGTCAGCAAGAAAAATACAACACCACTCCGATAATCTTTTTGACCACGGAAAACCAATTGCAATTTCACGTGGAAGGCGCAAAACACGGCGATGACTATTTGATCAAACCAGCTCCTCCACAGCTGCTTGTCGCCACAATCGCAGGCAAGCTCGAACGCTATCAAACGCTCAAAGACATGATAGGGCGTGATGGATTGACAGGCGCTCTGACGCACGCAGAATTCATGAACACAGCCAAGCGCATGACTGAAAATGAGAGAGCGGGCGTACTGTACATGCTCATGCTGGACATCGACAACTTTGGCGCCATCAATGAAAATTACGGATATGGAACAGGCGAAAAGGTGGTCAACGAGCTTTCTAACGTCATCAAAGAAACAATACGCAGCTACGGCATTACAGGGCGAATTGGCGGCGACGAGTTTGCCATCTTAGTCGACTCGCTCACCGAATACGAACTGGTTCAGATTGCCAATTTGCTCAAAGAAGAATTCGAACGCCGCAAATTTGCCACACCAATGGGACCGATTGGCGCCACTGTTAGCGGTGGCATAGCAGAATTCCAACCGGACATGAATCTCAATTCCTGGTTCGCCGCCACACGCGAAGTTCTCTCTACCGCCAAAGAGCGTGGCAAGAGCATCATCCTCAAACGCGAGCGCTAAGTCTTGCAACTGCTCGGTCATTGCAGATAAATCGCGGACTACATCACGCTCGGAAGGTCAAAAACTGCCTCTTGAAGGGTAGGCATGTTAGAGTTTTGAAAAGACGATATGCCGCCCTCAGCCTTACTCACCAGTTTTTAAAAGCGTGTTTTCCAAAAACCGGACCAGTGCAAATGTAACCAATTGGCGATGGTTGCCGCACCTAGACGGTTGTCATCTGGAAAAACTGCTGCGACTTGCGACCCTGGCTTTCATCCTTGAAATGGCGTCGGCTCCTTTTGCCATCGCCCAGGGTTGAGCGGCGTCGCGAAGTATAGTGCCCGGGATTGGCACTCACGGTGGTAAGTTTCAACTTTCAGTAGGCTGGCGCGTTGCAGAGGCAAACAAGTCTTACTTCGACTCGAAGGTAAACAAGGACTTTACAAGGCTGTGGAATCCGCATGAGAAATTGAGCGTCATGGATGTGACAGGCGGCTATGCAGTAAATCGCCGCACCAGCATCCAGGCGTCTTTGCCGATTGTTTTCAACGACTTTTCCATGCTCTATCCACCTAAAGGACCCAACCAGGGCACCAATAAGAGCTCTCCGGTGCGTGGTGTCGGCGACTTGAGTATATTTTCGACGACCTGGCTGCTCGACAGCAAGAAGCATCCATTTGAAAACGTTGCCCTGGGAGTAGGGTTGAAGTTTCCAACCGGCAACTGGAATTACAAGGGACTGCTGCCGGACGAAACAGGTCTCAATTTCAAAAATCGGCCGGTTTATCCGCCCGCTGTCATGCCCGGCGACGGCGGGCTGGGCGTCCTTGTCGGCTATCAGGCTTACAAGTCTTTTTTGCAGCCGCGCTTTCTCACCAATTTTTCCGTCTTCACTTCCGGCAATTACTTGATCAATCCCAGAAATCAAAACGGCACACCGTCTATGGTGGCAAGCCTGGGGGTGCCCCTGACGCCGAATTTTGCCGACGACCTGACCAATTCGGTAGCGGACACCTACAATCTGCAAGCTGGAATCAATTGGAGACCGCCCGGTGTCTGGGACAAACCAAAGCTGAAAGGTCTCAGATTTCGATGCACTTACAATCTGGAAGGACTGGCGGCACGCGACTTAATCGGCGGCAACAGCGGATTTCGCCAGTCCGGCTATGCGATGTCGGTGGGACCAGGTCTGGTATGGGCCAAAGGGCGAGACATTTTGCTTATTGATGTTCCTATCGTTTTCAACCGGCATATCAACCCCAGTCAATCACTCTTGCCTGGTCTGCCGGGTCCACCTGTAAACGGCATCCCCACGCCGGCACCGGTTAATTTCCGCAGGCAAATGGGACTGGTTGCACCGGTCGCCCTTTCCATGCGCTATATCCGAACTTTTTAGACTTCGAAACGGCACATCGACGTGCCAAAGTTTCGGCTACTGGCGTAGCCAAGCTGGGATTACATACTGGCGAACAAGGCTTTTTGCGATTGCAAAAATCGCCATTCCATACCAGTGCTGACCCTCAAAGTAATGGATTTCGCCCGAATTTCTATCAATCAACACGGGAAATGGAAAGTCGGATGTGAAACGGCGAGGCAAGACGCCCCGCTTCACGTGTTCAATAACTTCAGGTTCAAAGCCTTTCCCAACTACACACATTATGATCAAGTATTGAGTAATCAGGCGCGATTGCCAAACCTTCGGCTTGGTGCGCTGGACATAGCGCAAACAGTCCGTTGAAAACTCTCCTAACTGGTTGATAGTAATTGACTCGACTTCTTTCAGAAACATACTCTGCGACTGAGGACCCGGAAAAATCACATCTCGAAAAGCAAACAAGGGGAGTCCGAGGTCTTCACTCCAGCTAACATTTCTCCACACCTTGAATTTAGACTTCCCTAGCCTGAAAGCCAAAGCGTTTACGAAGAGTTTGAAGTTTGGACTGAGTTCAGTAATTTGGAATTCCTTATGACAGGAGTAATAGTTTCAAATTATGCCGACCGGACGTTTAAACTCTCCAAAACGTCCGCCAAAGAGGTCTTCACGTCCGCCATCGATGCCGGGCGGTCGATGGCGTCCTTGGCGAGCATTTGCCTGACCAGCTCTGCTAACGCGGGAGGAACATCCAGACCCTTAGCAAAGGGCTTCAGCTCGCCTCCAATGTGCAAGTTGAACGTCTCCATGAAAGAGCTTCCCCGAAATGGAACGTTGCCGGAAATACACTCATATATTACGCAACCCAATCCGTAAATATCAGTGCGCGCATCAATCGGATTACCGAGGCATTGCTCGGGACTCATGTAGAGCGGACTTCCGAATGCCTCTCCAGTTTGAGAAAGTTTTTGGTCGTCTCCGTCCATAATTCGCGCCAGACCAAAATCAACAATCTTGGCCACTTCCTCACCCGAATCCAGGGGCGTCATCATAATGTTGCTCGGCTTGATGTCCCGATGAACTATGTTTTCCTGGTGAGCATGCATAAGCCCGTCTGCAACTTGCAGCATAATCTCTACTGTTCTTCTTGCGGACAATCTTTTCTCTTCCTGCAAAATCTGATCGAGCGATTGTCCTTGCAAGAACTCCATGACTAAATAAGGCACGTCCTCGATAATGCTACATTCCGTGACAGAACAAAGATTGGGATGCTGGAGCCTGGCCATTGCTTTGCCTTCGCGCTGAAATCTCAGCACGCTGTCGCCTTTCGATACGTACTGCGCCTGCAAAAACTTAATGGCGAGAATCTTGCTGAGAAGTGTGTGCTCGACTTTGTAAACCATACTCATCCCGCCCCGCCCGAGAAATTCGAGCACTTTGTAGCGGCCTTCCAGAACCTGCCCGATCAGGGCATCGTGGATTTGCAAGAGCGAGCCGTCTTGCGGACAAATTTTTGTGTGCGCTTCGAATTCTTTGCTGCAGGAAATACATTTGGCCATTCGCCATGACTTGCCTGAAAAACCAAATGCGCTGTCAGCCTGGGCCTGTGAAAACTTCTGAGAAAGGTCTTGCAGCCGCTGTTCGGTAGAGCGCCGCATCTTCTGCTCGCTCTTATAGGCAAAGACAAATTGCGACAAAACAGTGCCCAGGAAGATAAACATAGTCCTTCATCAAAGATGCCTAAATGAACCAGGACAGACTTGGCTTCGGCAAACAAAGGAAGAAGTATCAGGGCGGCGATAAGAGATTGCCGAAGCGCCGTGCCAAGCAAATCGGGCTCGATCAAAGCGCTGGCAAAGCCTCGATCCGGACGTTGCGCAAGAATTGCAAATGCCAGCCCGATTGAAGTAATTGCAAATGCAACAGGCATTCGGACGCAGCCCCAGAGCGAGCATAAATTCGTGTCACCGAGGAGAAAGCCGAACACAGGGACAAGGCATATAACTACAACCGCCACACCCAGCCACTGCCAGATCTGCACTCTGGCGTTCTTCCAAAGATCCATCATCAAATAGGAGCAGCCGAGGATTGCTTGAACAATGGCAGTGTCAGGAGTCATGATGCCGGGATACAAAAGTGGCACCATGCGCTCGGAATTGAACGACAGGTTGATGTTGAGAGCATCCCAGTCGGTGCCGACTACACCTTCGACACACTTGGCCGCCGCCATCACAGTCAGTAGAGAAACGACTACCAATTTGGCAATGCGCAACACTTTCATCTCAGGGACAAACGCATCAAGCGCAATTACTGTGCCAAACATCAAATAGGCAAAAGCGACTCCGAAGGCAACGCTGGTGCCGAACGGATGTTTGAATAATTCGATGTCGAAGTACCAGCCGACAACAACTGCAAGAGAAAGAATTGCAACGATACCACCGGCGATGCCTGATATCCGCTTAAATCTGGCTGCTAATTTCCTGCGCTCACTCTCTATTTGCATTGAAGCGCCTTTTGAAGGGCTGCCATATAGATTTCCTTTCCTTTAGGTCCTTGAATCACTTTGATGCATTTTTTCTTGGCCGTGAAAACACCTACGATCGGTACAAACTGTGCGTAGTCCGCCAGGAATCCATGTATCCCCAACTCCTTTGCTGCCTTTTGAGACTCGGCCAGTTTTTCACCAGAGCTATCCAGTTCGACAAAGGTAAAACAGTCTTTCATCTCGCTCTTTATCTCTTTCATAATCGGTCTGACCAGCTCGCAAGCAGTCTTACAGTGAGTATCGAAAATAAGGACGATCATTGCCGACTGCGCCTGTGGGGCATCTTCGGCGGACACGTTCGTTGCCCCTAATCCCGAAAAAACCATCAAGCATGAGATGAAAACACCCAGCAATTGCAATAGTTTCACTCACCGTCTCCCTGGAAAGGCAAAGGGGCTGGACTTCCGACTCTAAAATACCTCTATTCTCCACCTGATTCTACCCCCGCTCCGAAGGATTCATTTTATGCAGTCTCTGCCGTTTACGGACTCTGTAACTTTTGGGTGGGATGATCCCCATTGAAGACGATTGGCAACATAGATAATCTGGTCAAGCTCCCCTTGCACGCGAATAAAACTCATGGCTGAATTAACCGGGGCGGACACGCTGTCTGCACCTGATACTTCAATGCAAGCAAAAGACGCCTACCTGTCGAGCGAATTGTGGCAGTCAGCGCGCGATTTGATGCAATCTGCGGTCTATACAGGCATAGGCGAGCCCATATTGGGTGTTTCGCAGATTTTGGATAAGTCTGCCGGCACAAATACTCTGGATTCAGCCAAAGCCGGTCTGGCTAAAGTCTGGATTGCCGAACCCGAGCGAGCTCAGGGCTCGATGAGACAGCATGCCCAGCTGCTCGGCAGTGCGGCAGGAATGATGCTGCCTTACGTTTTGCTGCATAAGAGCCTGGGCCGAAGCGCCACTAAACTGTTCGGCGAAGAAGCAGTGGTGATGCGCTCAAACCCAGCCCTGATGAGTGGGAAGGCGTTCGGCATAGCAACCGGCAAACAAGCCAGCCTGGCCTTTTCGTCAGGTTTTGTGTAAGTTTCGGCAATCCGACCCAGCGACAACAGTAAAAAATGGCTGAGTTTCGTCCAAGATCGGTTCCTCAACGGTCTAACCGGCGGGGCAACCATGGCCACTCTTTCCGCTTCCAGCTTCGGCCTCTCGCGACTGGGCGCCTCAGAAGCGATCAAATCAAGATTTGCCAGGGCAATTTTCAGCGACCCCATCTCCACAGGTGTGCTTGCCGCTGTACCGGCAGGACTGGTGTCAGCAGAAGCCCACGCTTTGAGAGGTGGCAACTTGCTGCCGACAGCGAAGGAAGCGGGGCAGAGCATCTACCAGATGGGCTTTGTAGGCTTTGCCTTCGGCGGTGCTCATAAGCTGGGAATGCTAAATCGGCCGGAGAGCAAAACTCTTCAGGAAACTGACAAGAGGGTTGCCCAAGCACAACCGGAGCAAAGGCAGACTGATCCCAGACCTGACAGTCGACAGTCATTTTTGACCGGAGAAATTGAGGGCATCGAAACTCCGATGCAGCGGGCACAACGACTCAGCGGTGCAAAAGAAGGCGAGCAGAAACCCGTGGGCGACATGGAGCGCAGCAAGGAGCTATATTTCGCGACAGTAAAGAGCAAGGACGGCAGCACTGCCGACGTCGTGATAAGACCGTTTACCGAAGATATCAACTCGCTTATGCGCGTAAGAAGAGCGGAAGTTTCCCACAACGTAAATCAGACTATCAAGTCCCTCACCGGAGTTGACGCTCCCTCGCTTCCCTTAGTGTTGCGGGAGCAAGTGACTTTGCCAAAGATAGGCAAGGGTTATGAGACCGAAGGAAGCATCACCGGCACCGTCATGCTTCAAGAGAATGGCGGCAAGCAACTGGGCAGCCAGTTGCGCGAGTGGGCGAATCAGGCTGAAGGTCTGGAAAGATCAGCCGAGCCCGCAACCGGCAGCGTCACCAAGCTGATCAACGAAAATCCTGAAGTTCGCGAACTGGTGGCAAGGGCAGCTTTCGACAATATGATGAAAGGAAATGTCGATCTGGTCGAATTTTCTCAACAGACAATTCGCGAGGGAGTAAACGGAGCTGAGCTTTCACCATCGAGCAAACTTCGCCTTACCGCAATCGACAACAAAAATGATTTCACTTTGTTGGAAAAACCGAGCTGGGGTTTTGGATCGCAATTCGGACTCAGCCTTGAAGTGGCCAAAGCACTGGAAGGCAAGCGGCTAGGCGAATTATCGCCACAACTGGAAGCAGAGGCACAGGCAATTCTGAAAGTATTTTCGTCAGAGAAAGGAAGACAAAGACTACTCGATGACGGTCTGACATTGCCTGAGATCGAGGCAGCGCGAATGAGACTGACAAGCCTTTTGCAAGAAGGATTTCCCAAGCATCTCGGTGAGATGAATTTCTATGCAGATGAAGCACAACAGCAACTAACCGCTTCACTCAATCCAGAATACGATAACGAGGGCGGAACCGTTCGGGAGTATCTGAAGTCCAGAGACGAAAACCTGGTAGTTGTTCGCGAAAACGGAAGACTGAGCATCAGGCAGAAGCCCGAATAGCCCCATTCGCCGCCTTTGTACGTGGTTTCCGCACCGTCGTGAAATAGCGTTGAAACATATAAAAGGTAAGTTCGACTCAGACGTCGAATCAGGCTTGGATTTGCTTAGTCTTGATTCTGGCGAAAGGCGGAGTGAATCATGTCTAAGTACAACAGAAATGAAGCAGAGCCCTTTGTGGCCGGATCGGTAATTGCAGCTGAGTCACTTCTCGACGAGGCGCGTGATAATGCATTTGGTGCTCCATCAATCTCAGTTACTGATTGCAAGCTCTTCTCCGGCAAGCCACAAGCAGTAGACATCGACAGAGATGGAGATGGGAAGGCTGATGCCAAAGGAACGATCAGTTATTCAATGTTTGGCTACATCGACAAAATTGATGTAACAGGAAAAGACGGCAGCAAAGAATACTCAATTCAATTCGACAGAACACTGGGCGTCGTCAATCGAGCAAAGCTCGATCTCAAGGCGGACGGCACCACCGACGCAACGTTTAATCCAAATTACGCCTGGTTTTCAACCAAAGTCCATGGACTTTCAATCGATACAAATAACGATGAGAAGACAGATCAACAAATCTCAGTCAATCGTAGCTGGTGGACGGGAGATATCTATAGAGCAGGTATGGACAAAGACAATGATGGAAAAGTAGACAACTACTACGACCTCAAACGTCACTGGTTCAGCGGGAATTTGGAAGTGTTAGAAAAGATGAAAGAGCAGTAGCACACTTCCATGATTTCCTGATTCCCGCGCGCTGCGTTCGTGTACACAGACCTTATGGGTCATTGATTCGTATCTCCGGATCCTTATAGACGATGATTCTTTGCATGTCGAACTGGCTCTAGACAAGTAGCCGTATAATTCAATTACAGTTTTCGCCGAAATACCGCCCCGGTAGTACTATATTCTTGTCGTCTGGACATTTACAGACAATTGACCTAATCCGTCAGTCTGGCAATCCTTGAATCCATGAACGAATCAGCGAATGCATATCTTCTAAACATCGTAGCGGCGCAAGAGCGTGAACGTAAAAGGGTCGCGCGCGATTTGCACGATGTGCTCGGTCAAAATTTGGCAGCGTTACATGTTGGATTGAGCAAGCTGAGAGAAGAATTGACTAAAGGTAATTTTGACCCGTTGCTACTGAAAGATCTTGAACAATTGACCTCCGACATGGCTCAAAGAGTTCATTACATGGCTCTGGAGTTGCGTCCATCCTCATTAGATGACGTCGGGCTCTTTCCTTCCATAGCCGCTTTTGTCGATCACTGGTCTGCTCGATTCGGAATTGCTGCCGATTTTCAAAATACAATCGATGAGAATATTTCGTTAGGAGCACTTCTTGATGCCAATCTCTACCGAATCGTGCAAGAAGCTCTGACAAATGTTGCGAAGCACTCAAAAAGCACTCACGTTGACGTAGTCGTTGAAATGCATCTTGGACAATTGATCCTTCTGGTAGAAGATAACGGCTGTGGATTCGATGTAGAATCAGCGCTGAATTCATCAAATCCTGAAGTACGGCTCGGAATTGAGGGGATGCGGGAAAGAGCAAATTTAGCCGGGGGAGAACTCACAATCGAATCGTCTGTTGGAAAGGGTACCACTGTGATAGCAAGAGTTCCTTGTGCTCCAAGTCAATCATGAATTCAAAATGGCGAATCTTTTTAGCTGATGATCACGTTGTTTTACGCGACGGCATAAAGGCTCTCATAAATGCGCAGTCCGACATGTGCGTAATTGGAGAAGCCGGGGACGGAACAACCGTTTTTGCTTCCTGTGTCGAACTAGAACCTGATATTGTCGTCATGGATATCTCAATGCCTGGAATGAGCGGTGTCGAAATCACTAGAAAACTGGTTCAATCCTGTCCGCGCACGAGGGTCCTAATACTGACTGTGCATGAATCGGCCGCATATTTGAGGCAGGCGTTGGAAGCCGGCGCTTCCGGATATGTCATTAAACGCTCAGCAGCAGAGGAATTAATACACGGCATAAGAAGCATCGCGAAGATGGGGACGTACATAGATCCGAAGATCGCGGAAAAACTTGCTGCGACGCTGCGCGCGAAAAAGAAAGAGAATAGAACGGTAATTGCCAATTTGAGTGAGCGAGAAATCGACGTGCTCAAGATGGTGGCACAGGGATACAGCAGCAAGGAAATTGCGCATACCTTGAATATTGGGCAAAAATCCGTCGACACATACAAGTCACGCGCCATGCAAAAATTAGGACTTGATTCGCGTACTGAGATTGTTCGCTTTGCAATGGGACAGGGTTGGTTGTCATAGCAGCAGCTTCGTTGTCAGGAAATTGCCGACAGAACTGTCCGATTTGCCTGACGGCAAACAATGCAAAACATTACAGACATAGGTTTATCAACTGAGACAATTCATCATATGCGGACCCGATTCAGTGATGAACTCAAGTGACTTAGATAGAGAGCGAATTCGAGTCCTGGTGGTCGACGATCACCCGGTCATTCGCCTGGGAGCTCGATGCGCTCTTGCCAATAAGCCAAGGATGTCTATCGTCGGCGAAGTCGGCACGATTAGCGCAGCCATAACCGCGGCAGCTGAACTCAGGCCAAATGTTGTTCTCATGGATATAAACTTACCTGATGGCGACGGTATTGACGCGGTCGCCCAGATAAGGAATCTAGACGACAAAGTGCGTGTTGTGATGTTCACATCGAACACCAGCGAAGAGTTTGTCATTCGTTCTCTCGAGTCCGGTGCATCAGGGTACTGTCTCAAAGGAGAGCACCCTGACTTGCTGTATCTGGCAATTATGAGTGCGGCTGCCGGAGCTATTTGGCTGGCTCCACAAGTGGCTCAAAAAATTGCCGGGGATCTTTTCCGCACATACACGTCACCCGACCAGCAATCTCACTCTTTGCCCGGGGAAGTCGCCAGCACATTCGGCACTCTTTCGATACGCGAACGCGAAGTGCTGGAGCTTCTTGCTGCGGGGCTTTCCAATCAAGAACTGGCTATGCGTTTGAATATATCCGTATCCACGGCAAAAGCGCATGTTCGAAACATTTTGCGTCGCCTCGGCGTTTCAGACCGCACTCAAGCAGCCGTCAAGGCTCTAAGGACGCAACTAGTACCAAAATAGTTATATGCAAGTCGTAGATTTACGACGCCCAAATCTTGTCAGAAATTTCCCTGCAAGGCTAATTGAGTTTCAAGGGAGTAATGTTTGCCTTGCCCCAGAGAATACCAATGTCTCAACTAAATGCATCATCAGAAAGGATGATTATCTCGAGGCTCCTATTCGGTTTGCATATTCAAGGCAAATACAATTTAGCAGGTTTGATTTTCAATGTCGCGCAGTTCGTTGAGAAACTCCAAAAGAGCCTCCTGTCCCGGAAGCGTCGAAGTATTGATGCCTTCTTTCAATGAAATCAGAGTCTTATTACCGTGAAAAAAATGTTGATGCATAAGTGGTGCCAGCTCTCGCAGCGGATCATCGTGATGTTCGACCAGCCTTGAAAGGTCTGAGACAATTAGACCGGCTGCATTGGTCAGTTCTGTGATTGCGTCATGAAGAGCTAGACCAGGTTGATCGCTTGTGGAGTTGTAGATAGAACAAACTTGGTATCCGTGACTGGCACAATATTCATTAATGTCTTTCATTTGCATGTCTGGCGTATTAGCGGCACCACCAAATTTGGTATAAGCAATCAGCCTTTTGTCAGCGCCTAGATTCTGATGGGACGACAAGCTGCCGACAGCCTTTACATGTTTAACGGGAATTTTTGAGTAATGCTCGTTTATACTTTTCAGCCTGCGACATTCAATCGACTCCCCGCAGTCGCGATGAAATAATTTGTCGATCAGTTGTTTTACTAACTCCATTACTGGGTTCTGCTCCAAAGTCCGTTCCTCGCATTGACTGTAATATCATTCGCAAAATCGCGAGCGCTGGCATCATTCTTAGGGGTGAATACAAGAGCGCCAGCCCTGAACGATTGCTAAAATATCTCGAGTTGCCATTCAAGCGCCCACTTTCAACGCATCCGTTCCAGCAAAAGCCCGCTGACTATTGGGGCGCGACTTGATCTCACGGTCTTCCTTGAGCCTGTTTTCCGCTCTTGGGCAAATATCCAAGCTCGAGAGCGCGTTTCCTATCAGCTTGCGCTTCTTTCTTTTTGCCCATTGTTTCATGCAAAAGCGCGCGAGCAAAGTAGCTGCTGCCAGCACTTTCCGGGTCATAATTGATCGCCTTGGCAAAGTCATCCAGCGCGGGTTGAAACTGCCCGAGATTGGTGTAACATTCACCTCTCAGCTTGTATGCCTCTTCTTGTGCAGAATCGATTTTCAATAGCGTGTCATAATCGGCTATTGCCCTTCGATAATCACGCATCGCGATGTAGCAAAACGCTCTTCTGTAATACAATTCATCAATCGTCAAATGAATCTGCTTAGCTGTGGGATGCATGCTTATCACCGTAGTCAGATCTCTGGCCGAGTCTGAGTACTTTTTTAAAGCGTTCTCCGCATTGGCGCGTTGAAGATACACATAAGGCTTCGACTCCGGCTTCAAACGAATGATTTCGTTGAGATCTAGCAAAAGATTGGCATGATCGCCAGTTTTAAAGAAACACTTCTTTCTCAGCTCCAACATTTGCAACCTTTGTGCCGGAGAAAGCGGAGTTTTCAGCGCCGCCGTAAGAACATCGATGGCACTTCTATAGTCAGAACTCTTTATGAATGCGCGCGCTGCTGCAACCGGCTCTGTTACTTTCAACTTCGCCAAAAGCAATTTTGCATCCTTGTCGCCGGAAAGTCTATTGCACAGCACAACCAGGTCTTTTTGAGCCACGGCAGAACTGGGGTGAAGGTTAAGGCACTTCTGGCAATCCAAAAACGCCTTTTTGTAATCCCCGCTTTCTATATAAGCGTGATATCTGAGATTATAAGTCCACCAGTCGTCAGGTTTGAGCTCGATTGCCCTGGTCAAATGTTTGATGGCATCTGGAAGGCGCCCCATTCTGTATTCACATTCACCAAGGTCTCTAACATGAACGTGATTGCTTGGATACATCTTTGCACCGGGCACGGCGACCTTCAGAGCTTCTTCATAGCGGCGTTCTTTCATGAGCTTGACGCGCGTTTCCATCATCGACTTCTCAGCCTCTGCCGAATAGCAGGATGGGAAGTTCAAGAGAAACAAACTGAGAACAACTGTCGAATAAAGTCTGAACATCGCTAGTACCGGTTGATAAAAGGATGACAAAAGATCTGCCTGATTCCGCCGCCCTTATTCTACCTTTTGCCCGTTTGTCTATGCAGGCTCGAATCGCGGAGCAGACATCGAAACGAACATTCATAGTTTCACATATCCCATGCCAGGGTAATCAGTCTTAGAGTGAAGATATTATGCTGAAGTATCTGAAAGAACTTAAGATTATTCTGCTTTTGGGCACGGGTTTCGGATTTTATGTCCTGCCCGAAGCAAAGGTGCTTTGGATTGTTGGCGCATTAGTGACAATAATTCTGTTTTTTGCGCTCTTGCCTTTGCTTGAGAAGAGTGCAAATCGCTGTTTACAAAACCGCAATTACAAAGACGCCGTGGAAAGAATCTCCTCATTGGTTGACCTGAATCCATTTGAAGCGCTCAATAAAAGCGCATGGAGACTGGTATTGCTTGCTGCGGCTTATACAGGCATGGGCAAAAACGCGGAGGCAACAAAGACTTACTATCAAGCTCTCAAAAAGATCGAAGAAATCAGGCATCGCGCTCTGAATGTTGTAGTCTTCGGGTCCGGTGCAATGAAGCAGCAACTAATAGAGAAAGTTGAAGAACAAGTCTGTGAAATGGAAGCGATCGCCAATCTGCAGCTGGCGCTGCTTCAAATGAAATGCGGAATGCCGCAGAAGGCAAAGTCTCACTGTGATAAGTCACTGAAGTATTTTCAAACTGAAATGAAAGCCCCGATTAATTCAGCGGATTGCCAGCAAATTACTCCGGACGAAAAGGCAAATGAATTGGGATGGCAGTTACTTTTGGAAGAGGACCCAGAACAAAAACAACTGCTTTTGGAAAAATGCCTCGAGGAAGCCAAGCGCGTCAATGCCGCTTTAGGCGCAGATGAAGCCAATTCCGAGACCATTCCGCCGGGACAAGGACAAGAAGACATATCAGGCGCTCCACTCAAAAGTGTTCGCACGAGCTGGAGCGCAACGGCAGTAATTTCGGCTGTTGTCGCTATCGGCGGCATCGGATACTATTTAGTAGTTGTGGCCCCGCTGAGGCAGGCCAAAGATCTATATGAAAAACGCGAATACACGCAGGCTGAGAAGGAGTACATACAAATTCTCAAGCGCGATAAAGATTGCGCTGAGGCAATTGCCAATCTCAGTGCAATCTACATCGCAAAAGGACAGCCGGAAAAAGCTGTACCTCTGATCACGAAGGCCGCTGAGATATCGAAAAAAGCCGCCGGTGAGGAGAATGAAGATTATGCAACTTGCATAAAGGTTCTAGGAGCAGCTTATGCAGACATGGGGAAATTCAACAAAGCGGAAAGCCTATTGAAGAGGTCAATAGAAATTCTCAAGAGAATCAACGGAAAGGAGGACATATCGATTTCCGATGCTGTTAATACTCTCGGCGCCCTGTACTTTAAAGAAGGCAAGTTTGACGCGGCAGTTCCATATCTTAAGGAAGCGTTGCGATTAAACGAAAAACACAAGCTCGACACTGCGACAAATCTGGACAATCTGGCCTCTGCATACAACATGGCAGGAGACTACTCCCAGGCGGAACCGCTGTTCAAGCGAGCGCTTGCGTCAAATCCTGATCAGTTTCAGAAGGCTCAAACCCTATCCAATTTAGCCACTCTCTATGATTCAAGGGGAAATGAACTTGAAGCAGAAAAGACATACAAGAAGGCTCTGGAGACATTTGACACCCTGGATAAAGAATTCAGGTTATCCGCCTCTCGGACATGCAAAGCCAATTACGATCAGTTTCTCCGGCGCCAGGCATTCAAACACCCAAAAAAGGGACGATGAGATTACTAAAGCAGCTCGTTGCACAAGCTGCTCATTTCTGCATGGTTCATTTCATACCCCATCAATTCTGCAGGCTTGATCATGCGCAGCCTTTTCTTGGCTTCCTTTGCCATGTGCAGTGCTTTGCTGCGTTCGCCTGACTGACTATGTAACAAGGCCAGATTGCCGTATATCACGGCCTTGAATGTGTCCAATTCGTGATCTAGCTTGTGCCTGAACGGTTCAAAACTCGACTCAATCTGCGTATCATGAGGATCATGAGGATAATCAAAAAGACCTTTCTTGCATGCATTGAACTTTTTCATTACGTCTCCAGCATAATGTTCAGCACGCTCCAATAGATTCAACGCATTTTCAGTTTCCCGCCTTTTGATTTTGAGCTCTGCCAGTCTGATACTGGCTTTAACCAATGAAAATGAATTCATCGCAAACACGCTCGGCATCAATAAACTCGCCAACCTCAACGCCTCTGAATGCTCACTCTCATCATCAGCACCGCCGGATGATTCGTCATCGGTATTTAAGCAAGCGAGAATGATGCGATTGTATTTGACTTCCGCTTGCTCCAGTTGGCCTTCTCTAAAACACTGATCGGCGAATTGCAATTGCATGCCAATATCGGCAAGCGGAAAAACTGACTCCATTATGGAATTCACTTCCGAGCGCACTTCTTCCGGTATAAGATCCTGGGCCAGACCAAAGCTTGATTTCATCAATTCCCGGCGATCTTCGTAGCCGCTGCTCTCCTCATCCGAAAGCGAGCCGCAAGAAGCAATAGTGCTTCTCAGGCTGAGCAACAAGGCTTCTCTTTCAACGGTATCAACACTCAATGTGCCGGCTTCATCAATTTCTGCAATCAAACGGAGAGCGGCTCTGGCAATTTCTTCAGCCGCAGCATACTGCTTCAATCCAAGCGAACTGGCAGCCGCCCCAGCATAAACAATCAAGTCGTTGGAAACATTAGCATCGTAGCCCTTACGGCTCAGGTGCATCAACCATGCAGTAAGCGGTCTCTCAGGGCGCTCTCCTGAACTCAACAATTTACGCCAGCGCGCGGTCTCACCCACGACCGCATTTTCGTCTACGAGGCCAATCCTGAGAGACTTCTGGAAATGGTTCTGCCAGTCTGATTGTGAAAGCGCTTCACGCGTTGCAAGATATAGAATTATTTTCCTCACCCCCTCATCTTGTTCAGCAAAAACAAGTGGAGCAAGCGGAACATAACGGGTTTCAACAAAGCGTTCTTCGACCGGCAATGTTTGCTCTAAATTCAATGACGCAATTTGCGGACGGGAAAGAAATTCCTGAGAGATCTCTTTCTCAAGCAAACCAGACAAACTGAACATCACTGTTCGAATGGACTCGGTTGGCTGACTGACCGCGTAAATATTAGCGGAATAGGCGAGTGGCCCAAGAATGCACTTCTCGTCTTGCGTAATAAGTTCGGAAAGGTCGCGCGAGGTGACTTTCGTCAGAATCTCCTTGAGCGGATCGTCTTTCATTTGCTCGACGTAGTTTTCTATGTCCGGAAGTAGTGCGCGCAGTCGCAAGCCAAGCATTCCCTGTGCCAACTGAAGCTGACGAGGATCTTGCGCTTCATCGAACACATAACTGCACTGCGGACACAAATACCCACTCTTAAAACCAGTCAAGCATTGTTGGCACCAGACTGGTTCAGCGGCAAGACAGTCATTCTTTTTACTCATTTCGTCTTTTCCTGGTTGGCAAAAGGTCAATCGAACATTTTCTCCGTTATATACCACCCCTTGACAATTGCTGTTGCTTTTAAGCTTGTCTTTAGCAGGCAGCACTAAGCCATGCAAAAAAACATCATTACGCCGGAGCTGGCACCATATGTAGAGTCAGTTGCTAAATCATTGCCTGCGGATTTTTCGCGTTGACGAAAATGGCGCCGGTTTCCCAGCGCCTTTCGTTTTATGTTCACTAGCGTTCTTTTTTTGGCCGGGCGACGCATGGCGTCGCCCCTACATGGCGGGTTTTTAGTCAGCCAGATTTACCCAAACGCTCTTGATGTTGCTGTAGAGCTCGATCGAGTGCTTGCCGAGTTCGCGACCATAACCGCTCATCTTATAGCCGCCGAACGGAACTGCAGGATCGAATGCGTTGTAGCAGTTGACCCAGATGGTGCCGGCTTTGATTTGGCTGGCCAATTTGTGGGCTTTCTTAACGTCTTTGGTCCAGACCGCGCCGGAAAGACCGAAGGTGGTCTTGTTGGCTTGTTCTGCAACTTCTTCGGTCGTCTTGAAAGGAATAACTGCCAGGACTGGTCCGAAGACTTCTTCTTTGGCAATGCGCATGTCGTTGTTGCAGTTGGTGAAGATCGTCGGTTTGACGAAGTATCCCTTTTGCAGCTCTTCAGGACGTCCGCCGCCACATGCGAGCTTGGCGCCTTCTTTCTGGGCGATGTCGATGTAGTTGAGGATGCGTTCTTGTTGTTCTTTGGATACTTGCGGACCGATGTGGGTCTTCTCGTCCATTCCATGACCTTGCTTCATCTTCGCAACGCGCTCGGTGAGCTTGCTCATGAATTCATCATGAATCGAGCTTTCCAGGAAGAGTCTTGAGCCTGCGCAGCAAACTTGACCCTGGTTGAAGAAG
>JBGAVL010000079.1:0-20282 GCA_044228145.1 Obscuribacteraceae bacterium (SeqCode)
TTGCGCACCTTACTTACAGTGCTTTCAATGATCGTCATCGCATCCGACATAGTCATCGCTGATCCTGCTTGTTCCCGCAACTCTTCAAACTGCTCCTTCCATCGCTTCGGTGGATCTGGAACTTTCTTTTCCAGTTTGTCAACGACTTCTCGATGCACTGCACGATCCGCTAGGACCTGCGCTAATTTTTCAGTATCGAATTTCGCTTTCTCTGCAACCAGCGCGGCATGCACTATATCCTTCACTCTTTCAGCATCTTTACGGTCATGCTCTTCCAGATAAAGAGTAACTTTATCCGCAAAGAGATATTCCAGAGTAACGATTCTGATTTCCGGATTCTCTACACCAGCGAAAGCTAGCATGTTTCGAGCTGGTTTGATTTCGCTGGGTAAGTCTCCAACTTGTAAGGCAACGTCCACTTCCAACTGATGAAGTTCAGATTTGCCAACCATGACAGTAAAGAGAATCTTTGCGCAGGCATGTCCCGGTTTCAGATCCGTGATCTCGAATGCATCTTCGTACTTGAAGCGAAAGAAATCTTTTTTGTGGCCTTTTTGAAGGTGCTCCTGCACAAGTTCCGCCAATGCGTCTGCTCGTTTCTTCGGATCCATGTCCGCAAGTCCAAGTGATTTCACCAGTGCTTCAGAAATGACGATATCTACATCGCTCGTGTGAGGTGAATCCGGCACTGTCAGCATTGCTGCCGTTCCACCTTTGACCGCGCCCAGGTCAGGACCAATTCTCGACAAAAACCTCTCTATGCACAGCTCGATTCTTACGCGCTGCAAATCCTGTATTCGTCCAAGTTTCTCCACCCTCTGTTGAAGTTGCTTGTCTAACTCTTCAAGGAAGTCCTGTACATTGTCAAATTTCATTTGCTTTTGGGTGCCCGATTCTATTCAAAATGTGAGCCACTAGTTGCTTAGTCTCTTCGTCCAGTTTCGCAGATTTAAATTCGTAAAATGTCACTTGTTTTGTGCGAAACGCATCAGCAAAAGCATCAACAACATGATTTTTTTCAATGTGTTTAGACTGCAAAACATCAATCAAAGTCCTAAATGGAGTGGTCACCTTAAACGGTCCGATGTCTTCAATTTCGTCTTCAGTCAACACTCCAAAATGCAACCGGACTTTGAATTTGCAAATAGCACTCCTTCGGAAATTGTTTGGTACTGTCATATGGACTCCGTGACCGCTCCACGTGGAAAGTTTATGAAATGCAAGAGCAGTATCATGCGATATTACGCCCTGCGGAATGCCTTCCCGATTAGCTGACCAAAGAGTCGCCACAATCAGATCAGGTCGTGTACTTGCCGTGTGTGGAAATAGCTTGTAGCGAAAAATACCTGTCCCATAGCGCTCCCAATGTCCTGATTTCACATAAAAAGACTGATTTTGACGTGAATATCCGGACCAATTTGCATGCTTAGAAGTGAAAAAACCATCAAAGCGGTTAATCCATTTGCTTAATCTCTTAAAGTCAGGTGAGTTAGGGGTTTGGAGCATTTGTAAAAGTATATTTGACAAACATGTGCATGTGCGTCATTGTATCACGTGTAATGATCAACTGGCAATGCTTTGGAATGTTTGTCAAAGTTGCTATGACAAATACTCCAAATATTGAATATTAGCCAACTTTGTCTAATACTTTGCCAAACTCATCTGATGACACCAAACCTGGTGCAGTTTAAGCTTTAACGACGATATGGATTTGGAATTCATACAGGTCATGGCATTTCTCCTCGTCATTTTGCGGATTTTAGGGCTGCATTCAATTTTCGCTCTTGTTCCTTTAGGAATATTGGAAAGTATCCCGAATCTCCCGCTCTCAAGTTGCTCTTGAAGTGTAGAAATTCCTCCTTTGCCTCATTGGTGCCCAGTGCAACAAGCTTAGTAATGGTCGCGGCTTCTGCATACCGCACAACGATCATAGCCCTTTCGTACTCTGCTGATCCTTCCAGTTCTCGTTCTTTTAGAATTGGCATCAAGGAACCCATTTGCTTCGCTGTCGACAATGGTTTTATGATTTCACTGACTTTTCTCTGCACCATTTTTGTCCACGATGAAGGATAACTTGCTCTCTTGATTCTCAACTCGTCGTTAGCCAATGCAATGATTCTTAGATAAACCGACAGAACCGTCGAATCTTTGATGGATTCTGCTTTCAAAGGATAGTACAAATTTGCTGAATTAGCCCAACCGGGCAGAAGACCTTGGAAAACAAAAAGCGAGATAAGTGTCAGATTCGTAAGTGTCGTTTTCATTTGCTAAAACACCTGTTTTTCAAAAACAATTTGATTTTAACCCAGTAAGATTGGCTGTAGGCAAGCCTTCAGCAGTCATTCACGTTCGAACTCTCATGAGCTTTTCCCGGCTTCTGTCGCACAACTGGCTAGAGATCTAACTGATTCCCGACCAGCAGTTTTCTAGAATCGAAATTTGATTTTCGTCGACGGAATTTGCTCCTCTTTTTTCCATGTGGGGGTCTATTGGGGGGCCAGCACAAAAAAACACCCCAAAATAAAAGCCACCTTCCGAGGGAAAGTGGCTTGGTGGGCGAGAAGGGACTTGAACCCTTACGTATTGCTACACTAGATCCTAAGTCTAGCGCGTCTGCCATTCCGCCACTCGCCCATGTGAGTGAATCGCCGCCTTAGGGGCGGGAAAGTCATGACAGCATATCACAGCAATCCGCTGCAATTCGACTCTTGACTATTGGTGCTTCTCCCAACCGCCACCGCTATTCGGGCTTTTGCCTTGCCAAATCGGGGCTATCATTGCGCCGGCAAACGATCAGGTGATACAGCGCTTTTCCGCAGGGCTCTTCAGCATGGTTTTCTATTAGATGACGGTTAAGCTCGAGTGCTTTATCGGGCACCAAATTTAGTGTCAGGTACTGTCCTAACCAAATTGCAATGCTTGTATGCGCCTTCACTGTTCCTCTGAACCCGTACCTATCCATCTCATCTAAAACCCAATCGCTATCAGGCAAGTCCCATTGAACGTGTTCTTTGATCAAAGGGTTGTTGGTGAGTTTCAAAACTAGTGCCTGAGCGTCTTTTGAAACCTGGCATGGATAATTTAAAATGACGTATTCCCTTGCGACTCGCGCGAACTCAGCCAGCGCTTTTACTCTGTCTTTTGGATCGATGTGCTCCAAAACATCGACGGCGACGACTGCATCATACGACCCATCCGCAGCCGGAATTTCCAGAACAGATCCTCCTGTGGTCGCTGGATCAATAAGATCAATTTCCACGCCGAGCTCTCTCTCAACGCCGATCTCTCTCTCAACGCCGCTCTCTCTCTCCGCGACAGGATTTGTCTCTGGTTTTGTAAGGAAAAATCCGAGCGCGCCATCGAATCCACCCGCGTCAAGAATAGTTTTGGCCCCGGACGCAATTACAGCTTTAGCCGCCGTATTCAGCCGTACGAATCTGTCCCACGACAAGTCCATTTTTGCATTAGAATCGCTGACCACGACCCTGCAAATTCCCGTAGTTTTCGGAATCAGCTGCACGCCGTCGACAATCTTGATCGGAATTGACGTATTCACTGTGAGTTATGTTCGTTTTCCAAAATAGACCTATCCAAATGAAAGGCGCCCTTTCGAGCGCCTTGATCATACTATTTTTTCGTTTGCGTTTCGCAGGGGGATTCCGGAGAGCAGCTGCATTTCTCGCCTTCTTTATATGAAGAACAACAGCAGCAGCAGCATGCGCATCCCGGGCAAGGTTTGCAATCCTTACCGTCGCAACAGGTGGACGGACAACATTGATCAGCCATTTCCTTACTCCTTTATATTGTAGTCTTACTGTGCTTTTCGCTGTCGGCCAGCAAGCACAAAGCCTTTTGCAACAAACCGACTATACATTGATCGATCACTCTGTAATAAATCATGTTGCCACTGCGTCTCGTCGCGACAATGCCGCGATCGGAGAGTCTTTGAAGCTGGTTTGAAATAGCTTGCGGAGTCATTTCCACCGCCGCTGCCAAATCGCAAACACACATTTCCTCGACTCGCGCCAGCGTATGCAAAAGCTTGAGTCTTGTGTCGTTGGCCAGTATTTTGAACAGGTCTTCCAGCTCGGCAGCCTGGTCGCTGTCGATTGGCTCTTGCTCTGGCAGCGTAACATGCACTGGGCAGCATGTTTGCTGACCTGCCTTGTTTTTCGCAAACTTCAATTTAGCTTCCATACCAATATCATACACTATTAAACGAAGTTGTGGAATAGTTTAAAGGCAGTAAAATGAGTCATTTTCAGAGGCGGAGTGACTTAGAAGGCTGGATTGGGCTCTTTAACGCATCGTATCGGCATTGTAGCGTGCTTGATTGGCGTTTCCGCGCGCTCGGTTGGCGCACGCCCGAGCAAGGCCCGCATAATTACGAGCCTGCGCATCGCCATTGTAGGCGGCAGATTCAGCACGCTCAGCCGCGTAATTTGCATTGTTAGCTGCGTAATAGGCTGTGTTGGCGTCGTCTTTTCTGTGCCACTGATCTGTGTTGTGATTGCGAGCGCGTTCGGCGGCATAACGAGCCTTTCTCTCTTCATTTACTGCGGTCTGATAGTTGGTGTATGCAGTGTGGGTTGCGGCTGATGATGCACCGCTTGGAGCAGACGCATAACCGCCACCCGTTGATTGCTGAGAACCACCTTCCAGGAAGATGCGCAGCATCTCTTGCTTTGACATGGGCGGCATCAAACCTCCCATAAATCTTCCTGGTTGATCAATCCCTTGCGGAGAGTATTGCTGCTGTTGGACAGGGTAAGCACCTTGTTGAACCTGATAGCCGCTTGGCTGACCCTGATACATTGAATTTTCCCTTGCCATTGCCATGACTGCCGGCGCGGCTTTCGACCACATGGAATTCATGTTGCGCGCCAATCTTTGTGCCGCTTGAGTGCTTCTCTGTGTGTTGTAATTCATGTGTGCAGGCTGGCTAAAACTGGAGAACCCAGAATTGAACGAGTTATATGAGCGAGTTCCGCCCATCGGCGCGTTGTAATTTCCTCGACCGGTATTACTGTAGGAGCGAAAGCCGTCGTCAGGCATACCCATTTCTTGTGCCTCGCATCGGGGCGACATTAAGTTGGCAACTAGCAGGAAAATCGCAGTGGTGGTGCTGCTGCGCATCATCGTTTTGCTCTGTGAACGGTGATTGCTTCAGTATCGGCAACATCGGCGCCGTCTAAGCTGCGGTGTATAGATTGCCAGACGAATTCGTCGGGCGCTTTCAATGTAAAAACATTGCTGGCCTTTGTGTTGCTGCCGTCTGCGCCTACTCCTGCAACATCGACCGTCCATTTGCTTTCGTTCTGACTCTTATTCCATGTGCCACTGCCGAAGCCACCATTGCTGTCGAAGTGCCATGAGATAATCGCGTTGTGCTGCGGATCCCAACCTATTACTTGAGTATCAATTTGCGCTGGCGCACCAGTCTTGCTGATCGTGCACTTTGAAGTGATGAACTTTTTACTCGGGGCCCATTCGACGTTCATGTGCGCCGAAGCATCCTGCTTTTCCGTAGACCACTCGCCGATCAACCAATTCAATGCTTGCAGTCTATTTTCGCTTTGCGCTGCTTGCATTGCTGTTTCTGTCATTTGTTTGATCTGCCAGGCATTGTTTTTCCTCACCAGCACCATGGAAAAGCGCGAAGCCGGCAAATCCTGATTCTCATGCTGGCGGCTTACTTCTCCTACAACAAGAGCGACTTGGTCCGCAGGGAAGCTAATGTTCTGCGGATGTATGCCGATTGCCGACGCTGAAGATTGCTTGAACAGTTGTTCAAAACGCTCGCGCAATGCCGTCCTCCCGCGGGTTTCCTCCCCGGATTGATCGATAAAGCTTATATCGTCTGCAAACAACAAATCCGCGGCTGTCGCGTTTTTTGATGAAATCGCCGCTTCTAATTTGATCAGGACGCTGCGCACCGAATCGTCTTTGTCTGCGACCGGCGATGTTTCTGTGACCTTCGATTTGCTTAAAACTTTTGATTTCTCTTTTGCTTCTGCGGACTGAGCGCTAGTCATCGCCAGAACGAGCGTGATATTGAGAAAAACCAGCCCGGTTTTCCAGTTATTGCGCATAGAAGTCCCCTCATGAAAGACATGAATGTATCACACAGTGGGAGCCTTCGCGCGGGGCGATAAATGCTACTGGTTGGGTATATTGCCAAGGGTTGGAATGGGGCTCTGTACGTGGACCGCAGCTAAAGCCAGCCTCGAATCATTGTAATTGCGTTCGCCTGTTTTCACCCGATCAAATCCAGGCGATGCATGGCGTCGCCCCTACAATTTAGCTATTGCCTCGCGCATTTCGGCGGCTGATTGCCAGCGTTGCCGCGGGTCTTTGTCGAGTGCTTTCATAACAATGTCGGCTACTGCCTTTGGTGTGTAGTCAGCCGAGAAGGGTTTGGGCGCTGTATCTCGGTGCATAAGTATGGTGACAAAGTCATTGGCGCCTGTGAAAGGCGGGCTCCCTGTCAGGCATTCATACATGATGCATCCGAGCGAGTAAATGTCACTGGCGGCACTTGCATTTCTCACATCTATGAAATCCGGCGCCAGGTATGCGGCACATCCGTATATGCTCGTAGTCATTGTGCTGATCTGATTCCATTCCAGTCCTCGAAAGAGTCTTTCGGCGACAGCGAAATCGCAAACTTTGGCGATGTCTTTTTCTCCGTCCGATACGAGATAAATGTTTGACGGCTTCAGATCGCCATGCACAATTCCATGTTCATGCGCATGTGCGAGGGCCGCACAAATGTCGCCGGCGATCGAAAGCGTGTCTGCGGCGGATGGCAAATCATGTTTGTCAATGAGTTTGGATAGCTGCTGTCCTTCGACAAGGTCGCAGATGATGAAGGGGCGCGCTTTGCTATGGTTCTGTTCTTTCGGACTGCCGGTTGCATGGGTGCGAATGATATTCTCGTGGTTAAGCACCAACGGACCCTTTGCGCCATCCAGAAATTTGCGCACCGACTTTTCGTCGCCCATTAGTTTTTCATGCAGTACCTTAATTGCATACTTTCGTCCTGTCGAAGTATCAAGGGCTGCAAAAACATCGCTAATAGAACCGCTTCCCAGGTGGTTTTCACACAGCAATGACCATTTTGATCCGTCGGCGCGAGTCGCGTTGAGCGATTGTGCCGGCAGTGGATGTTCATATCTCAACAGCATCAGCAATGTTGAGTCATATTTGCAAATTACGGCATTGGCAAGAAAATACCGGTGGCATTTTGCGCATTTTTTGACCTGGTCGCCCGCTTTGACGGAGCCGGGCTGCACCTCATTGGCGCTGGGCGGACGCTGCTTGGAAACTTGAACTGCCTTTTTGCTGGCTCGTCGAAAGAATTTGAACATTTAACCGTGCCCCTGGTTTACCCTAATATGCCCAGTTATCGGGTTTGGGGCCTGGTTGCAGAAAGTTTTTGCGCAGCAAATCCGAAATTTGCACTCAGGCGATCAGACTGCGGCTGATTCTCTGGCGAGCGCATGCGAGTGCACTGGCGATGCATTTGCACTTGCAGTTGGTGCGGTTCTGATATGTCTAGTGCGTCGTTTGCTCTTGAACATGGCGCGCAGTTCGCCCCAGTCCATGACCAAAGTTCCGCCTGTCGATTCATGCTGCTGTTCCCAATCCATGATCAACTCTAGGCAGGCGTGGTCTACGTAGTCGAGCTCGTCCATGCAGACGTGCAATTCGCAGTTTGACGGCACCGAATCGAGAGCGTCGGCGAGCAAAGGCAAGCTGAGGAAAGTTGCCGCGCCACGCAAGTGCAAGATGCATTTGTTTTCGAGGCGATCGATAGAAACTTTCAGACGCGACATTGTGTAGACGAGTTTGAAGATAGAGAGAACAACACCCAAGGCGACGCCAACGAGCAAGTCGGTACTGACGATTGCGATAGTGGTGATGGCATAAATGCCGACCAATCTTGGTCCGAAATTCCACAGTTTGCGAATCGCCTTGATGTCGATCAGCTTCAGTCCTGTGTACAGGAGCAGGGCGGCCAGAGTTGCGATCGGCACCATTCGCAAAAGTCCGGGGATTGCCACTGCTGCCAGTAGCAGCCAGACACCATGAAGGATCGCGGAGCGACGAGTCTTGGCGCCGCTCATTACGTTGACGCTGCTGCGGGCAATGACGCCGGTCATTGGCAGTGCGCCGGCGAAGCCACAAATCATGTTGCCGATTCCTTGCGCGATCAATTCCTGGTCGTATTTGGTTCTTGGTCCGCGGTGAAGTTTGTCTACTGCAGCTGCGCTCAGCAAGGTTTCGGCGCTGGCGATAATCGCCAGAACGATAGAGAATCGAGCAATCGCCCACGGGTCCATTTGGGTGATGCTTGCCAAATCCAAAAGTTTTATTCCGCTGAAAATATTTTCAGGCAGTGGAATATGTTTTACCGGCAATTGCAACACGGAGCTCGTAATTGTCGCAGTGACAACCGCCACCAGAGCTGCCGGAATTGCCGCAAACTTTCCTTTTGCGAATTTCTTCCAAACCATCAATACAATGATTGTAAGTGCGCCGATATTTACGGATTCGAATGCAGTGGTGGTTGGGTCGAATATATTGGCGATGAGCTCCGGAAAGTGCTTGATGTTTTGCAGAGCATGCGCTTTCGGCTGCAAACTGCCAATGACGTAAATCTGACTGAGTACCAGAGTGATGCCAATGCCCGACATCATTCCGTTGATCACTGCCGGTGATACTGCTCTGAAAATCTGCGCGATTTTGGCGAATCCCATACATAGTTGCAAAAGACCGGCGGTGACGAGAATCACTGCCAGTCCGGAAAGTCCGTGATTGCTGACGATTTCAAAAACAAGTACTGTCAGCCCGGCTGCCGGTCCGCAGATTTGCAACGGACTGCCTGAGATAAAACCAATTATGCACCCGCCAATAATGCCGGTGAGAATTCCTTTTTCGACCGGAACTCCCGATGCGATAGCGATACCCAGGCAGAGCGGCAGAGCCAGCAAAAAGACAACTAGCGAAGCAAGAAAATCCTTCATAAGTGATTCTCGAGTCGTCACTTGTGGGTTCCATCGAAACATGGTGGACCTCCCATATTGGTGGCGAAGTGGGCGAGATGCCTGTGCTCTGCAAAAAATCTCGAGATGGCGAGAGTCTTTCTGCAAAAATGCCGCGTCAAAGCAGAGGGCTTGCGACCTCGGTTGCGCGAAACAGTTTGCCGATGAGATGCCTGTGCAAGGTCAACCGCTTTCGCGGTTTGCTGATCTGGTGTTGCTCGGCCATCCGCAGTGGAGGTCCGGGCGGGACACTAGCCGTACCTGTCAGCCAATTTGATCGGCTGCTTGGGCGGGCGTTTTTGTTACTTAAAGACCATACCTCAAAAAGAGTGTTTTGGCAAGCAAAATTTCTTGAAGTAATGGTTGATAGCTTCGACGAAAGGTTGGCCAAAGCTAGTATCAATACTCGCGCAAATTGTCTCTAAAGCTTGCGTACCAACAACTTTCGAAGGACGATGCGAATGGCTCGAGATTTCATCCGAAGCAGTCGCAGTAAGCATTGTCAGCGCCACGACAAAAGCTCCCAAGCAGCGTTTGAGATTGTCATCTATTAAATGAGAGAACATAAAACGGATTTTGTGATTTGATGACTGGGCACCAAATACGGTGCCTGGTTTGATTACGTAGCGAGGGTTGCCTAATTCGGTAACCTGGGGCAAGGTATCTAGTTCAAGTTATCTGGCGCAAGTTCCAGATCATTTGACGCAAGTACAAAGGCAATTCTTTCAGTACGCGGTTAAGGAGTGGTTAACGCAACCTTTCAACGGGAGAATTGCAATAATCCTGCGCTTTTCCTGGGGAATACCGGGTTGCAAGTTGCCCATAGATAGTGAGAAGCTGGTGTTATGCAGAAACGTGTCATTGAAAGTTTACTTTGTTTACTGGCAGCTATTGGTTGCGCAGTGATGCCGTGCGCCTTGGCTCAGGGCCTTGCAGGAGCTGGTTTGCCAAACCCCCGCGGAGGTACATCCGCTGGAGGTCCCTTAATTCCTGGAAAGAATGACGAGGAACGTTGGAAGTTCTTGCAATCCAACATGCGTCAGCTAATTGGCAAGACAAAGCCGCAAATCGTGAAACTTTTTGGTAAGGAAGGCGGACCAGGACTGGAAAAGAGAATGCTTGTTTATCAAATTACGCAGGGCCGTCCCCGGAAGCCAGGCGGATTAGCCTGTATTGACTTGTCAATCAAGTTTGATGAACACGGAAAAGTTCATTACTTCGCTATAGTGGAAGTAAAATGGCTCTAGAAGTGCTCTTTCAGGATCGCTTGTTTCAATGAAGGATCAGCTTTGAATCGAGCCTGCAAATCGTCGTGAGCTTTTTTCCAATTGGCTTTGTATGAAATATACTGATCCACGTAGTAGTCGTGATAGGTAGCCATCTTTTTCTTGCCGCCAATGTCCATTTCGGTATATGCGTTGTCGATTATGAACTTCTTCAATCCTGCACGTCCTTCCTCCGCGTATAGCGCACCAAGATCTTTGTCTGGCTGCGGTTCTCGTTTTGAATTGGCCCATTTGTAGGTGACGGGTCCACCGTGCATGGAAGCCGTAAGCTGGTTGTGCACCTTAATTTCGACCACAAAGCTTTCTGTTTCCAGCTCTGACTTTATTCGTACGAACTCATCCAAAGATAATTCCTTTTGTCCCATGTAGAGTTGTTCTGTTGCCTGGTGGGTCGCGTGAAAGCCCTCGTGTGCCAAATGCTCGATTTGCTTGGCTGGATGCTCTACAGGATCCATGAAAAGCGTGCTCTTTTGAGAATCGTAGTGAGGATATGTAATCGAGCGGTCAAGCTTGATTTTGAGATCGTCGGGTTTTTTCCACGGGCTTCGCTCAAACCTTTCTACGATTTCCTCGTACAAGTTGCATTTCTTTTGGTCGCCATCCTTGAGAGCTTTCGTTCGCCAGTAGGCGTCTACAAAGGGCGTAGTGTATTTGTGAAAAAAGTCTTTGAGCAAGAGTAAAGTGTTTTCTGGAGGAACGGTTCTCTCCGGATCTTTTTGAGCTTCAATTTTCTTTATAAAGTCTTTGCCGTCCTTGTTTTCAGCTATGAGAAATTCTTCTGAAGTGTCTTGAGCGCTGTCAAAAAGCTCAAACTTTTTGAAACCGCCTTTCGCCTTAATCTCAGCGATTTTGTCGTCTGTTAGTCCTTCTTGGCTGACTGTGTCCTTCTTGCTCTTGCGATTGTCAGCCGTGGCTTCAGTCCAAGTGTTTTGCTTTGCAGTGTTGGTGAATTTCCCCTCCTGCTGGATTGCTTCTGAAGCTCTTCCTTCCTGGGGTACTGTTATTTGTTTTTCTGTATCTTCGTTCATGACTTGAACTGCTCCTCGCTCCAGGGATCATTCCCGTTGAGAAGGCAGTGCAATCTTGCTCTACGTGATTACTCGCTGCTGCTGCACAAGGAGTTCTTTGCTGCATTCCAGGAGCTTTTCCTTGATCGGCTCCTTCTTGGAAAGGAAGAGCACAAACCAATTGGCGCGAGTTTTGATGATCAGCAAGAATCCAAGTTTTTTTATTTGTTGCACTTGCTCCATTGCGATGAGTTGGCTTTGAGAGCGGGTTCTAAGGAAAATCTCTGACTGTCCAAGTCTGACAAGCTGTGGAATCTTGTGAACATACAGCCAGCGAACTGCCAGACTGCCAACGCTGAAAAGCAGCATCATCAAAGCTTCCGGCAGGGTTGGCGGCTTTGTTGAATTGATACACCCAAATGCGACAGCAATAATGATTGCGTAAGTCGCCATGTTGGCTGAATCAAAAAAGGCGTCGGGAAGCCGGTAGTTAAGCTCGAAGGAGGGTCTCTTTGTGCGCGTAAGTTTGCTCTCAACTAGGGCAATCAGCCTGTTGCTTTCACTGAGATTTTTCGAGAGGAAAAAACACTCGCCGTTGTTGCAATCAATTTCGAACAAGTCTTCGCCTGCCTCGATGTTGCTGACGGGAAAGACATCGTTGATTTCAAACCACTGAATCTTTTTTTTGAAGAACGGCGATTTTAGTTCCAGCCCGTCCTCTGTTGCGATTACTTCTTGAATAATACGAACATGCCGGCGCCCCGCCAAAAGAAACAGACGCAGCATGATCAACCAGACGAACACAGTCATTACCGCTAGTTTTAGGATTGCGAATTCCCTGTGTGTTGCCAGCGCCTCTGGAAGTGCCAGGGACAGCATCAGTGCCAATTGCAAGGGACAGGTGAGCAGGAATATCAAGGAGGCCCGAAGCGCGTCGTTTCTGAACGGATCTTGAGTGCGCTTGGGAATCAACTTAAACGCTTGCGACAGTTGCCACCACTGCCAGAAGGCGTTTCGTTCTAATTTGTGCACGGATGGTCCGCTGAGGGCCGGATTTAGTTTGGTTTGTAATTCGAATGTCATGTTTTTAGGAGCGCAACGAGAGGGAGGTTTGCATCTTATCGCTGCTTCTTGACAACCTGGGAAAAGTTAACGGAGGGTTCATTATTTGCGAATTGGATTTAGCGGCGCCCGGGCGTTTCAGCCAAACAAAAAGAGCACCTCGAAAGGTGCTCCTCGAAAATGGTGGGTCATCCGGGATTCGAACCTGGAACCAATTGCTTAAGAGGCAACTGCTCTGCCGTTGAGCTAATGACCCGCAGGCGATGGGGAAAGATTCGCGCTCGGTTGGATTCGAACCAACGACAACCCGCTTAGAAGGCGGGGGCTCTATCCACTGAGCTACGAGCGCCCGAGTCCGCATCGCGTGAGAGACATTAGGTTACCAGATATACCCGCGGTCTCGGCGGCTGCGCAGGTTCATTATAACCCAGGTCCTTAAACTCTCGAAACATGAAGCCGGAAACCAGGGCTGTCTCCGAATTCCATGTCCTTGCATCCACAAGTCATTCAGACGCGCAGCGAAGATTTTAGTTTCCAAGCGACTGGCGGTAAATCTGCTGCCGATTTGTGCTGAAAATGTATTGACTAAATATACTTAATTCGCTTATTGTAATGAAAAAGTATGACAAAATAGGGTAGGGCGATGAGTTTCTGTTTCAATTGGGATAGCCTCAGAAGGCATAACGTCACAGATTCAGAGGTTTTTCAAGTTCTCGCGGACATCGGCGCGAGAGAAGAGTATTTAGAAGCGACCAGCGAAAGAGGAAATCAACGCTCGGTTACAGTTGGAAAAACAGAAGCAAACAGGACGTTAGAGATTTTTATCGAGTACATGCAAGACGAGTTCGGCGAAGAAATTATCAATGTTTACCACGCAGAGGCAGCATTGAACTGGGCACGGGAGTACACAAGATATGGACCGGATTAGCAAGGAAGAAAGAAGAGAAAAAACGATGAGGGCTGCACAGAAAGAGCTCGCAAAGTCCGGCAATTTGCAAATTCGTATAGAAGAGCCGATTTTGGCAAGAGTCTACGAATTGGCGAACAAGAAAGGCATTCGCTATACAACGATGGTCCGAGACTGGATTGTCGAAAAACTTGATCAAGAGGCAAGTTCTGGTGGGAGTTCGACTGAAATATTGCTGATGCAGCAAGGCGAAGCACTGCAGTTCATGGTGAATTCCATGAATGAAATGTTTCAGCGTGTAGGCACTCTGGAAAACTACATGCGAATGGAAATGAGCCGTCGAGCTACGGCTTCAGCGCCGGCGTCGACGCCTTCGCCCGCGGTGCCACCAGGGCTTGCCTATGGGGCCCTGACTTTAAACGAAACGCAGGCTCCCCAAGCTTTTACGCCATATCAGCTTTCGCCAGCTGTTGAAGACCTGGGGGCGGTCTCGAAAGCAAAAAAAACGAAAGCGAAACCGCCAGTCGAGCAGCCGGAAAAGTCAGAATAATCCTTTGTCTTGCTGTAGGGTCGACCTCAATCTTTCCATCAACACCAAAATTCAGTCTTTGCAGTTATATTTGCGTACCGGAGCCCCCAATAGTTAGGGCCTCTTCTATACTGTATACGGAGGCTGAGTTCGCCGTTTTGAGGCGCAGTCACCGGAGTGGGGACGACAAGCGAAAAACCGGATCTTGACTTCGAGAGGGCGCAGGTCTGAGTACCAAAATTGAAGCCAGGCAATATGCCGGGTCGGTTGGGGTGATCATCGACCGGACGTCTTCCGCTGACGAGGTTTTGGCCACTTGTTGGCTTGTGGATCAAGACAAGGTCGCCACCACCGCGCATTCCATCATTCTTTTCACCGAACATCTGGAAGCGCTAAAAATTCGCTTTCCCTCGTCCGGAGAGGAAAGGGGCGTCTCCAGGGCGCTTTTTCATCCGCGCTTCAGCCGTTCGTCCACGACGCAAATGGCTACCCAAGCCATGACTGAGTATATTCCTCAGGTTTCACTGCAGAAGAATAACGCTGTCGTCCTGATCACACGCCCGACTTTGCCTGATCTCAGCATCGACACAATTGCCAAGCTCATTCAGAAAAACAGCGTGCCTCAAGCATCTATCGACCAGGGCATGGGCGGTTCGCTTGCAGAACTCGACCTGTCCATGGTTCTCCAAACCATCACAAACGCTCGCAAAGAGGGCATTCTCGTCATCACTGACGAACGCAATCGCACGATTGCGCGCATCTTCTGCCAGGACGGAAAAGTCCTTCACGCGCAGTACGGCGGGCTCAACAACGAGTATGCGCTGTATCAAATTTTTGAAGCAAAACTGGACGGCAATTTCCACTTTCGCTCAGCCAAGCAGCCTGACTGGCTTTCGACCCGCCCTATTCATCGTCCGGTCGATATGCTGCTCATCGAATCACACCGGCGCTATGATGAATTACCGAAATTGCAGGCGCAGGTGGGCGGTCCATCGGCGCTCTGGCTCAGGGTTGCGCCCGATCTCAACAAAACCAATCTTACAGGCGATTCTCTCGAGCGCGCCAAACTTCTCTGGCCCGTTCTTGATGGCATCACCCCAGCCAATCAGCTCTGGCGTGTGTCCGGACTGGATGATTTTGCAGTTTTCCAAACGCTTGTCGAATTGCGGCAGGATATGCAGATTCACGATCAGCAGCCGCCCAGAGGCTCATACAATCGCAAAGCGGTGCCGATTCCTGTCGCAGTTCAAATCCAGCTCAAACCTTACGACGATATCGAAAGCCTTACTGTCGACCCTTTCGAAGGCAAACCTTTCGTGCGCAGAGGCAGTCTTTTGGGCAGTCTTCGCGAGGCCGATCCGAATCACCTCGTCCACAATTTGGTCCTGCCGCCGGAATCAGCCGGTTGCCCGATGTTCAAAGACGGGCACGTGATCGGCATGCACTGCGGTTCGTTGCCTCCCGAGCCGGAAACAAGTGACGGCACACGGCTTCAGCAAATGCTCTGGGTGGACGTGATCATGCAGTGCTTGATCCAGGGCGGCGAGGCTCCCCTGGCTCGAAAGCTCAGCCAGAGCGCCATCGACATTCCCAAGCCCGCTCCCGGCGCCCCAGTGATAAAGGCGGGCTGTATGGAAGTTGCTCGTGTAAACTGCTCTAAGTGCGGCGCGTCGCACTTGGAGTCCTCAAGGTTTTGCAAAACCTGCGGTCAGAAATTGATTTCGGATATCGACTATAAGCCCAGGAAGGCAGCATTCGTGAACAGCACACTGATCATGGTCTTACTCCTTTTGGCGATCAGCGCCGGCACCGTCACGATTCTGGCGCGGGCCCCGCAGCCGATCATCATCCCGGCCGAGTACGTGAGGAGACCGGAAATTCCCTGGGTGGCGCTCGAGGGCAAGTTCAACGACCCGAGAAAGGGCAAGATTAAGGTTTTCCAGACCTACAAACCGGGCGAAGTCCTGAGCAATGGACAGAATTTCTACATGAAAGTCAGCGTGGACGAGCCGTCCTACGTCTATGTCTTCCACCAGTCCTCGTCGGGTGAAGACATCAACACGCTTTTCCCACCTTCGCAAGAAGACCTGGCCAGGGAGAAAGCGGCAATTGAAGGCAAGTCTCAGCCTCAAGCCAAAGGCGCTCCGGCAAAGTCAGCTCCGGCTGCTCCTGCGCGCAAGCATCCCACCGAATTCCTTCTGCAGCCGGGCGATTTCTTCACCTGCCCTGCAGGTCTGGAGACTAATTTCTCCAATGGGGACGTAAAACAAGAATTAAACCAAATGCGGGAGTGCTATGGACTGGCGGGCGCGCCCGGCGCCGAAACAATGCTTGTCCTTTCCAGCCATTACCCCATCTCTTTTTACGGAGACCAGGAAGCTGTAAACGCTTTCTTCAAGAAGGCTTCCGGAATTATGAGCCAGTACGAATTGGATTCTGGAATACAAATTGATGCGGACCTCCTAAAACCTGGGATGCTGTCCGTAGAGAAAAGAAGTTCAGGTGCATCAGCGACTCAGGTTAACCAACGCAACTCGGTATTTCTGACCCGTCTTGCAGTCCGACATAGATGAGCCGGTTGTGCAAGAATGAGAATATATGGAGGATTAGTAATGAATTTCCGTAAAACCCTTCCTGTGGCACTATGTGCCCTAATAACGGCGGCTCTGCCGGCGTTTTCGGCGGGGCCGGCTGACACTAGCGAACCGAGTTCGAAAGACTTGTTCCGCACGCAATTGAACAACCAGAAAGAAGAGAAAAATACTGGCGTTCAATATTGGATCGAGTTGAAGCGCGGTGCTGAACACCTGAAGGTCAGCAATAAGTACCCTTTTAAAACAGGCGACCAGGTGCGATTTCACGTCGTACCTAATATAGATGGATACGCCTATGTCCTTTTGAAGAGCGGCAGCCGCGGCGAACGCGCTGTGCTGTTTCCGAATGAGAGAGCGCATGAAAACAATCATGTTGCCCACGGACGCGACGTCATGATTCCCGGCGACGGCACTTACCTGCAGTTCGACGAGAACCCTGGTACCGAGCAGCTTTCGCTCGTGATCTCGCGCGCACCGATCAATGCGACTGCTTATCTCGAGTCGACTAATGCTCCCGTGATGATCGCTTCGGTTGAAGGCGGCAGCAAGGACTTGATTCCCACCAAGGTCTATGTCTCTTACGGCGTGCCGCACGTCAGCCCTATTCACGAAAAAGAAGAGCTGATTGCCACTGCCGTTAAGGAAAAGAAACCGTTCCAGCCGGTGGCAACGCCGACCGAGACGCGAACCGGAGCCAAGAAAGCGCAGGTAAAGAAGGTCACCACCAAGAAGCGCATCGTCGAGAAAGTCGAGAAAAGCGACAACAACGACACTGCGATCATAAAGCGTGTGCGCATCACAAGCCAGCCGGCACCAACCAGTCAACGCATTGCTGAAGGTCCCACCAAAGGTGGAATGATTCAAGGCCGCGTATCCGTTGATAGTGATGCCGTCACAACGGTTGTCTTCCAAGGTACCGGTGCATTGCAAGTGGACGTAGCGCTAGACCACAACTAGAAGAGCGTCGAAAACCAAAAGATAGATTCTGTGGGGGAGGTGCATGCACCTCCCCTTCTGAATTTTGCATCTGGCATTGAAGAGGTCTGCGGTTTCCGTCGATTCGAGCAGGCCAGTTCTTTGCGGAAACCTTGATTAAATCAGCGTTTCGGGCGAAAAATTTTTGCTGTCGATCAATATATCTACCAATGTTGTCAGGAGGGCGAGGGCTACTTGCGTGAAGGTTTCAGGGCTCGAGAATCCGCTCTCAGTCCCAGTTTCATGTGCTGGAAACAGACTAGACAGGTTTCATTAAACTGAATAAACTTTATCCTTAACCAGTCCTTAAACCGCTCGCCACGATGATGTCACTCATCTTGCCTGGAAGTAAGTTTCAAGACAGTTGGAGTCTTCACGAGAATCATGATCTGGGTTTTTTCACTTGCTTTAACGCTCTCCTTGGTCCTTTGCGTGTTGTGCGTTTTGTGCCCTGAACTGCTCGCGCCATTTCTGGTAGACCACTGGAAGAAGTATTTCACGTACTGGCGTAACTAAGAATTTGATCAGAAGCGGCTTTTGGTCGTTTTAAGAACAGTCGTAAAAACGAGCATGAACAGACGGTTTTGTTCAATCCGTCCAATTCCTCTTGACTGCATTACAGAATAATAAGCCCAACATTGGCGCTTTTCACTTCTTCTTAACCGCTGCGATGCTTATAATCGTTAGCATTGTCAAGGAGATTAGCGAAATGCCCGGTACTGCTTGTGGACTATTCATAATCGACTTCATCGCCAGACCCTTCGCGAAGATCTACGAGAAGATGCCTGAAGTCATGTTCTTGGCTCTTATTTTGCTTTACGGTCCGATTATCTACATGGTGCTGAAGTCGTCATTCTTCAATAAGGAATACCAACAGCGCTAAGCGCTATTGAAGCTCGCATCGAGCGCCACAATTACTACTGCCGAGGTAGGCTTAAGGCGCAGAGCATGCGCCTTTTCTGCATTTCAGGCGGCACAATACATGCGCCTTTTCTGCATCTGTCCGCCCCGCTGGTTTACTCGCGTTCGACGCCGATGAACTTGACTGCAAGCTTGTCGCTGTGCAGGTCTACGAGCCCCAGATATTGCTCGATGAAGTTCTTCACCTGCCCTGCAGGCACCTCACCTTCCATGACGTAAGTGCCCGAACTTAGCGGTTTTCCTTCGAAGTCGAAAGTCGCGTAGCTCACTTTGGGATTCTTTACCGGAACGTTGTTGTAGTTCAAAACGCGCATCCAGGCGACCGGACAATTGATGACCCAGAGCCCTGAGATGTGCCAGTCGACAAGTTCCATATAAACATTCTTCGACAATTCAGCATCGGTGCCCATCTCGCCGCCACAGCTGGACAAGAGCGTTCCAGAGCCCGCCATGCACGCTAACGCGAGCGCGGAAGACAGCACAAAAGGAAGTCTCCTTGAGAGCTTTCTTACTGCCTTGGTGGTTCCGAAGTACATGACGCTTAGTGGGGCGGAATGAGATAAAACATCTGTCGATACTTGTTTTAGTACACCGCGCCGAAATAACCCTGGCTTCCGCATATTCCCAGGAACACCATAATGGCAAAAATTACAAATAGACCTATGAATGCTGGTTCGCCGTCGGCTAACATAGTCACACCTGGAAAAGAACCCATCTTGCAATTGTATTGTATGCAAAAAAACGCAGGTAGCAAGCGGGATTAGCGTATTTCCCCCATTCTTGTCGAAATCTTTATTTCAGTGGCACTCAAACCGGCAAAAAGGCGATAAATCGTGGAAAAAAACGAAACTTTGTTAACAAAACCGGCAACAGGTCATTTGGACAAAACCTTGGTCGCCAGCGAGTTTCCATTCGGTCCGGAAGACCCGATGTACTTGAACACCGGTAGTTGCGGGCGCAAACCTGCTTCTGTAATTGCCGCATTGGAAGATGGTTGGCGCCGGTTTAACCAAAATCCGACGCTGACGACTTTTTTCGAAACAGAGTTGCGAGAAGACGCGCGAAGAGTGGCGGCTGAGATGTTTGGCGTAGAGCGCGATTTGCTGATGCTGACTGAAAGCACGACTGAAGGTTTGCAATTGATGATGCACGCCTACCTGCTCAAAGAAGGCGACGAGCTTGTCACCACCGATCACGAGCATGGCTGCCTGAATACCATCGCACGCTTTTTAGAGGAAACGCGCGGCATCGTCGTGCGCAAGCACAAGGTCCAGCCGGAATTAGGCAGCCATCACCATTGCCAGGGCATCGCCACTTTGGTATCAGCAAAAACGAAACTCGTTGCAGTGAGCGAGATTGACTGTTTTACCGGCTGGAGACCAAATCTCGATTCTCTTGTCGCTGAAATGCATCTGGAAGGATTGCCGCTTCTGGTGGACGGCGCGCACAGTCCAGGGCAAGGTCCGGTTGACATTTCACGTTTCAACACCTGGGTTTCTTCTGCGCACAAATGGCTTGGTTCGCCCAACGGCATAGGTTTTGCCTATTTCGATCGCAAGATTGTCGAGCGTCTTACTCCTGTCTGGGTCGGACACAAATATTTTGAAACCCGTGCCGCAAACCCATCTGCGGTGTATTCATTCGAATGTCGCGGCACTGAAGACATGGTGAAATTCATCGGATTGTCCGCCGCGCTCAAACTTCAGAAGCAGCTTGGCGAGCGGCAGATTGCCGAAAGACAACAAGAGCTGATGCGTTTTGCCCGCCGGCGTCTTGCCGAAACAGTAAAGCCTAATTTCTTGCTGCCCGCGCCGGAGGACATGCCGGCTGAGGAATTGACTGGGCTGCTGGCATTCGACTTCGAGCCCTCTCGATTGCTGGTGGACGACCTGGTACAGGCACTGTGGCAAGCGGATAAAATCTGGATTCAGCCCGATTACTTGCTGCCCACACC
>JBGAVL010000007.1:0-28711 GCA_044228145.1 Obscuribacteraceae bacterium (SeqCode)
GCATATTTGGCGTTTTTAGCTTCGCTGGGTGGCTTTTTTTTTTTGAAAACCGCATGGACAGCGCGTTTGGTTTCAATCGTGTGACATTTTTGCCCTCGCGCGAGCTGCACGCTTAGCTTAATGCGCTCTACCTGGTAAAGCTCTCGAGGTATTTGAAACCGAACTCATTTGCTTTCTCTCTTCATGAATTTCTAAGGTGAAAGTCTCTTTTAACCCTCATTGACCAGACCAAGGAAACTTTTTCCACGTAGCCCAAACACAAACGCACCGCTAGACACGCGCGTATTGCTCGCCTTTTCGGAGAGCGATGGGTTGGCACGGTCATGAGATTTCCAACTGTAACCATCTAACACGCTGCGCTTCCTTCGACCGTTCGCAAAGGTCAAAGGCAAGTTCAGCAAAGGAGACCAAACTATGAACAGTATCACCGTGATTCTTCTGATTTTGGGGCTGGTCGCCGTTGCCGCTCTGCTCGTGCGAGCTGCACTCCGGCGCGACCCCAATGCTGCTCCGACCCATGGTCACGACCACGGCGAGGACGGCTGCGGCTGCGGTCATGGCGAAGACGCCAAGGCCGACAACAGCGAGTTCCATTCCGTTCACCACGGCAAGGACACCCGCGGCGGCTGCAAGTTCGACCCGGAGATCGTGCGTCGCACGCATCTTCGTCCCACCCCGCCCATCGACGTCACCAATCTGCCTGCTCAGGACCCACGTATCGTGGCTGCGCATGCGGGCGTGACTGTCGCCGGCGTGACCGAGCACCTGAACATCCTGACGGGTGAAGTTGCGGCAGTCATTCGCGGCAAGTCCGTGACGATTGCTTCGCGCAACACCCACAACGGAGATCTGGAGCTGGCGCTGGCCTACGTCGAGGACTACTACAAGTCGCTCGGCATCAGCGTCAAGCGCGTGGCCTACCAGGTGCGCGGCAAGACGCTGTACAACATCGTGGCTGAGATTCCCGGCACGGTCGACCCCAAGAAGGTCTTCATCGTGTCTGGTCACCTCGACTCGACGGTTGGCAGCCCCTGGCAGAACGAGAAGCGTGCTCCCGGCGCGGATGACGATGCCTCCGGCACCGTCGGCGTGATGGAAGTCGCTCGCGCTCTCAAGGACCACAAGCTGGGCTACACCGTGCGCTTCGTCCATTTTACGGGCGAGGAGCAGGGACTCTGGGGCAGCTACAAGTACAGCGATCAGTGCGCCGCTGCGAAGGACGACATCGTCGGCGTCTTCCAGATGGACATGATCGGCTACTGCGGCAAGCCGGGCAACCGGGTCGACATCCACGACGGTGAGGACGCCAACGGCTCCCACTCACTGGTTGTCGCACTCACGCGCGCGGCCGCTCAGTACAAGCTGGACTTGAACGTTGTCGACACGCACAACCACGCGGTCGACAACCGGTCCGACCACGCCGGGTTCATCGACCACGGCTGGAAGGCTGTGCTGATCTCGATCGAGTTCACCGATGACGGCTTCGATCCGAACTACCACACGTTGCGCGACAAGGTTTCGGCCTTGAAGCTGACGTACATGGTGGACATCATTCGGATGACCATCGCCGCCACGGCGGACATGGCCAAGATCCAGAACTAGGCAAGCGCAAGACGCGTGTCGTTATCTAGCGGTGCGACAAGTGCGGGTTGCGTGACCCTTGCCTGGATAAAAACTGGTACTCGGGTGGGGAGCAGGTGGAGGAAACTCTGCTTGCTCTCCAACTCGATGCTGGTTCAAACAGCCACCCGGCTGTTTGTTTTGGAACCGGTTTTATGATAGACGATAGTGAAGTTCATTTCGACAATGCCCAGGCGCAGGTTTTTTGAACCATTTTACTATCTAAAAGCGTACTATGCGATGTGATGATAGCAATGCCGCGACACCAGATTGTGGGCGAATTCGAGAAAGTCGGGCTGTCAAAACATGGTCAAAGTTTGAACAAAAAACGTCGATCGACAGGCGTATTTTCAAGCCCCTCTTTTGGCACAAGTTGAAACCGAAATCGTCCTAGAAGTAGGAATTGAAAACACATCGAAGTGAGGCGATTTCGTGTTTGTGAGATTAGCTGCATTCTGGTTGACCGAGACTGAATTCATAACGCGTGGCATTGCCGTTAAAGAAAATGCGCAGCTGAAATCCCCAGCCGAATTTTTTGAATTTCCTTTCGCGACTGTTGTGATCGATCGCGGTTTTGACACGAATTTTGGGGGAGCTGGTTTTTGGCTTTGAGTGGGAATGAAATTTCAGCCGATATCGGTTGAAAATCCAATTCAACTACCGGGTTGTCATTTGCCGGGCGCCAGGCGACATTGTCAACAGGTGGCAAGCGCAACTTTGTTGCAACGCTTCAGCCACTTGATTTGCCCTGCGGCTGTCAGCCTCGTGCAAATGTATATAGAATACTCATGAGTCCCGAGTTGAGTCAGGTCTCTAATTTGGCTGCGCCTGACAATATGTGTGATAGATGCCTTCATCTGGCGAAGAAAGTAATAACCAGACACAGCCGATTGCCGTCATCATCGGCGCCGGTCCTGCTGGATTGACTGCGGCTCTCGAGCTGCAAAGGCACACAAACGTAAAGCCTATCTTGCTGGAGCAGACCGATTACATCGGTGGTTTGTCGCGCACAGTCAATCACAACGGCAATCGCATCGACATAGGCGGGCACCGATTCTTCTCGAAGTCTGACCGAGTCATGCAGTGGTGGCTGGAAATAATGCCGATGCAAGCGACGCAAGGCGAGCAGCTTGTCACTTACCGCAATGCCACGACTACTGTAAGCTCCGCTGCCGACCCGCCTGATCCCGAGAAGACCGACCTTGTAATGCTGATTCGCAATCGCAAGTCGCGCATTTATTTCATGCGCAAACTCTTTGCCTATCCCATCAGCCTCAGCCTGCAAACGCTTTCTAATTTCGGTTTGGTCAAGACGATCAAGGTCGGAATGAGCTACATGAAAGCCACTCTGTTTCCAGTAAAGCCAGAGAAGACACTGGAAGAGTTCCTTACCAACCGCTTCGGAAAAGAGCTTTATCTTACATTCTTCAAGTCCTACACCGAGAAAGTCTGGGGTGTGCCCTGCCACAAGATCAGTGCCGCCTGGGGCGCTCAGCGTGTCAAAGGGTTGTCTCTTTGGAAGGCTTTATTCCATTTCTTCAGGTCGTTGTTCAATTTCGGCGACTCGGACGTCAGCCAGAAGAAAACCGAAACATCGCTTATCGAACAATTTCTCTACCCAAAACTTGGTCCCGGCCAGATGTGGGAATGTGTCGCCGAGCAAGTGAAAGAACGTGGCGGCGAAATACACATGGAGATTGCCGTGCAAAACCTCATTGTCGATGGCAATCGTATTGTCGGCATCGAGGCAAAGGATAAAAACACCGGCAAAACACGCGTGTTCGAAGGCGACTACTTCTTTTCTACGATGCCGATGCGCGACCTGGTGCGCGGGCTGCGTACGGAGGTTCCGCCAGAGATCAAGGAAATCAGCGAAGGCCTGGTCTACCGAGATTTCATAACCGTCGGCCTTCTGGTCAAGAAAATGACGCTAAAAGAAGACGGCGAACCCGATCAGAGGCTGGTTTCGGACAACTGGATCTACATCCAGGAGCCGGATGTAAAATTGGGTCGGTTGCAGATCTTCAACAACTGGAGCCCCTACATGGTTGCTAATCCGGACAAAGTCTGGCTGGGGCTGGAATACTTTTGCGATGAAAGCGAGCCGATCTGGACTTGGGACAACGAGACCGTAGCCAAATTCGCCGGCGAAGAGCTGGAGCGCATCGGTATGATCGATCGCGCTGACATCGAGGACTCGACCGTCATTCACATGCCCAAGACCTATCCCGGCTACTTCGGCACATACGACCGCTTCGACGAATTGCGCAGATGGATCGACCGCTTCGAGAATTTGTATCTGGTCGGGCGCAACGGCATGCATAAGTACAACAACCAGGATCACTCGATGTTGACGGCGATGGTTGCTGTCGAAAACATCGTCAACGGTGTGAAGACCAAGGACAATCTCTGGGAAATCAACACCGAAGAGGAATATCACGAAGGCAAGAAAGAGCCGGCCGCCAGCAGTTCTATGAAATCATCGTAGCGGCGCCAGCAGGCGCCTGCCATCACGAAATCATTCTCAGTAGATTCAAGATGCCGGCTTTGGCTTTGGATTTGTGGGCGGATGCCCCTGTGGCATTGTTGATGGCGTCGTAATTATCCTGGTAATACTTGTATGCGTCACACAAAATTTGCGTGTTCGTAAGAGTCGGTGCCCAGCCGAGATCGCGTTTCAATTTGCTGTTGTCGAACACGAAATTGGCAGCAATCATGCGGTAATGATATGGTCCCAGAGGCGAGAGATTCAGTTTGTTCAAGATCTTCATTGCCAGGACTGATGGTCCTTCAGGAACGCACCACAAGCGCGGTTTTTTTCCGGCAAAGAGCATCAGGTCGCGGTACATCTCGCGCATGGTGGGGACATTGTCCGAGCCGATGTGATAAATGCCTGTGTGGTCGGATTGCAAAGCAAGCAGACAGGCATTAGCCAGGTCTTGCGCGTAAATGAAAGAGTATCGATTGTTGCCGTCTCCGACGAGATACAGCTTGCGGCCTTCGATTACGAAGTCGAACAAAATCGTCAGCAATCCGAGCCGGCCGGCCGCCATGATAGTAGGGCTGCGCAGAATAATCGAACTTACATCGCTGTATTCTGCAAAGAGCTTCTCCGCTGCTAACTTGCTTTCGCCGTAAGTCTCGATCGGATTGACCGGTGTCGATTCATCGACAGGTTTGTCAAATCCCGTGCTGAACACGCAATTTGTAGAGATGAAAACGACTTTCTTGATCTTGAGCTGCCTGGCGCATTCCAAAATGTTTTTTGTGCCGTCGACGTTGGAAACCCACAAGCGATCGAGGTTTTCTTTGTCGTGCGCAAGCATGGCAGCGGCATGAATAATGCCGTCTACCTCACCGAGCTCTCGAATTGTTTCCATCAGCTTGCCACCATCTGTAAGGTCAAGTTGAATGTTGCGATACTTTGGGTTGTCGCCCGCGAGCCGATCTATGCTGGTCACTTCGTGTCCGCGATCGGCTAGATATTCGGCAAGCACGGAGCCGAAAAAACCTGCACCACCTGTGACAATGATTCTCATGGTTTTTTTAGCCCTTTGATTGCCAGGGATTGAAGAGTTGGATACCTGCATGCTTGAAGTCGAGTGTGTTCCTTGTTGCCAGTACAAGGTGATGAAACCTTGCTGTAGCTGCGATCAAAGAGTCAAGGGCGGGCATTGGACGCCCCACTTTGTCCAGTGCCGCGATCATTTCTCCCCAGGAAAGTACCACGTTAGTATCTACGGAAACAATTGTGTCGTCAAAACGCAAAAGCAAACTTTCAAGCCACTTCTCTAGTTTTCTTCTGCGCGCCGACATTGAAAGCCTATCGATTCCCCTCTTTATCTCCCCTATGGTTATGACGCTGATATACACGTTCTCGTCGCTGAGGTCGTCTATCCAAGAGACAACATTGCCATTCGGCGATGCCGACGCCAATTCAGAAATTACGCATGTGTCAAGAAGGTAATTCACCGCTGTCTCTCAGTGGGCTTTTGTCTCTTTCAAGGAAAACTCCATCCAACAACGCGGAACCAAAGAATTGAGACAGTGGCTGCGTTTTGGCTTTCAGTTTCAAATATTCTGCATAAGAAATCACTACGACAACGGAAGATCCGTGGCGGGTGACGATTTGCGGACCATCCTTGATGGCACTATCTACCACTTCGCTGAATTTGTTCTTGGCGTTTTGCAGTTGCCAGCTTTTCATTTGCCACCCCACCTGCTACTTCTGCTCTTTCTCCTCTTCTCTCATGCTTTCTGGCTAGACTGTCTAGATTTTACCATCCAATCGGTATGCCCGTCAATCAATCAGGGATGACCGATTGAGCGGCATTGGGCAACGACAACTTGAGCGACGCGCTGGGGTACCGGCAGAGTTAGATTGATTTGCTCTCCTTAACTGCAGCTCGCCGAGCATAAATGACGCTGGCTTCGTCAGCGTATAGCAGCTGCCAATTTGGATCTTTTGCCAGGCGCTCAGGCAGTTTGGTTTTAGGCGCGAGGAACACCCAATCGATTTTGTACTTATCCAGCAACTCCAGGTAGTTAGCGTCGGCATTGACCATGTGCCAGTAATTTTGCAGCAACTCATTGCCGTAAAGGTTGTAACGCGGGTCGATAAAAACGGGCGGATTGTTGCGCATCTTGTAAATCATCGTAGCGCCGAAATGCGGGTCGTTGAGCAGATTTCCGCTCGGTCTGTGCGCTTCGATGTACGCGATTGCCTTGAATGGAGGTTTGAAGGCCGCGCTGTCTTGCGGCACCATCGGTATCACTGAATATGTGCAGGCGTATACACCGATGCAAACTGTGGCAATGCAGGTCAGCGGCCAGAGCGGATTGAACGGGTTTGTGACCTTCGCCAGTTTTGTTTCAATCATTGCGCTTTCAGTTTCTGCATCTGTTTCTGCAACTGTTGCCGCATCTGTTGCCGCATCTGTTGCGGCATTGTGTTCCATCACTCGGGCGCGCCCAGAGAGGAGAAACAGTCCGCATAGTGGAATCGAGCGTACTGTTTTCATGCCTCCTAAAATGCCCAGAGGAATCAAGCCGCGAAAGAACAAATCTCCCTGTCTGAGCGGTTCACGACACGATTTGATGATGTCCTTAAGCCCGGTAACAAGCAATATGTAGAATCCAAGGAATAGCGGATTTGCCCAATTCTTAGGAAAAATCGGCTGCATTTCATTGTTGGTGTCGTTGAACGGACCAAAAACATTGGGAATGTAAGTCCATAAGCCGAATCCATACGGATTGACCAGGCTGGCTAAAATACAGGCGACTGTGACTATGGGTGCTGTCCAGTTGAATGGTTTTTCTTTCAATGCGGGCACGAACCGCTCGGCGACAGCGCACACCGAATAAAAACCTGGAATCAGAATTCCGACCATGAATAACGTGTGCATATTGCTCCACAGGCACATAAGCACGGCTAGAATGGCGATGAAATCCCAGCGTATTTTGGTATTGCCGGCAGTGGCGATATTCAAGCGCACCATGATTTCAAACCAGATGGCCGTGAACAGGAATGAAAATATCTCCGGGCGCAGAGCCAGGTGTGACATGGACGTGAGCAATCCCAGGCTGGCCAGCCGCATGGCCGCGCCGCCGCGCAGACCGCACAGATAGGCAATACGATAGGGAAATACCACAAATGCCAGAGTCAGGATGATTCCGTCGAAAAGCAGCAAGCCCGTCAGGCCGACTGATGCTTCCAGTCCATAGAAGATCACTTCGGTCAGCCACTTTTCAATGACATACTGAACCGGGTGATAATGTGTCGTGTATGAAAACGGGTCTGTGGCGGGCAGCTGTCCATGTTCGACAATCCAGCGCCCCCCGCCCAATAGAAAGCAAATGTCCGGCTCTTTGAGGACAACGCCTGTGATGCAAAATCCATAGAAAAACAGAAGCAAAAGGAAGCAGCCGATTGCGATCTGTCCGCACAGGTTCAGAAATTTTGGCTCTAAGTTCGGGGGCGTTGTCTGATTTTGCGTTTCCGGTAAATCGGTCATACCTGAGTCTTTCGCACCCGACGCTCTAGCCCTGTCAATAGCGCACCTGACAATTTAAGAAATTGTCGCATTAACCCGACTACGATAGCAGGAATTTATGCCGTCGGCTGCGCCGGTTGCCGCCTGCGCACGTTTTTCGAAAGTGTCAGCGATTAATCGACCAGTTGTAGGGGTGATGCCATGCATCGCCCATTTGAATTTTGCGCATAAATTGCTTAAAAGCGGGGATAGTTTATAGCACCAGGCATACAAACCCAGGGCAACTGATTCGGCAACTCCGACCGTGCGTTTTTAGTGAGGCGAGCATGAAGGAATTAACGAAAACCACCAGGCTTGGCGATCTGCTCTTGCAGTTCGGCGTAATCAGCACGGATAAGCTGGCTGAGGTTGCCGTGCAAGCAGCCAGGATGGGCATTCCGTTGGGTAAAACTATGGTGCTTTCGGGACTATTGACCATGGTTGAACTCGAAAACATCCTCAAGCTTCAATCTATGGTCCGCGCCAGCAATCTGCCAGTCGAAGTAGCTGCTGATGCTTTCCGTCTTTGCAGAACCGAGAACCGGTCGCTGGGCGATGCTCTCAATAAAGCAGGATACGAACGCACATTGAAGAGCTCCAGCCGCCTTGGAACTTTGCTGGTTGAAGCGGAAATCATTAGCCAGACGCAGTTGGATGACACGCAGGAAATGAGCTACGAGACGGGCATTCCATTAGGAAGAATGCTTTGCCTGAATGGCATCATTTCTGAGCAAAGACTTGCGCTCGCGCTTGAATTGCAGCGCCGATTGCGAGATCAGGAAATTACCAAAGAAGAAGCAGTTGAAATTCTGGCCAACAGAAAGTCGAAAAACGCCGGAATGGAACATCCGAAAGTTGCCATTGAGAAAATGGACGGCGGAGAACGCAAGGCCCTTAAGAAAGTAAAACTGGGAGAGATGCTGCTATTGTCCGGTCTCATTACTGAATTGGACGTAATGAATGCGCTCGAACACAGCTTGACGCAAAGTAAGCCAATGGGAGAAGTGCTGGCAGAGCACGGTCTGGTGCCGCAGTCGCTTATTGAATTGGCCGCCGAATTGCAGGAAGCTGTCAATGCTGGTGACTTGCCTCTGGCAGCCGCTGCCGATAGTTTGAATTATGTGGCCAAAACAGGAAGCAAACCCGAGGCAATGGAAGACGCCACACCTGATGCTGCGCCGGACACAATTCGTTTGGGCGAGCTTTTGCAAATGTCTGATTATGTAAGTGCCAAAGATATCGACTATGCACGCGAGATACTGACGCTGTTTCCTTCATTGCTGGGGAAACTTCTGGTCGTTGCCGGGGCGATCGACGAGCCTGCACTTTTATCCGCATTGCGCGCTCAGTTCTATTTGCGCCACAATCACGTCAGCCTCGATGACGCCATTCGCGCCCTCAAATTTTCCGGCGATCACCGTGTTTCATTCGACGATGCACTGGAGTCGCTGAATATCAGCAATCCGGGTGGCTGAAGTCGACAATTCGCCAGAGGTTCAGCTTGATACACCCCGAAACTTCTAAAAACGGCGAAAATTCCTGAAATGCTTACCTGGGAAGTCTTATTGGGATCATGACCCGGGCCCGGGTGCCACTCCCTATATTATCTTTGATAAGATTGAGTTAAGGTGCGAAGTCGTAATGATAAAGGGAGTCGGTGATGCGCCTGCCTTGATGCCTCAATGAGGCGCTGGGAGAAGGCGTGAAACAAGATAGACAACTCTAATTTCAGCTTTGAGCAGCTTTGAACCACACAGAGACCTCCTGTGTTGTTTAGCTAGGAAATCCTTACCAGGTTTGCTTAGGACTGCGGTGTTTGTTTATGAGAAAACTCAAGAGACGTAGGGGAGCGACGCTCGGTTTTGTAGCTATCCTGGCGCTTGTTTTGATCGCAATCGGCGTCGCCTTTTTTGTGATTACAAAATTCTTGGGTGGCGGCCGGGAAATGGCTAATGCCACCGATGCCGGAGTACTCAATGTAGCCAAACAAGCAATCAGAACTCCATCTAGAGACGCTCTTTCATTTCCAAATCCTGACGTCGGCACCAATTTTGCCTTGCTGGGAGAGAATCCCCGCAATTTGAATTTGCTCATCTACAATCGCCTCGTTGCTCAGTCTATGATTGTCGCTCTGAATGCAAAGGACGAAGGCACTATCGATGCAGCTAGAAATGCAAAGCGTGTCTGGACCGCCTTGAATGATGTCGGCAAGTTCTTGCGCAGCAATCACGAAAACCCCAACGTCATGGGCAGCCATTTTCTCAACCTCGCTGCAGCAAACAGCTTGAAAATGCTGGGCAACAATGGTGTTTCGATGAATAGTTACGGAATTTCCTTTATGCATCGAGGGGCGTCCACTAATGTGGCGATCAATCCGGTGTTGCTCGACACTTTTGCCTCACCGCCGGCGATACCAACCAACAAGTCAGGAGCATCCTCGCCCAGTGGTGATAAATACATGGCTGGATACGTGCCTCTTTCAGTCGCTCTGCCTACCGGCGAATCGCTGACATTCAGCGGTGTTACAGTTTTGCCTCAGGACAGACCGCACCTTGTCAGTCTAGGGGAATTCAATGACAAAAGCACAGATAATTTTGTCACTGATCTGGGTTATCCGGCCGCGACAATTCCGGCTAATGCCTTTCGCGCCTCCGGCCAGACGAGAGAACAGCACACTAAAGGCTTCGCCGGTGCGACTGCCTGTGCAATTGCCAGCAGCCTGAATCAAGAGTATCAGTGGCAGATTCCCTATGGGTACATCATCATCAAGAACGGTCCGTCAGTGCCTGCTCCCAAGTCACTGGCAGCGACAGGCAAGGACATTTTTTCACATGCTCTGGCAAAGCCCGGTATTGCTGTCAATGATGAAGGATTCTTCGCCAGGAACTTGAGGGGGTCTGTAAGAGGTTTTCCAAATGACCCGCTTGTTGATAGACCCGCCGACTGGGACACTAAGGACGATCAAGCAAGAATTGCCTGGGTTGAACCGCTGATGCGGAATGCCTATTCGGCTGTTTCTTCTACGAATCTTATCGATCAGTGGGCGGACATAAATAGATTTTGTCGAAGAGTTGAAATAATCTTTCCAGGTGTCTGGGAACTTGCTCGCAGGTTCGATTTGCCACCACGTGGCCCATCATTCGAGCACGTCCGCATGCCCAATGGAGATGTCCCCACCGAAGAGCAGTTGCGGACAATTACCAGTTTTACTTCTAACATTTGCGAGTGGGAAGATTACAGTTCGGCAATGCCCAAGCAAGTTTGTCTGGACAAATTGGCGGATTTTCGCAAAGGCTATGACCAGTACGGCAGTACCAGTGATAACTTTGTTGATGCCGAGGGCTTCAACGCCGTTGAATATTTGAAGTGCGAGGTGATGAACAAACGCTCCATGTGCACCAATTGCGCGACGGTAGCAACTCCGCCTGCCAGTGGCATGAAGATTTTCGTGCATAAGAACTCATACCCTGCGCCTAAGAATGCATACAATTTCGGTAAGCAAGCTACTCCGTATGAGTATTTACAGATGATAGACAGAGCTCCGTCCGGCAATGGTTGCGCTCTCAACAGTATCTTTCAATCGCTATTAAGGCGCTGCCAGCAAATGTCGTCAAAAGTCGACGCGACAGCCCTGGAAGGCGCTCTCCGGTTGCAAAAGCTCAATCTTGGTGCGGATTTGTACCTCTTTATGCAAGGAGACAAGCTGGTCATGCAAGCTGCGCCGCCACCGTGGATGGTGGCAGGCTCAAGAGCTGACGGCACTACTCCTTCTATTCGCGGTGGTTGCGGCACCCCATATCCTGTTAAGTACAGATTGGTCAATACAGCCACCGGAGACGGCAAGGCCGGCAGTGGTTCGGCCGCCGATGACTACCCTTCGGTTGATTACGATGAGAACACCGACGGAGGCTTCCCTGGCTATGCCTGGAAGTCAGCGCCGAATATTCAGTGCATGGACCAGGCCATCTGGACTCCGTCCACTGGTTTCAACAACCTTCTTGGTGAGTTGAGTTTTTCCAACAGCTGTCTATCCGGTGGCACGTTCTGCCAGCCGAATTAAGCGATTGCTGTAATTGGGGATGGTTTAACAACAATGCGGAATTCTACGTCTTGCAAGTTGAGTCGAACTTTCAGTGCACCAATTTGAAGCGGCGTTCTGAACTCCAGTCTTTTGCTGTGGGAGCGACCACTTTCAGATTGGCCACGGCGCCGCTGGCTGTTTGAGCCGGTATGCGGCTGAGGGTGTCAGTCAGATTCGTAAGCCAGCGATGCGACCATTGGTACTCGAGCTGCTGCGATCTGTCTGTATACAGTCCCAGCCTCAGCCAGTCCGTGCTTTCGTAAAAATCAATACCTCTGCACAGGTTTTTCCATCCTAGATAAAATCCAGCCCGGCAAGTTTCCTCCGGTAAAAGCGCTCTTGAAAATAGCGCCGGTGCAGGCATATCGAGCATATGCTTGACGAGATCGCTAAGGCTGCTTTGCCTTGCTAAGACTTCCTTTCTTATCTTCGCTGTTGCAGACTTAGAGTTGTTTTTATCCTGCAGGGCAGCGGCAGCCTGTATCAACCAGAGCTTTTCCTTTTCGACAGGGTCGGCTGGAGCGGATGTGAAGTTCCACAAAAGCTCATATTGACCACTTATGAAAGCATATGGAGCAAAATTGTGACGCACCTCTTCCGGTACCTGCACTTTCAACCATTTAAGCGCGTCTTCTTTTCCCTTCCAACGTTTTAGATAGCGATAGCCTGAGACAAGTAAGTCGGGCAATTGCTCGTCGGAGACTTGAAGAGTAGACAGGATCTCGAATGCCAATTCTGCCCTGTCAGCCAGATAAGCCGCATGAGCAAGTTCGCCTACACCGTCCGCATTGGCAAAACCGGCATCTTTTAAACATGCAAGCGCCTTCCTGCAAGCGGTTTTGTCGTCGCTGAAAATGTTTGCAAACAGCGGACCAATTTGCTTCTGCCATACATGGCGAGAAAGCACTCGCTGCCCGCGCGTCAAAACCATCGATGCTTCTTTATAGTTTTTGCCTTTCCAGAACAAACCGGCAAGAAGTACGTATGAGTCGGGTAAGTTAGGCTGTCGTTTTACTGCCTCAGTCGCCCATGTGATTGCTTCACCACTTCTTCCCAGCGCTGCCAGCAAAAGCGCTTTTTCGGCAAGTGGCTCATATAGCTCTGACTCGTACGCTTTGCCTAGTTTTTCCAGCGCTTCTGAATATTTTTTCTGCGCATGTAAAGCTCTGGCTAGCGCGGTTTTCGCTTTCACTTCATCAAGGAAATTAAACTTGTTTTTCTGCGCCGTCATCCAACTTTCGACGACCGTCTGCGCTTCTTTGAATTGTCTCGCTTGAAAGAGCAAGGCTAAAAAACTTTCAATCGTTTCCCAGCTGCTTGGATTTTCCTTTGCCAGCTGTTTGTGATATCCAATCAGGACCGGCAATGGTATCCCGGGCATCTGCTGCAGCAATGCTAGAATCTCCAGTTTTTCAAATGGTCTTGTGCGTGGGCTCTTCAGAAATTCCTGAAATTGACCGGGATTGCGCTGTGCAAGTGCGGCGAGGATTTTTCCGTCGAATGACATGGGCGCACCAGATGCAATGGCAGCTCTGAGTGTGTCGCGTGCAAGCTTGATGGCAAAAAGAGAATTCTCGACAATACTAACCAGTGACCACCTTGTTTTCGGGCGGCTATCCAGGCAGTCATACAGTTGCTTTCCTCTGTCTATTTGCGCGGATTGATCGCCGGCGTGCCTGGAAGTCGTCAGAGTCTCGTATAGATCGATCAGAGCTGGGGCGCCCAGACCCTTCAGTGAGTTGATTTCGGTTAACGCCGCGGTGCCTCCGGAGCCTGGGACCCTTGCACCGGGCATGAATGAGCCGGCTTCTGCCTTTGCTTTCACCCAGGCGACGGTTGCTAAAGGAATTGCTTCATTTCCCTTGTAGCCCAGGCTTTGCTGAAACTTTTCCACCTGTTGCCAGCCAGAAGGCAGGTTTTCATAGCTGTGCGTGAGAATGTAAATGCCGGAATAGAAAAATCCGCGCAAATAATCTTTCATAATCGAGTTTTTGTCGATTATACTCGCGCGTTTGGCAGGCGAGTTGAGCTTCGACTCAAACTCACCTAGAGTGTTTTTCAGCATCCACTCGCCTGACTCGACGGACTGGCTGTAAGTCCAGCTCAATGCGTCAATGTCGATCGCAGCTGCTTTTGTTCCTGCTTTGTCCAATTCGTGTTCCGCACCCAGCATCAAATGATGAGCCAAGGGCAGCAGCGCCGACTCAGGTGCAGCCTGCGCATATGTGCCCATTACAGCCAGGGCTGCATCATCATTCGGTTTAAACCAGGACTTTGTAGATTGCTTCCACAGCCTGTCTTCTCGATTGTTGGAAAGGAATTTGAGATAAAGAATACGCGCAAGTTCGCTATTGAATTTGTCAGCTTTTGTTGTTGTTGTTGTTGTTGTTGTTGTTGTTGCTGCTGCTAACTTAGCCTCCTCGCTCAGGCAATAGTATCTAACAGCACTTTTTTCGGGCAATCTGGTGGCCAGGGTTTTTGCGTCTGAGAAATAGTGCGTGCGTTCGGCAAGCAAACACTTCTCGGCAAGCAAATCTTTCCCGAAGCACTCACTGATGGATGTTAATGCCAGTGATTTTGCAATTAGTTGATCGCCAATCTCCATCATGTCGAGCTGCTCGGCAGACAGCACTGCCAGAGCTGAAGCCGCTGAATTCAATTGAGATGTCTTTATCGAACCCGCGCCAAGCAGTGCATCTGTTTGCTCAATCACTGAAAACAAATGAGTTGGTGCAATTTGAATTGATTCGATCGAAACTGGCGCCGTCTGGTCGTTTTCAATCGTAATTTTGGCGGTATGCTTGAGGTTGTCGGCGTCTTTTTTTAGGAGCGCGAACAGTTCGTTGAAATTTGGATAGGCCGACAAGTTGCCCAGGGCGTAACTGCCCAGGTTGACACGCCATCTCTTTCCGTCGAACCTGGTTTCGACCTGTACAGGTCTGCCCTCCATGAGCAGATGTTGAAAGCAAATGGCGTTCAAAAATCGCTGATCCGGCTTAAGCATAAATGCCTCTACCATCTCTTGCTTCGCCTCAGCCAGAGCCTGCGGCCCGATGGTTCCAAACTTGGCGCCTGAAAGGCGGGCAGCCGGATCGTCGGGCGGACTGCTTTTGACGCTGTCTGTGACTGTACTACTGTCGTTTGAAATGTCGTCTTTGTGAAAACCACCCCTTTCTTGGCTGCAACCGCCAATGAAAAAGGCTAGAAGGATAGGGAAAAACGGTTTTGAGATTTTGGATATTGATACCGGCATGAGAGGCCAGGTTAGTTCATTATGGAAACGTCAGCTATCTTATCCTGTAATCAAACTACATTTGTAGGCGCCTATCTTTTCGGGAGGGAATTTTTGCATTACATCAAGTTGATCTTCCACCTAATTGTTGCCAACCTGTCCGACCATTGTGTCAGAAGGAAGGCTAATGGCGTATCCATCTTGTTTAACGAAAGTCAGATTGTCTGAAGTCATTGATGTGAGAACCCAACCTGCTTCTACGTTTCCTTCGGCATCGACCAGATTGTATGAGTCTCCAACGGTAAATGGATGATTCGGATTGATGTCACTCAACTCGCCATCAGTTGCACTCACAGAGCGAGTCCAATCTTGAACGAGGACGACATTGCCGTCTTCGCTCGTGCTCACTCTCCAAGTGTATCCTCTGTATCTAACCTGAGTGCCAATATTGACTTCACTCAATGCTGTGTTTTCTTCAATCGCGGGATTGCTGGCAAGCAGTACTTGATTTGCTGCATCACTGTACTCATTTGCGTAATCTGCAGGCAGCGGAATTGCATTTTGCCCGACCTGTGTCCAGGCAGAAAGATCTAGATCGCTATTTGCGGTTCCAATCGAAACTGAGCGGAACTGATTGACGAGATCGTTTGCTGCTTGTTGATAGATTGCTCCCACGCTTGCATCTCTGCTGCCAAGCCCCTTAGCCTCGACATTGTCGAATACCAGTGAACCATCATCTGCAACCCATGCCCAAGATTCTGCAATAATGTCTCCGTTGCGATCAGTGACTACGAAAAAGCCGGAGAATGGTGACTCCTGTCCGTACCAGGCACAGGTGCGACCTGCACCACCTGGATGCTGACACGAATTGGTATGGTGGCCCAGATAGAGACCTCGAGGATCGCTACGATCGAGGAAAAAGCCCCTCAGATTTCCATCTGGGGATATCCATTTGGTATCAGGAAATGGAGAGGGCAGATCTCTTGATGCAATGAAACGCTGTTCTGTCTCTCGATAGATGTTTTCAGGAATGCTCCACTTGTTTGCTTCAATTGCAAAGGCGGAATCTAATGCATCTGGATAGTTTGATACTGCCAGAGCATTCAAGATGTTGCGGAAGGAATTCATTTGCGCAATCGCCTCTCGATCTTCAGGCGAAAGGGTCGGCCATTTCAATGTCAGGCGCAGTAGATCCGATGCGTCTTCTCTGAAAAATCTTTGCAGGATTGGTGCCAAACCTTTGAGTTCGTCAGAGCTTGCCAGTGAAAGCATGTTCGTGGAGGCTTGATAGTCTCTTGGTGGATCCAGTCTCAAGCCAAGATCAAGCCATTTTTTCCAATCGTTTCCGAAAGTCAGGCTGAGTTTTAAGGCACCTTCAATTTGCCAACTTTCAGCAATGCCGCGTATATCACTGGCGCTCAGTGTGGACAAATCACCGTCATGCAGTGTGTGCAAAGCTTCCGCAAATGCGCCTATTTTAAGATTCATGAGCAGCCGAACTGGGTTGGCCTGTTCTGCGCTAGCGCCGGCTTGAAGCATCTGGTGAGAATATGCTTCAACGGCTGATTGCAGGGCCAATGCGTCACTTGCATTCAGCGTGCCCGCAAAGGAAGAGGCAATGTAGAGTCGTGCATCTCCTGAGCGCAGAAGAACTTGATTTCTTCCACCCGCTGAGATTTCTTCAAAGAGTTGCCAGAATGCATCTTCTTGCTCTCCAACTAAGAGATTGGCAGCTCTGACACTTTCCCAGGCTTGATGTGCTGCAATCAGTTTCCAGGGTGGCATTGGTCTTTGAGTGCTGTCAGTGACAGGCCCTAGCAGTTCTGCGATGCTGGGCGGAATGTTTCTGTCGATGACCCAGGCTCTGGCTCTATTGATCGCTCTATTGATTGCTTCGGCGTCGCTTGCGGGATTGTTAGCAAGCAATGTCTGCCTGTGAGTTTCCAGCCTTGCCGTTATGTAATCAAGTTGAGCAGGAAGCTGTCTCCACGCGCTGCGCAAGTTATCCAGATCCAAAGGATTTGCTGCGAGATTTTCAAAGAGTATGTCGACGAGTTGCTTCTCAAGTTGATCTCTCGAGCCAAGAGACAATGTAGAGAGTTGAGTTTCGTCCCACATGATGTTGCGCAGAACTTCGCTTCTGTCGGCACCATTAGGCATGGCGAGTGCCAATCTCAGAGCCTGAGGGTAGAGTTCGGGGCTGAGAACTTCCTCGATTCTCCATGACTCCAGTGGGAAATGCTCATAGGCATATCGAAGAGCTTCTAGTTGAGCCTGCGGTGGCAAAGCGTCAACAGAACGGAATAGAGGCGTCATCTCACTGGTCCATCCTTGCACGGCAACTTTGTCAACAAGGGATTGCCATGCCATGAGACGGTCTTCCGGCATAAAGCTCTGCAACAGTTCGACCGGACCTACGCCAAAATCATGCAACAAGGCGAAGGCAAAAGGTCGATCTTGTACAGGAATCAAGCTAATGGACTCAATCAACGTTCCTGCCGCGCCTAGTTCGCCGCTGTTTCCGGCCCACAGCCGCGCCATCTCTGTCCAAATCAGCAATCTGTCAGCTTCGGGCAAAATTGAAAGAATGTTTTCGGGGGTGCTATTGATATTTCGTATGCTGAAGCCGGCCTCTTCCATAGCTGCAAGGATTTGTAATGCTGCGTCCGCTTTCGCCTCGGGCGGAAATGCTTGCAAGATGTCTGTTGTTCTTTGGACTACCAGTGGCCAGCGCGGTCGGGGCTCAGCGGAGAGCTCATTGATCGCGCTATTGGCAATTTGAATTCTCACTGCTTCAGGAGCGTCAGCCAAAGCGTCGAGGGCGGCAGTTTTTTCAGCAAGACGCAGGCTATTCCATGTTTGTATCAGGCGATTCCATTCAAGACCTTGTGTTGGTGTCGTTGACAAACTTCCGTCAGAATTGATCACTCCTTCTGCAATCAGATCATCATACTGATTCAATACACGTACGGTATTATCGGCTAAATTGCGTAACTCGCAATGACCATCAGGGTAGTGTAATTCTTGCTGGTTTCCCGGGAGATCAAAGCGAATCATGTCGCCCGGTAAGCTGACCCTGGTGCCTAGCCAGGTTTGGGAGGTATCAAAGAATTGAATCGAAAGATCAGGCATATGGTATTCCGTAATTCCGTCCGCTCGATTGAACTGCACAATATCGCCTTCGCTGGGAATGAGAGTTTTGACTAGTTCTCCATCAGCGTTTCGATACTCAATTTCGCCGGTGGGTAGCGTTGTCGTAGAAAGTTGGGCATCACCGTCGAGGGACAGTCCTCCCAATTCCGAATCTGTTGGTCTGTAGACATCAAACATGTTGCCCCAGGGTTCTATGTTTATTAAGCCTGGTTCTGTCCCCAGAACAGCCTTGGACTGAAGACTGGGATCAATCAAGTCTGGATGGCAAGCAATAATCAAGTCTGCCTCGGCGGCAAGCGCTGCATTAAGCGGGTAGGTCGGACCATGATGCTGAATCAGTGCTTTTATTTCGGCACCAAGGCGACCGCTTTCAAATACTTCACGAACTAAGGTCAGACGAGTTTCCGGTGCTCTGGCTCTCAATCGGTTCACGACTTGCTGGAAGGCTGACGGATCGGTGGCGTAAAAACTTCTTACACCCGGCGAGAGAGTTCTACCAATGACAGGATTGTTAGGTGTATCGGAAAGAACGATCGTCTGTGGTGAAAAATTCTCTGGTGCATCGACAGGAATGGTTCCGTCAGCTGCATTTGCGTTTGGTGCCAGCGGCATATCTCCAGCCGCGAGAGCTTGATTGGATTCCAATGGTTGAATTTGTGTTCCCTCAGGAAGGATCAAACGATCGTTTGCTCCAATTGGAACTGATTCGCCGGGACCGATTTGCAGCTGTTCTCCATTTGGTCTGACGTTTACCACTGGTTCATTGGAGTTGTTTCTGTAATACCATCCACGGGCTGTTCTATACGCATAACCGAGAACTGTAGCTCCTGCAGTAATCGCAAACGACATGCCCGCTCCCATTGCTGCACCAAGTCCGGCGGATGCAACAATCTCTTGCATGTTTTGCTCGAAACTCTGTTGGTGATTCCAGTTAATCCAGCGATTGCCTCCTGCGGCTATAGTACCTACCGGAATGGCTGCTGCCTCATTAAGTCCCAGGCGAAGCAAAAAGTGTCGCATGGGTGAGAGTTGAATGAAAATCTCAAGGTTGAGTTCTTGCGCGAGGATTGGCGCATATTTTTGGATGATTGCTTGCCTGAGAAGTTGCTGCATCGGTCCAGCTTCTGCGGTAGTGAGCAGCATTTCGTCTGGAGAAGCGGAAAGAGTTCTGGCAATGAGCGCAGCAATAGATCTTTCATCAACAGGCTTATTGGCAATGCGGAATATTCGGCTGATTTCTTCCAGACCTTCATACATAGCCTGGCGGTTCCAAGCCAGTCCATATCGCGCCATGGCTGCCACATCCGGCAGGAAGAAATCATCTACAAATTGAGCGGCTCTGACAGCCAGCTCTTTACCGACGCCCAGGATTTTTGCCACGGTCGCGGGACCAAGCAAGTTACCCGCCATCATGACTGCACCTGAAATGGCATCGCCGGTGATTTCTGTACTGTCATAGTCATCGCCTTGGAGGATTCTGCCGCCGACAACTTTTATTCCCGCTCCAAGTGCAGCTGATTTCAACAGAATCAAGGCGCCCAGGCTTTGACCTGCGGTGGCAAATGCTAATACCGTTCCGGCAACAATTATCGCGGCATCGAGGGCGACGTCGGAAAATTCTTCCTTGGAAGAACGAAAATTCTCTGCTGCTTCAGCAAAATTATCAATCAGCGCTTTAGCACGTTCGGGCGTAAGCTCTGTGAATTGGCTGGATGCTGCCATCAACTCCGCGCGGAATTGATCCATTTGCCGCAGAGCATCTTCCTTACTTGCGTTCCAACCTAGAGAACTCATCAGTTCCGGTGCAAGACCATTCATATGGCTGAGAAATTCATTGCCGATATCAAAGAAATTCTGTCTTGTATTGGTTGTTGTTGTCTCAAGCATCTGACTGTATTCAAAGCGGTCGCCTTCCGGAACTTTGTTCAATACATCGCCGGCCAGGTCAGAGTTGTATTGGTCTGCGTATTCGCTTTTGATTACTACGATTTGATCGTTTGTCAGATCTGTAAATACTTGAGAGATGACATTCGGCCCGGCACCGAGCACGAAGGCGCGAATATGATCTTCAACATTCATTGCCAGGATTTGCTGACCGCTTTCTGTGGTTGTGAAACCATTGGACAGAACACTCATGAACAGCTGCTTTAAGTCATCATTAAGTGGTCCGAGGACGCTGTTTCTCAGATCGACTGCTTGCTGATTGGCCGGATCCCCATTCAAAAGAAGTGAGCGTTCTGCCTCAGTCAGATTTCGCAAAACATTCAATCTTTCTTCGTCTGTCTTACAGAGGGCTAGCTCCATATCAATCGGAAGATTGCCGTCGCTTTCGGGATTGAACATGCGCTCAAGAAATGCTCTCGGGTCACGCGCCAGTGCTGATTCGCTATACTGGTCTATCCCTGCTCTGGAAAGTGCATTGTTTGCGGCATTGTAGAGTCTGTCGCGAAGTTGTCTGTCGTCATCATTTTGAGGATTTTGCACGCGGGCGCGCAATTCAGGGTCCGCCAATACTTGTTCCAGATGTTGAAAGACGACATGAGGTGGAGCTTTTGCTGCTTGATCGAAAAGTACTTGATTGACTGGAGTCAATTCGAGCTTCGTCACTCCATTGTCGATTTGCCTGAGGAGACTCAGAGCCAGAAAATGCTCCGGTTCGCTGCCCAGTTTCGCATCGATCGTGGCTACCAATTGTTCTCGCATCGGCCCGCTTTGATATTGCAGTATTTCTGCTTCCGACATGCTGAGCATCCGCTCAAGAATGATTCCTGGTTCGTATCGTGGTCTCAAGCCTCCCCAGGAATTGTCGTTAATCACTTCCAGAAGGGTGCGTTGGCCTGTCAACTTTGAGTGCTCGAAAGAACTCGCCGCTGCTTTTTGATCGAAAATGCGCAAGGCCGTAGACTCTTCTTCTCCATCAAGCAGTTTCGTCAAAAAGTCGCGCAGGTCGGCTCTGAGCGATGCATCGGTGTGCAGCTGGTTCCAGTCTTCCTCAGTCATGTTTTCGAGCGTGGACATCAATGTATCGGTGACATGATATGTGCCGCCGATACCGGCAGTGTGGGAAATTTGCAAGTCGGCAATACGCTCGATCAGACTGCCGCCGCGCAGCAAAATGTCTTCCCATTTGATCAATTCCCAGTCTGCACCGGAAGCGTTTGCCATAGCCGTGTGCAGCTCGTTGTAGAAATTGATTGCCTCTTGGTCGGCGCTGTCGGCTGGCGTTTCGTCTGTTTGGGCCAGCTGTCTGCCTCTCAGGTAGAGCGCTTGATCTTCTGGGCTGGCATGCTTAAGCGCCAATTCAATCGACTCGCGGTCGATATGAAGGAAATGTGTGTTGCCACGTATTAGAGTTAGCAGTCTGATCTCTCCGGCATCGGCCAGATCGATTGCCAGTCGAAGATTTTCGATCTTGTCCATAAACGCCAGAAAAATCTGATCACTGCCGCCGTTTTCTAAAAATGTTTGTCTAGATTGCTCTGAAGCGTGACGAAACACGGCTTCGAAAAGTCTGATGTCTTTGGACTGTGTTGCAAAGGCTGCTAACTGGTCGAATACTTGTGGCTTCCAGTTTCCGGATTCATCTAGATTTGCGTCAGATCCATTCAGGAGGACTGCCAGGGCTTGCTTGGTTGCAGCCGAGATTCTGCCGTCATTTTGCAGCGCCTCACTTAGACTTGTTCCATGTGCCGCTCGGTACTGTGCGTCCAATTCCTGAATTTGCTCGGAATTCAGAACCATCAAAGTGTTGACCAGCGTGGTTTGCCCTCTGGCGGTGTCCGAATTTAATTGTGTGAGTGCGATCTCAATTTGTCCGAGATCGTTTGCTTTTCCGTCTTGACGATCGAGGACGGCAATTGATTGCGCATAATTCTGAGGGAATAGTCGCCATTGAAGCTCATCGCGCAGACTGATGTTGTAGCGCTCAAAATACTGTGCTTCTAAATTGCGCCTGTCAGCTTCACTCATGCTGGCGAGTATATTGATGATTCGATCGCTGTCGACTTTTCCGAAGTGACCAAGGGCCGATTCGAAGTTTAAGGCGCCGCGAATGTCTGTTGCTGCAGCAATAAGTGCATCTTCAGAAAGAAGCTCTTCTACCGCTGTGGCGGATGATTCTGTTTCTATGGACCCATCGGGTTTGTAAGTCTCCGTGCGACCGTCCGTATAGCTGACTACCAGCGCACCTGTTTGAGTAAGGTGGAGATCGGTCGCAGCCGGCTGTCCTGAGGCATCGATCCAGGGTTGATCTGGTGCCGATCGCGTCAATACGGCTCCATTTGGAAGGCTAACTTCATTCATGTTGCCGTTTTGATCGTACGAGAAGCGTACTTGAGTGTTATTAGAAAAGCTCAGTGCGCGAATCTGTCCGCTCAAGTCGGCTGCCGTGGATGAGCCGTCGGTTCTCAATACTTGAGCATAGCCTGTCTCGCCTGTCTGGATGATTGTCACCACACCCAGCGAATCGACGGACACCGAGCTAGTGGACGACAAGGTGAGTGGTTCGCCGGTTTGTCCTGATACCATGGCGATGACTCTGCCGGAAGCATCGTAAGAGAAGAGCAAACTGTCGCCGTCTGCATAAGTTACTTTGGTAGTCTTGCCTGCATTGTCAATGTTTATCGTTGATCCATCGGTCTTAAAGATAGTAAGCGTGCCATCCTGATTGAAGATTGTAAGGTTACCGTCACGGTCGAGATCAGCACTGCTTGCAAATATCGCTTCATTGGTTGGAGTGACTCCGTCTGCTTCGAATTGGAGGAAGTTTCCATCTTGTAATTTGTAGATATGATTTTCGGCATCCGTAAACTGAATGATGTTTCCCTGGGAGTCATGGACGAATTGTCTGGTGTTGCCCGAAAGCATGACGACCTCGCTAATCAATCCGTCTTGGTTATGGATGACAATTGAGCCGTCTGTATTGGTGTGAACAGTGGAGAATCTGGCAGCATAATCCTCAAGGGCGGATTTGCCGGCAATACCATCTTGTACTCCTGCTGCCATTCCGTAGCGCTCGTTGTCTGCAGCTTCGATCAAGCCAAATCTGTCTAGCAGAGCTTTTGCCAGGACCGCTTCGGCTGGGGCGTCGGCAGAGACACTTTCTAAGTAGGTTCGAAGTTCATTGCTTTCAAGTTTGCCGTCATTGTTTAGATCAAGGGCATCATTGATACCGTTTCCATTTGCATCGTTGCCAGTGGCAAAAGAGAGGAGGACTATCGGGAGTGTTCCATTTTGTTCAAGTTGATTCACCAGTGCAGCCTGATCTGATGCCAAATTGCCGGACTGCTTGAGAATCGCATTGACTTCAGCAATGGCGCTATCCAGTTGACCGGAGTTAGCTGATTCAGTAAGTCTGGTAGCGGCTTGTTCGATCGGCTGACTGATGCGGTCCGGCATTATTGCTTTTTCTCCTTGAGAGCCTAAAAAAACGAAACCAAAACCGCAGGCCCACGAGCTGTGGGACTTTTAAATGCGTGTGCCTGGGGTTGTCATGAATTTACAGGAGGTTTGTGGAATCTTAGTGGCAATGCCCGCGAAGGCGTCGCTATGCGCGATAATGAGGTGTCTGCCGTCCGCTTGCCGGCCTCAGCCGGAGCCCATCATTGCAACTGACCCTCACGCGCAAAGCGCTGATTCTGATATTCATCCCGCTTGTTTGCGAACTTTTGTTCGTGGCGGTACTTATCGCGCAATTGAGTTCGTCGGAAACCCAGGCGCACAACGAAGAGATGCGGCGGCGGGCAATTGCCACAGGTGGGCGGCTGATCTTGGTTCCAGAACAAATGCAAGAGGCGCTGGTGACTTACGCTGAGAGCAAAGATGCGGCTGCCCTGAAGGCGTACGCGAAGCTCTCCGAGGAAATGCTGGCGGACATCAAGGCACTGGAGCCGCTGGTAACCAATGATCCGGCTCAAACGAAAATCTTGTGGAGGATAAAGAACCAGTCAGTCGGGCTGTCGAAAGTGTATGACCTGATGGTCGCTGAATGGAACAAGGGTGAATCTAAAGATGCTTCCTTTATCGTAAGAGAGATCAAGGCGCAGTTCGGACCTGCTGTCTTTGCCGTGAAAAAGGATATTCGCGAGTTTCTTGCTTCAGAGCAAAAATACAACGAGCTTGCACCCAGCTCCAGTGCTTTATTCAGGGAAAACGTCAAGCGGCTGATCGCAATTGGAGTTACAGCAAACATTTTGATTGCTGTTGCGCTGGCTATGTGGTTTAGCGGAAAAACTATCAAGAGTCTGAATGTTCTGGTCGACAACAGCAAACGACTTTCTGAGGGCGCCCAGCTCAATGCGCTCATCAAGGGCAACGACGAGATTGCTACTCTCGACAAAGTTTTCCATCAAATGGCGGACGCGCTTGCCGAGGCGTCTCGAAAAGAGCGTGCTGTATTCGAGAAAGCAGTCGACGTGATTTGCAGTCTCGATGCGGACGGCAAATTCACGCGTGTCAATCCGGCCAGCAAGGCGGTCTGGGGATACGAAGCAGAAGAACTGCTGCGCCGCGATGTGGTTGAGTTTCTCCATCCTGATGATGTGCGCAACACTATCGATACTCAATTGGCAATTCAAAAAGAGGGCAGCGGTGCGCCTTATGAAAACCGCTTCCGCTGTAAGGATGGAACATATCTAGACATGCTCTGGACGACGCACTGGTCGCCTGTGGATGATGCACTGTTCTGTGTTGCGCACGATATTACCGATCGCAAACGCGCCGAGGAAGTCATTAAAGCCAGTGAAGCGCGCATCCGTTTTATCATTGCAAACATGCCTGTAGGACTGGTTTTACTCAGTCTTGAGGGTGAGATCGAACTGGTCAACTCGGCGATGGACGAGATGTTCAAATACGAGCCGGGTGAATTAATTGGTCGCCAATTTGGCGCAGTATTCCAGCGCAAGGCGGATCAAGAAGCATTGGAAGTGTGGGAAACAGTGAAAGAGCGAGCGCTCGGGCACATACACGAGCGCATGGCCGAACAGAAAGATGGAAACACATTTCCTGCGCACTTGAGCATTAGAGAATATGATTCCCGCGATGGACTCAAGTACATGGGTATCATGCTCGATGTAAGCGAAAGGCATGAAATCGAGCGGTTCAAACAAGAATTCCTCGGTGTGATCAGCCACGAGTTGAGAACACCTTTGACGTCCATTCGCGGTTCGTTCGAAATGCTTCTGGCTGGAATGTTCGGCGACCTGACGGATGATGCTAAGCATGTAATCAACATAGCCGAAAAGAGTTCCACACGCCTGATTCGACTTGTCAACGATCTCCTCGATATGGAAAAGCTGGAGTCCGGCAAGCTCGATATGTTTATGGAAGATACTGATGCCAACGCCATTATTGAAACATCTGTAGAGAACGTCCGCTATTTCGCAGAAGATCACGGTGTCACCATAGTGGCACCTCCGATTGAGTTGCCGCTTGTCGCTGACGGGGAGCGTTTGGTGCAGGTTGTGGTGAATCTTTTGTCGAATGCGATCAAATTCTCAGAGCGCGGACACAGCGTTACTGTAAGCGTGGTAGCAACCGACACGGATGCTGAATTCAGAATCTCCGACACTGGACGCGGGATCCCTGCAGAGCATATAGGTAAGCTCTTCAACCGTTTTACCCAGGTCGAAAAGGCAGATGCTACAAAGAAAAAAGGAAGCGGGCTCGGGTTGGCTATCTGCAAAGCGATTATTGAAGAGCATTGTGGACAGATCGGAGTGGATAGTGAGCTTGGAAAGGGAAGCACATTTTGGTTCCGCATCCCATTGCGCCCGCAAGAAGGCGAGAAACAGCCGTATGTTGTTGCAAAGAAAACAGACTGAAATGTGATTTTGGGGAATTCCGATGGTGGCAATTTCGCGACTTTTTACCGCCGGCACGATCTCTGCGATCATAGTTTTCTCATGCTTACCTTCGCTTTCCATCAGCCCTGATGGCGACTTGTTTCCACTCAAGCAAAACAATCGCTGGACCTATAAATGCATCGACGAAAACGGGAAAACATCTGAAATCAAGTATGTGGTGGAAAGCGCCAGACCTGGAAAAGATGGCGTCATGACGTATAAGGTCACAACTGGAAACCGCAAGGATGCAAAGGCTAAGTTTTACTGCAAGGATGGTTTTAAGACCGTGCTCAAGCGTATCGAGACTGCAGGACAGAGGCCGGCGAGCATTGATTTTGTACCGGCAAAACTTATTATCGATTCAAAGATCCGCCCAGGAAGTATCTGGCAGTGGACCGGCGCTCTCACCAAACCTCCTGGCGAAACTGAGCGTTGGCAGGTATTTCCGCAAGAGAAAGTGAAGGTTCCTGCAGGACAGTTCGATTGTGTAAGAGTTGGTGGCTTGACGATTCGCGGTCGGGTGATGGTCTATCAAACCCGCTGGTATGCAGTAAACGTAGGGCTGGTGAAGTCGGTTGATGTGATTGGTTCAAAGAAAGCGACGCAAGAACTTGCCAGTTATCATCTGAATTGAATGTAGGCGCAGGCAATGCACCACTATGCTTGTTGCGATTCTACTTTGTAGCCGACTCCGTGCACGTTTACCAGAATACACGGTTGACCTGGCTTGGCAATTTTTTGTCTGATGCGGCGAATGTTAGTGCGAATCGAATCGGGAGTTGCATCGGATTCTGCTTCCCAAACATTGTTGAGCAGGTTTTCTGGACTGAAAACAGTTCCTGGATTGGACATTAAGAACTTGAGCAGAGAAAATTCGCGGGGAAACAGGTGAACTTCTTCTTCGCCGCATTTCACAACGTGCGTTTTTACGTCCATCGTGACGTCATCAACTTGGATGATGTTTCCCAAATATGTAAGCGGGCGGCGCTGCAATGCGCGCACACGCGCCGATAACTCTTTCATTGAAAAGGGCTTGGTGAGATAGTCGTCGGCGCCAGAGTCGATGCCTCGCTCGATCTCGTCGACTTTTCTGTTGCCCGTCACCATGATGATGCCTTTTACGCCGCCTGTTTCGCGGTATTCTTTGATGATGTCCACGCCTTCTTTGCCTGGCAACATCCAATCAAGAACGAGAATGTCGTATTCTTTTTGCGAGATTATTTCAGCAACTTTGTCACCGCTGTGCACTACGTCCACAGAGTAGCCTTCGTTTTTAAGAAATGCCGATGTTAGCAAAGCCAACTCGCGATCGTCTTCGACGATCAAAATGTTTCCTTTCGACTCTGAATTGTTTTGCATTCTTGGTAATTGAACTTCCCTGGCACTGATCTCACAAGTAACTAATACCATTTTGCGCCAACCTTTATTGAGGGGAGTAAGATTGTTGCCGTCAATTTAAGGTTATTTCGTGGAAGTTTAGTGACAAGCCTCTTGCAAGCGTATTTTACCGGCGAGGCACCCGTCGTCACTACTTTTCCACTGTTTGTAAATAACATCTCTTCGGATGCCGGAGGGCTTATGTCCGCAAGAAGAGACGCGCGAATCAGGGCTAACAGATTGATGGTCTGGAATCAGTACATTGAGCTGGCTGATTCCGCCTACTGCTTGGGAAAGTTTGATGTCGGAGATAAGATGCTACGAGCTGCGGCGAAAGAGTGCGCCGGTGATGCTGAGATGTGTCTGATTCTGGCACGTTTTTATGAACGGTTGACGAAGGTTCAAATTGTGGCTGCTGAACCGATGCGCTGCGAGCGGCTCATGAAGAAAGCAATCGGCATGTACGAGCGCATCGCCGATGATGCCAGCACTGAACAAATTGCACGATTGCTAATAGACCTTGCCGAGCTTTCGGCTAAAAACAACAAGCACCAGGTGGCAATGCGATATTTTGGCAGAGCGTTGATAGTCGGTAAGCGCAGCAAAACACCTCATGCGGCGGAGCGGATTGTCCAGATGAAGCGTTTGTTCAATGTCTGGTCCAACAAAGGCCGGCACGAAGAAGCGTTGATTGTATACAACCATTGTTGCCGTTTGAGTCAGGATTCTCGAAAGCCTGCAGCGCCGCTTTACAGTGAGTGACAGCGCTCGTCATTTCATTTTGTCGGAATTTGCTCTGCCAAAAGGTCCTTCAGGAGCTTTTGAGCGTTGAATGCTGCATCGACCTGCTCTTGAGCAATGAAGAACAAAAATCCGCGCAGGAATGCATTTCCAGAAAGGCTTGCCGTGCGCTGCTGGAGATGACGTTCTGCGAGCAATAGGAAGGTAACATGGCGGCAAAGGCATGTCACTCCGGCAATTACCAGGCTGCCTTCATCTTCTCGAGTTAGCGCAGTTGGCGCCGGTTGAGGAATTTGACGATCGACCGGACTGAGCGACTTTTACAAATTTGAAATCGCCTGGTTGAAGCCAGGGGCATCATGCAGAACAGAAGAGCCGACGGGAGTCTTCCCATCGGCTCTGTGTTCCAACTTGCCAGCCCTATGCACAGCGTGTTTCGATCAGTCGTTGCAGTTTGTGCATGTTTTTTTGAATGAGTGCTTTATGAAGCGTCGGGATGCCGAAATTGAAATTGCAGAAGATTACTTTGGTTGCGCCTGTGGGCAATTGCTCGAAGCGAACTTCCAGGCATATACTCACTGCAGCTGGTGTCTCCTTAAAGCAAACCAATTTGCGGTCGCCGACGTTGGAGATG
>JBGAVL010000007.1:28721-44681 GCA_044228145.1 Obscuribacteraceae bacterium (SeqCode)
AAAATCACTGGAGTGCAGCACATCATTGGCAATCTTGAGGGCTAAATCGACCGGCATCAATACAACAAAGTCGTGAGTTGACTGTCTTTTTGTTATTGCAGGCAGAGCGCGAGGGGCGCTGAAATTCCTGGTTTCATGCTGCACTGCAAAGGCTTCTCTGCGGTTTCTAAGGATGGAGTTGAATGCCGGTTCTTGGATCGGATGTGGAACTGTATTAGTCATCGCCCTCTCTCCTTACAGTCTAGAATCTTGTAACGCCGTTTGCTTCCGAATGACTGAAGTCTAGAGGGCGCTTGTGGAAATTTAGTGACGGCTGAGAATTCTTCGTATATCCCGGTTGTCTGCCCATAATTCTAAGTGAATAGCCCCGCAAGAATTCTTGCAGGGCTATCACTTCTATGCGTTTGTCCTATCGCGAAAATGAAGTTGGCGTGAGAGGTGGAGGTCCGACTTCCGAAGCCAGGGCGATCCGCGCTGCCACGGCGAGTTTGCGTGCGCCTGTCACTGTGTGCCTCTGAGATACTTTGTTTTCCACTATCTGCATTAAGGGAACACTGTGTTCGCTTCGGGCTGTTCTTCCTGTCTGTGCGTCTCGGCGATGCAGATCTGAATCTATACCGGTAAACAGGCGTGAGAACAGGTGGGTGATTTCGTTTTCTAATAACATGTCAATTATCCTCGTGGGAAGTTGGCATTGCGGGGTCCGCCACATTCGTCTACGCTATACTGGCGAATTGACGTGGAAGATTAGTGACAGTTTTTGCCAGCGCGTACTTCTACCACACCGCGTCTGTTGAATAGTTTCCTTCCCCGGGTGTCGGCGCAAAAGTCTTTCCCAGAGCCCTTGTCAGTGCACTAGCTTGTTCTTCCGCGCTCTTTTCTGCTGAAAGCAAGTCCTCAGGAGATCTCGCAGAGAAGATTTTTGTCGGACCTGGTCTCGAGATGAATAAACCAGATTCATTTGCTTCAGCGCTCTTTGAGAGGCGTCCGAAAAGCTTTTCTATTTCTGACTCCAGCGACACAATCGGTACGCTTCGTTTGTCTGCTGCTGCCTTCTGCGGTTCTATTACCGTGCAGTCGAATACCTTTTCTTCCGTAGAGCAATCAGCAAGAGGCGGCGGCGCGACTGCAAATTCACTATGATTTGGGATGCGAATTTCTGTAAATCGATTCAAGTCATTATCATTGGTCATGTTAGAAGCTGTCTCCATCTCGGGGATTGGGGCTATTGCATTGGATGGCGGACTGAAGTCTTTCGATTCGGTCTCACCATTTTCAAAATCGTTCTCGTCAATAGTTTCTATTGGTTTCCAAACCGGATAAGGCATAACCGGGAAATACCTATCTGCTATCACTGCACTTACGCTCTGTCGAGCACGTTCATCATCCTGCTCGGCGGTTGGCGGAGCTACAGGGGCCTGCATCGCCACATAAGTACATGAAGCTTGATCCCATACTTCAAGAGTGCCGTTGCGCATTCTGTATTTGTCTGTATTGGTATCAGCTTCTCGATCAAGTGTCTGCGGTACCGAGTATCCATCGCCGTCAAAAACGGCTATACGTCCGTCTTCTGCCACTACATACTGCGGCACCATCTCACCACTAGTTGGATTTAACACCTGTTGCACTTCATATTGATTGGTTGCCGGGTTGAATAACGCTAAATTGTCATCCTGCGTGATTATCATTGGCGGTGCGCCATTTGCCATTGGCGGAATTTGTATATTCGGAGGGCTGACAAAATCAGGCGAGCCGGCGGCGCTTACCAAAAACAAGTCTTGTCCGGGCGGCAGCGGCACGTATGCTCCTTGCTGGCTGTTCCAGACGCCTTCAACTCGCCCGTCACCGTTGCGGTCCTCATACAGTGGAGCGGAACCATAACCCTGATATGCGGTTACTGATTCTTGTGTGACAAACTGTGTGTTTGAGTTACTGTTCTGGTCCGCTTGGGTATTCTGTCCCTGACCGCCGCCGCCACTACCGCCGCCACCACCTTCCTTGCCGGCTTTTTCAATAAGCTCGGAAGCTTTCTGCCCGGCTGCTCTGACCAGTCCGGCAAAGTCGAATGCATGTTTGACTGCGGCTGTGGCAAGGAAATTGAGAGCACTCATAACAAACAACCCGGTTTCGTCGGTGCCTTTAAAACAAGCCATTAAAAGTATTGTCGTATGCCAGAAAAGGCTCCAGAAACATAGTGTGATAACGCCTTCAACCCAGCTTGGAAAAGCGTCTCTCAACTGCTTCATCGGCCAGACCCAAAGTGCGGCCATGATTGGACCGACAAAATACAAATAATAGAAAAAGGCCATTTGAAACGCGCATAAAATGGCCCAGGTGGTGTTTATTCCGGCATTGCTGGCGTTCATCATCAGTCTTGCCGCAATCGAGCTGGCCGGCATGCTGGCGTCGTCCCTGTTTGCAGGAACTCGTCGCAGTCCCGAGCAGGGATCCACCAGTTTGCCCCAGAGCCTTCCTTCGGCAGCTGAGAATTCTCCGTTGCTCGATGCGGAGAGATCAGGCGGTGGTGTTTGCAGTGAGCCGTCGTTCTCGGAAATGTATCTGACACCGAACGCACGTATTTCGGCGCAAATTGCGTCCTTGTACATGTTGGAGCCAAACAGGCGATTGTATTCAGTGGCGATTGTGTACTGAATGCTATTGGCGAAATCTATGCTGTAATTGACGACCAGATACGAGCCGGGAATCAGAAATATGGCTACAAGCGACCGCTGAATTCCTTCGAAGGGACTGGTTTGAGCAATGACTGGAGAGCCTTGAGAGATTATCGACTTCATTTGCGTGAGCACTGCACCGGGAAGTATCAGGAGCAGCGCTATAGGCACGAAAATGTTGTCGCGCAAGGTATTCCATTTGTTGCCTTTTTCACTGGTGAAGTTTTTCAGGAATCTGGAAGCATAGTCAATTGCAGCAATTGCCTGATCTCTGGCAACGTCTCCTGCGGCGTTTCCGGCGGCATTCGCTTGAGCCTGCCCGGCGGCATTGGCAGCCGGGGCAGTGGTGGCCGGCTCGTTCATTCTGGCGACAAGGTACTCGAACATTCCGGTCATGATTCGATAAATCGTCGCATTGTCAGCCGGATTGGTATTGGCCAAAAGTAAATCCATCTGCGCTTTCAATTCTTGAATTCTGGAGTCTCTTTCCCAGGTTTGTTGTTGAGTGTTTAGACCGGTTTGCGGATCGGTGCCTTCAAATGTCGTCTGGCAGAATGCAGGCGATGTCTCAATGGCAGCCGATATCAGAAGTGCGGCTGCGACAGTGAGGACTTGTAATGCATTCTTGCGGTTCATTCTGTGATTTCCCTTTGATGATTTTTTTGAGAGTAGAGCAGTTCGTCAGCCAATCATGATGGCATGCCCGGTACCACAGGCGGTGGCATGCCCGGGCTTGGCGGTCCGGCGCTTGGGCTGCTGTTACCGCTGCCGCCTCCACCTCCCGTTGACTCCTTGGCTTTGGCCAGCAGTCTGTCGACCAGCTCGCCTGGTCTCAGCTCAAAGGGCATGAAAGGCACATAGCTCATCATTACCAGAAAGCAAGTAAACATCAACGCTTCCCATTCGGTGTTCGGCACATATTCTCCGATTTCTTTCAGCCATTGAATTCTTGTGATGGCGCAAAGAACAAGAAGAATCCACCAGAATCGCCACAGCGAAATATTCACTACGGCATCCACCCAGTTGGAGAATACCGTGCGAAACAGACGCCCCACGCCACCCGGCCAGGCGTAAAGGGCAGCGGCAATCGGCCCGAGCAATAAGAGATAACAGCTGACCACTGTTTGAAAAGCCATGAGAATCAAAAGTCCGTAGCCGAGCGACATGTTGATCAGGTTCATCACCGCTTTGAATGTCTGATGAGCATAGGGTTGCGGCGGCAGTCTGGGATCGCCGCCCTGGGCTGCAGCGGCGGCCGCTGCTTGTGTCTGGTCGTTTTGATACTGACTCCTGGCCCAGGCAAAAATTTCCTCAAGTGGAATTTGCTTTGCTGTTTCATATGTCATCGAATTGCCGATGTCGATGCTATAGCTCATGATCAACTGCGTTGCCGGTATGAGAAAAACTGCAATGATCGTTCTTAAGATAGCCGAGAATGGTCCGGCGGCGCTGTCTTCGTCGCCTTGCATGCCGGCGCCTTTGGCCGCTAAAACCTTCAGGTTGAGAATCATCGCGCCAGGCAGCAGCAGCAATACAGCAATAGGCATGTAGACATGGTGAAACATTTGTTGAACCATCCATATTGCCTGAGACACCGGTCTGAATGGTGCCTTGATGTCTCCCGGACTTCCGGAGGCTTCATTGGCGACATTGATGTTGCTGGCTGCCAATACGGCAAGAGCTTCTTTGAGTGCATTGAGAGAGCCGCTGCCACCGGCATTAGCGGCACCCTGCATCATGTTCTGCAGGTTGGCGACAGCAGAAACAATTTGATTTTGCGGAGAGCTGCCGATTGACAGTGCCGCTTGCGCCCCATTCATCGCCGCTGCTGCAAAGTGCGAGTTGGTCAAAGGGCTGGGCGGGAATGCCGGCGCGTTTTGTGTGTAAATATTGTTCCAGCCGACATTGCCCATTGGTGCCCCCGGAAGATTTTCCAGATGCTGTTTTGTCAAACCCACGCTTTGGTAGTGTGATTCCCAGATGGTTTTATCCGGTGCCGGCCGCGATCGATGCACTGCCGGCTGCCCATTCGTATTGGATGGAGCTCGCGGCTGAGTATCGTGCAGCGCAGATGGTGCATTTTCCGGTTGCTGGTCATGTACTTGCTGTTGCTCGGAAAGCGAAGGAGTATCCTGCCGGCAAAAGGCAGGCAAAGAAAAAACTGCCAGTATCCACACTAACAATCCCAGTAAAATCACAGCTTTTATGTTTGCCGAGTCGCCTTTACGTTTCAATGACGGGTGCTCCTATCCATTCCAAGACCCTTGTTGCCGCTGCAAGCGATTGGGCAGTCAGAAAAGAATAAATTGGACACGTGGAACATCCGTGACAACTTTTCAGCGCCGTGTCTTTCCCACCGGGTGGATCTATTCATACCTATTTAGGGCGCCAATTGGCGGGCGAATCAAATTTTTCAGGCTGCAGGGCGGCGGTCTTCTGTTTGACCTGTGGCGAAGAATACGAAGTGTCGCCATTGTCACTAACATTCCATATCTGTCTGGCATATTTGTTCAACACTGCAGGAGAAAATTCCCCATGACCGCGTCACTTTCAGCTCGACCTCTGGCTGCCGACATCCTAAATGAATGTGGCTACAGAGTCGGTCAAAGACAATCAGCAGCTGCGGCACCAGTTTCTTCCGCCAGTCCGCCGATGTCCAGCAAAGGTGGTAAATTCCAGCTGCCTGAACTGAGATCTTGCTCTAAGGAAGAGATAGAGTTTCGCGCGTATTTTTTAGCTATGGCGGTAAGAACCAATCACAAAATGATGGTATGCACACTGGCGGAGAGATTCAATCTGACAATTGAGTCAAAGCAGATGCAAGAGAGGATCGATGGCGCCACAAAAATTCTTACTTGCGCATCTTTGTTTTTGATTGGCCTTGAAAGCGGCGGTGTCAACAACAACAGATCCGTAATGCAACTACTCTTTTCTGCACTGCATGTGGTAGAAAAAATGGCTGGTCTGTCCGTAAAGGAACTCCTGGGTCTGTTCGCTCAATGCAGCCCCGGCGATTTGAATCGCTTGCTGTGTTGCCATGTCGCGTGCACGCTTGGGCTCGCCCCAGGCAGCGAAAAAGAAGTGGCAGGATTCGTGGGCAGCGAATTTTCCTATCGCAAGGAAATTTCTGCTTACGCCTTCAAACAAGAATTAGACTCTCTTAAAGAGCAAGTCATGTGCTTTCTGTAGTAAAGCCCAATCGGCATCTCGTTTCTAGTGTCCGGAGGGTGAGACGGTGGGTGAAGATTTTACAGTTAGACAATTTGCAGACAATGTAGGCAAAAAACAGGTTGAGGATTCGTCAACTGCCGCCGTCAATGAAGTGTTCGAACAGTGGAGCAATCTTTCGACCACTCAAGTTTCTGACTTCAAGCAAGCGCTTTCGCCTTATTTACCTCAATTGAGTGTTGCCTTTTTGGGCCGAGATGCAGGAAATGGCCAGACCTATTTTCAAGTGATTGATGCAAACCAGGATGGAGTCCTGGAAAGCGATGAATTGCGCGATTTCGAGCGTAGCACGGAGAGCGGCGCTGCCAGGATCTTCGCTGAGTACCTGATCCTGCATTTCGGGGACTTCGATGGCGCAGACGGAAGTGTCGACGGCAAGATAGACAACGATACGCTGATGCGCAGTGCAGGATTTCACAATAGCACCGATGGTTCTGTGACCAGACTGACTGAAGACGGACGTTTTGAAATAACCTATCCGAGCGGAATCCAACTGCTCGTTAGAGAGACAAGCAACGCGCAAAATGGTGGAGCTGCCCAGCCCGCTACTGAATATCGAGTGCCCGGTCCTCCTGCTGTGACGCTGGTCAATCAAGGCGGCAACAGCTGGAATATGACCGTGGATGGAGTGCAAACCGCTTTTGAAGGCACTGTAGAAATGACATTGGATGGGGTGGTACTTACGCGTCCCGATAATTCGACTGTGACATTTGATCCGGACGGAAAAATTTATTATCGCGATAGCAGCAATCGTCTCACACAAATAAACTCCGGCAATACAGCCTTGACCAGATATGCTTACGACAACTCCGGAAACATGGACCAATACTGGGCTAACGGACAGCACTGGTGGGTCGACTATCGGCTCGGTAACTGGGGAACCTGGGAAAGCGATCAGGCTGATTATTCGGCCCGCAGTGTGGTTGTAAATCAAAATACTGGTGACGTCTCTTTCGATTACAACGGCGATCGTCCGAGTTCGACCTGGCATGTCAACGGCAGTATTACAACCACCATGGACACAGGCGTTTCGATTACACGCGATTGGAGCGGGAAAATAGTTGCTTGTGTAATTCCACCTGAGTCCCGGGCCTGGCATCGTTTTGAAGACGGCAATAATAATCCCGACGATGATCGCTGGGGGCTGGACACCGGGATGCCGACGCTCGATCGCCCTAATATTCAGTTTATGCAGGACGCCAATGGCAATGTGAGCGAATTCACAATGACCTACAATCTCGATAGCCAGGGCGAGCGAACCCGAGTCATTACTCGCGATGGCTCTGGCCATTTGCTGGAGGTTACCACAAACCCGGGTGGAGAGACCTTTGTCAGAGTCGGTGACCAATATGAATATCGTCCATCTCCAGGCGTTTCCTATCCCGCTACTCTGAGCGAAGAGAGCGGAGTGCCCGTCTTCACCGTTGCTGAAGGTTCGAGCGAAAGAGTCGTGACTTTCCGCAGCAACGGCGAGATGCTGATGACACTTACCCGGGGAGATAGTGTCACCACTTATAGTGACAGTGGCCAGATTTCTTCAGAGCAACATAGAAATGGAAGAACGATACTGAGAGAAGATGGTGAAATCACAGTAATTGATGAAGTTACCGGAAGCACGACAAAATATCAAATGCAAGTCGACGGATTCTGGAGAGTGATAACGGGCATTACTGATCTGGCAACCGGCGCGTTTATTGCCACCCCTGGCGAGCCTGCTATTGCACGCGGTGGACTGGATGCTCAAGGAAACTTCATTCTTTTCTATGACGAAGATCAAAACATGCAAACGTTTGATCCTGGTGCCAATTTCCTGCGTATCACTGCTGAGGCAGACGTGGCAACCGTGCAGTTTTCTGACTACACGGGAGAAATGTCGTTTACCGACCATAACGGGATTAAAAGCACTATTGAAGTGACGAGTGGAGCGATCACTGCCCTGGAGCAAACTGCAGCAACGCCGGACGGGCGGCATTTGAGCGTTCAATTTAGTGAGGGGAGAATCACACTAGTCAATCTTCCGGATGGCAGTGCCTTAGAGCCGGTACTCCAACAAGACGGCTCAATTAGATGGCGTCACAATGTAGACGGACAGCCCGCTGAATATCTTGCCGTGGGTGTCACTCCTCAAGTTAACCCCAATGGCGAACTTACTCTTGGGTATGGCAATGTCTGGCAATCTGACTCAGACGGACAACTGGTCTGGACTATGGCCACCGAAGGCGGTTTTGAAGAGCATTATTCAGATGGTCACTACGTGGTTCATGGTAACCGCCACCGAATTACATACGACAGCGATGGGCAAATGGTGCAGCAGGTTTTCGGTAATTCCAATAACCCTGAAAGTTTGGCTAGATGTGTAGTAATTTCGTACACAGATGGGCAGGTCAGCGAGGTTACGACACCAAGGGGGCGTTGCTACAAAGACGATGGAGGACAGTGGTTTTACGATGACGGCTCGCCGCCGCCGATCGAACTCACTCAGGCACCGCAGATCGATAGCGACAATAAAAACGTTGCTATCATCGTCAGAAATCCTGGTGACGGCGAGCCGGTCGGCTACACAATAGGCGAGCACCCATTTTTTGAGCGCATCATGCCGGAAGAAGTAGTTCAATCAGGATCAGGAACGGAAGAAACAGGCAGCATTACAGAGCGTTTTGACACTGGAGTTTTGCTGGGACTGACAGACGGCAGCCCTACCAGCGTGGCTCTACCGGATGGCTCGTATTACGAGCTGGTTCAAGCGGGCCCGCCGAAGAGCTGGAGATACCGAAATGGCGATATGAGCGAAGTTGTGCAGGGAGAGATAGAGGTAAGCGATCGGGGAAGGACCATTACGAGAGTCAATGGTACTGAAATTGAAATCTACTATCTTACAGAAAATGGTGTCGTCGAAAGAAGGCAGTCCACGCAAAACGGACTGACGACGACAACTTACTTCCAGGACGGCCGGATCAGTTCTGTCGATTTGCCCGATGGTTCTCGATTGGAGTCGAACCGGCCAGGCGATGCCACCGCCTGGCATTGGGTACACAACGGAATCGACACCAGACTGTCGCAACACTTGACTCTTTCTCTAGATCAGCAGGGAAGGCTCATTTTCAACAATGACACTGCCGATGATGTTACAACTCCTTTGATTGGCAATGATGGAAGGATGAATGTGCCGGTGCCTGAAGTTGTAGCTCGCTTTCATGATATTGAGTTGAATGGAGTTCAAGTTCCGCAGCTGGTGCTTCCGGACGGGCAGGGTATCTGGACGAGAGTATCGATGGCCGGTCAGCCTGAAGTCTGGCGGTTCACAGGTCCGGATGGAGAGCCAGTGGAGAGGTCCGGGCAACTTACGGTTGACGCTGAAGGACGTGTGACATTTACGGCTGCCGACGGCAGCAGTGCCGTCTACACTTACAGCAGACAAGACGGCAGGCTGCAAACCGTGGTGCTTACGGATACCAGCGGCATCACCACAGTCAACTATGTCGACGGAAGAATCGCCAGCATTTCAATTCCTGCCGGAAATAGCATGCAAGCTGGCGACAATGATCACTGGACAATCTCGGTGCCCGGCTCCGGCAATTCGCTAGACATTCTCGGTACACCGGCAGTCGTAGCTGGTCGATTGGTCATGCAGTATGGCGACACTACCACGGCAATTGTCGACACGCAGACGGGCAACAGCCAGTTCCGCACCAATGACGGTGTTCTCAATTTGGATAGTGACGGAAACATGGTACTGACGGATCAGACCCAAATGATTGCAATTCTGAGCGCTGACAGCTCCTGGCTGCAAAACATCGCAGCACAGGACGGTTCTATTTCCCGGGCTGCTCTGCAGTCCGCAATTGACGGCACTTCGTTAACTCCTGAGCAGCGGGCAGTTGCACTCTATATGGTGCAGAATTTTGAGCGCATGCATCCGCTTTATGATAGTGAGAGCCAGACTCTTCTTGTCGTCAGCGAAACTGGTGTCGAATTCTACGGAAATGGCGGCAGTGCTGACAGAACAGTGACTTCGCAAGAGTTGATTCTCATGCTCAATCCTAATTTGCCGGATTCGCTCTGGGCTGAAATGGTTCAAAATGGAACCCTGACGAAAGAGCGCTTGAACGACATGATTACGAACGGGGATCTGTCACCCGAGCAAAGAGCAGCGGCACTGTATCTTCAGGCTAATTGGAATCGCATCGCCAGAAGCACCAACGAGGATATCCTCGACATTCCTGATGCCATGCCGGCTTCCGACATTCTTGCTTACGGCAGGGCCAATGGCATCAACTTCCCTGCAGCTCCCGTTGACATTCCTGCGGATTCTGCGGCCGATACTTCTGACGAAGCTGTAGTTGTCGGTCAGCCGGTCGAGGTCTTTACCATCGGCGACAATGCCGTTGCCCAGACGGTGGTTTCTGATTCGACATACGTTGCTGTTGAATGGCTGAATCAGCACCAATTGTTCATGCGCCAGTTCATGCTGGTTGATCCTGCAACCGGATTGAGGACCGGTGAGATTGACAGGCAAAAGGTTATCGATCGCATCAATGCTCTTTCGGCAAAAACTTCACTGACGGCAGATGAACAGATGCAGCTTGACTCATTGAATGCACTGCAAGGCTATTTGAATACAACAGCTGACTCGCCACCTACCGCTGAGCGATTCTTCCGCAGCGTGCTTCTTGCCAATGAAACTCCTGAGAATGGACCGATTGGCGCCAGAACGCTTGGTCCGACAGATACAGTCTATTCCATGGCCAGGCAGTATCTCATTGAGACGTGGTGCCGGGACCAGGGCATGTCTGTCGAGGCAACCCAGAATATTCTGGATGCGGCACAGCGCGGGGGGCGTCTCGACCCTGAGTTGACTCGCCATATCACTGAGAATCTTCAAGGACAAATTGACTTCATTTTCGAAGCGAATCACATTGTCGGCTCGAACATTGCCGTCGGACAGCTTTTGATCCTGGATCCGGCTCTTGCACCCTTGCATAACGATGCTATTCACCTTGCGCCTGCCAGTATCGATAGCAACGTCTTTACTGAGGTGCCGAATGACAATCAAAGCGAACACGTCACCCACGTGCGTAATCGAAACACTGGCGAAGAAGCATATCTCTTCGACAGCGGCATTTCTCTGACCAGAGGATCAGCAGGCAACTGGTGTGTTTTTGACGAGCACGGCAACCTTCTGGGAACAGTCAGTGATGATGCAATAGACCGTGAAGCGATTGCAACCGGTAATTTTACCCTCGGGCTCGAGTCTGAAGGAGAGCACCCGATTGCCTCAATTGTAGTTAGCGATCTGAAGACCACAGTAGTATTTCAGCAGGGTGGTCACGAAGATATTTATCCAAATGGCGTCCATGTTCACTTCAATCAAATGAATGTGGTGGACAAGGTGATTCTTCCCAATGGCATAACCGCCCTGCAAATGGTCGGGCCCAACAACCAGGTGACTGGCTATCAGATAAGCTATCCCGGCGGTCGCACGGAAGTAGTTGAACAGCCTCTGATGCCTGCTGCCAATGGAGCCATAACAGTGACAGGAACCGACGGACGATTAATTACAATCGCTGCGGACGGAACCATTACGCAGACTCCCGCAGCCTATGTACCTGGTGGTGGTGGGTTCCAAGACAGTCTTGCCCTGGCGTCCTGAAGGAGACTTGCCGTCCAGATGTATAGTGAAGCTTCCGGCTGCCGCGTCGCTACTGATCTAAGCGATACGGCTAGCCCTGCTGTTTACTGAGCACAGGCATAGTACCGCTGGTGGTGTTATTTGCCGTCCGGATTGTTCAGGCTGCACTTGCCGGTGCAGATTGGCGGGCTTCGGCGTAAACGTCGCAGGTCGCTCCGGCGTTCTTCTGCAATTTTGCCAGCGTATAGCTGTCGTGAATGCCCAGGCGTTTTCCGGCCAGATAAGAGTTGTACTTGAAGTGACTTAAAGCCATGTGGGTATAAACTTCTCCAAGCGCAGCAACAATGGCCGCGATGTTTTCTCTTGCGCCAGATGCCAGGCAGGCTCCCAGGGCTGCTGTCAGTTGATTTATCGAGCCAGAGAGAGCGGCAAAGCAATGGTTGCCGACTGTGCCTGCTTGCAGGTGGTTCTTAGCAAATGAAACATCCGCCTCCGACTGCTTCAAAGCATTGGCGGCTTCTGCATTGGCTTGTGCTCTGTCCTGCGCGAAGCGGTGCAAAGCCACCATTTCGAATACCATTCCCATCAGGTTCACATGGAGTCCGTCTACACAGCTAAATTCAGCGCCCAGCTGTACGTTTCCATTGCCGATGACGCCCGTGAAAGGATCGAAGAATGCCTCACAGTTTCCTTCAGGGTCAAAGATGAGCACCCGTCCATCCGGACCAATCCTTGATGTGTATCCATCACAGGATGTGACTGACTGAGTACCATCGGCGTTGATAATTATGGACAATTGTTCATGGTCGGACGCTTCTGCCGTGTGGGCGACAACATTGCCGTTGGCATCTAAAAAAACAGACAGTCCATCGACTGTCACTGCGCCGTCTTTGGCTAAACCCAATTCTGCCATCACTCCATCTACTTTGTTCTTCGGAATTTGCATGCGCCTGTAACTAATTCCGTCCGCGCCGATATGAAGTTCTGTCGACGGGTAGTTTTGTTCCGCTGGAATAGGGGTCAGAGCATAGAGAATTCCCTGTGATAGAAGCAGTCTGAAACTGCCTTCTGCTACAACAATTTCAATGCCGTCTTTGCTGGCGTGATATAACTTGCCGCCAGCTGCGAATTCAAGGCTTGTTTGACGATCTTCTCCTTCGCCGATCACATTCAAATGCAACTCTCCTTCGGCGAGATTCGGTGGGGTTGGATCACCGTCGTTTGTCGTATGCTGCTTCACTATCCAGCCGCCGCTTTTTCTTGAGACGGTGTTATTTTCAAGATCTACTTCATAGCCTCGCCTTTCAAAGCCGTCACGATGGCTTCCTCTTAAGAAAATCTGCGCTCTATCTCTCTCTCTTACAATCATGCGACCATCTGCAGCTGTCCACGCGCGATAAGCATTGCTGCCCTTGCCGTCCTGGTAGAAAGTCGATCTGCCGTCTGCTGATTCAACTGTAAAGCGATTTCTGACTATGTCGCGAACAATTGTTTGCCCGTCACCAGTGATACGCTCCTCAATTCCTTCTTCCGGGCAATTGCCGCCAATGATGCAAGCAGGAAGGTGGCGATTGCTCCTGTCAACATCGAAGTTCAAATTGCAACTTTCTATTGAATTGTAGGTTTGTGCATAGAAGTTCAAAATTGACGGCGATGCGAATTTGTCGGAGCCTCCTGCTAGCTCTTGCGGTCTTCCTGAGGTTTTTGAATTTGTCATATTAAGAACCTAGCCTGTTGGCAGCTTCAGGGTTTTTGGATGGCAGTGGAACAGGTAAGACAATATAGTCAAGCAGTGGAATTTCAGTGACAGAGGCTGTTTTTCGTAGAATTCGCATGCCTATCGCCGTTCTTGGCTTGCTAGTAAAATGACATTGCCGGATAAAAACAGCGGACATTCAAAGGAAACTGCCTGCACGTGACGCCGAGCAATGAAAATTTCGAGTTTTTGAGAAGATGCAGCGAAGCGCTCTTAGATGAAGGCTCGCTGGAGCAAGCTGCAGAGACTCTGGAGAAGCTGGTTCTCGCCCTGGAACAAGCCCAGAAGAAAAAAACGGGCGAGTTGGCAAAAGGCACAGCTGAGCACTTACAAGAAGACTTGATTGATGCGCTGGAAAAACTGGGCGCATGCTACTACGGATTGCAAGACTATTCCAAAACTGTTTCCGTTTATAGCCGACTGGTCCTGTCCCTGGAGCAGAAATTTGGCATGGACGACGTTGAAACGATCAAAGCTGTTTTCAAGCTTGCTAAAGCCTGCGAAAAGTCCGGACAGCGCGAGCAAGCGCAGACGATGTATTACATTGCCAAAGAGTCAGCCCAGAAAGCTCTGCCGGAAGAAAATTATCTGCGCCAGAGCATCACCGGCAGTTATCAAACCATTTCCAGACCCAAGCGTGTGACCGAATCCGTCAATACGTTTGTGGTAGGCGATCTGCATGATCCTAAAGAGCTTCTGAAAGCCGCAAAAACAATTCCGCAGCGCCTGAAACGGTTGAGCGTGCGTGGAGATGTTTTCTTATCGATCATTTGCTCTCTCTTTCTGGTAGTTGGAAGTGGACTGTGGATCACCGGCGAGATGGCAAGGCGGAAAAGTGCACAGGAGAGCAAGCATGACGATTCTACTCAGATCCAGGCTCGCGATCCTCGTGCCGTCACAGCCGCCAATTCATTTTCGACAAGCGATGGTGTTGTTCGCCTGCGATTTTTCAATGATAATGAAGCGGAATTAGAATGCGAAAACCAGATCATCAAATTGCCGGTGGTTCGATTGACTGAGTCACTGGATTCGGTATTGAGAATCTACGATACCAGTCTTTTTGGCAAGCGTGTCTGGGCCGAGCCCGTCGACAACGGCATCAAGACTGATGGTGATTGGAGATTTCTGGCAGCTGAAAGCCCAGAGTTCAAACTTGCAGAAGCGTGCCGGTTCGTGGCCACAACTCTCAATGACTACTATAAAAATCACAGCAGCTATCCTGATAATAAGTCGGAATTGATTGCATCTGGACGCTTGACTTACGTGAATCCGTACACCGGCAAACCGCAGGGAGTCTCGTACCAGAACTTCTCGCAGTTTATGCAACTCGATTACATTTTTGACGGTGCAAAATCAATGGATGAGGTGGGTACCTTCTTGAGAGCCGGTGGTCGCTGGAATGACGAGCCTGCATTTGTTCCCGGGGGTATCAATGTGGTGTCAAGATACAGCGGAGAAAAGAAAGGAGAGAATTTTGTAGTGCCCATGGTCTTTATGCATGTTGCCGATAAAGAGCGACAACTTTTGCATGGTGACCGTGCCAACACTGTATTTGTGTGTCACCTGGAAAGAGGCGAGTATGCCAATGACTCTGCTGGCCGACTGCAAGTACGCGATCTCGTATTGAGTCAGTTTCAAGGAAAAACACTTTTCTTTGTAACGGCACAAGGTCTGTTCACCAACATTTGGTTGTGGAAAAATTTCACAACTATTGTTCTTGCTCTCGCTTTGTTAGGTTCGTTGTCCTGGTGGTTTATATTTGATGCTCGCGCCAGACTGAAGAATCAAAAGAAAGCAGCCGCGATTTCAGAACTTTTGATAATCTCTACAATCATCGTCTTGCTTGGCTGGATTGTGATTACACTGCTAGTGCGTATCTAGGCAGCTTATCTGCCAGTTTTGCGACGTTGTCCTGCCTGCCTTTCTGCCTAATTGGGCTGGCAGAATTGACCGCCGCCTTCGCATTCGTTGTGAAAAAGCAATTGCCCGAGGAGATTGTTGTAGCCGGACGAAGGAATCCATTTGGCGCTGTCCGTGCAGGTCGCCGGTTCTGCCTGGTGGAACGACCAGCCTGGAAAATAGCCGTCTGTTGTCGGATCACGGTCGGTCATGTATGGCGGAACATCAGCTGCAGATATTGGACGTGAAGCAGATGGGCCTAAAACATTTTTGTGGAATCGGCTGACGACAGGCAGATCGCTGAAGCTGTTTTCCTTTCTGTCAGTCACACCATGCTCAGCGATTTTGGTGGCACGATTTTTATCGTTGTGGAAGAAATCGAGAGAAACGTTGGGCAGCATCTCAATGTCATTTGGGCTGGTATTGACCAGGTTGCCGATCACATTGTATGGGGTGCCGCAATTCATCGTCGGTGGCGTGCCTCCCAAGCCGTCAGGAGCAGTTCCGGCTATCAATGCCGGCGGTCTCTGATCGCTCATGACCAGTGCGCCATCTTTAACGTAAAGATAGAGAGTTGCATTGAGGGGCAGATTGGCGGTGCGGAGAGCACTAACTACTTCGTCCCTTGTCACAGACGGCTTGATCTGCTGGCAGCGCTTGTGCAGGAAGTCTATTGTAGAACCCTTTGCACAACGATTTGCTTGAGGTGCGGTGTCTATGTGTTCAAGCAAGCCATATGGAGTGGCAACCAGACCAAAATTGTGCGCCTGCAGTGG
>JBGAVL010000080.1:0-20046 GCA_044228145.1 Obscuribacteraceae bacterium (SeqCode)
TATTCCTATATCTCCATTGTACATACTTTTGTATGTGTGTCAACTCTGAATCGATCATCTTTCTTGTGAAAAGGAAAAAAACATGCTCGTTCACATTCCCAGCCCTCTGAGATCTTATACAAAGGGTGCGTCCAAGGTAGATGCCGACGGCGCCAGCGTGGATGAAATGCTCAATCATCTCGACAAACAGTTTCCCGGAATCAAGTTTCGCATGATTGATGAGCAGAGCCGTATGCGTCAGCACATCAAGATTTTCGTCAATAAAGAAACTGTCGACACAGTCAGAGCGCCTCTGTATTCTGCCGACGAAGTGCATATCATCTGCGCTCTTTCGGGAGGTTAGTGTGTCAATTCACGAATCAGTATTTCTCATCGCGAAGGATAAGTGCGATGAGTTCTGCAAATTAGCACGTCTAAAACCAAAGCGATTCATGACCGTCAAAGAGCAGATGGAACGCGAAAAGGAAATGGAGGGTGAAGGGCATCCGCGTCCTGCTGTGACGCTGCGTATCGTCACTCAAGAGGAAATGCAAACTCCTGAGTATCGCAAGACGCAGAGTCACTATAAGAAGGTTTGGGATTTCGTTCATAAAAACGGAAAACAACCATTCAAGTTCAATTGGTCGGGGGCGATACTTGGTGACGTTCTCGGCTACCTTCTGGAGGAGAAGAAGATATGCCTGATGGAGAACCAATTGGCTGAAGAAGATGGGACTTTCAGTTGGTACATCCTCGACAAAAGGCTCAAAGATAAATACTTGAAAAAATTGAATCCCGCTAACTTTAACGAGACTGAGTTGAAGACTACTTTTGAGCAGAGTCTTAAGCAGCGGCAAAGAGACGCAATGGTGGAATTTGAAAAAAAGATGACGCCCGAAATGATTAAGGAGGCTGAGAAGATTTTGGGCAAGAAGCGAGTAAAGGAGATGCTTTCCGGACCTCCACCGATCGAGGAATTTCCAGAGCGGGGCGAAGCTATGCTGGACGGAATCAAGTACATGCATCAGTACCTAGAACGTGTTGACGACGACACGGTACTTCTAATTAACATTGGCTAGATGAGGTTTCTATGCATTCAGTGAAACTAAGGAAGTGGCTCGTTTTCGCCAACCTTTTGCTGCTTGCATCAATTGCCAGCGTTATTCCGTCTGCTGCTAGCCAGATGGAATCGTTCTATGCACTGCCGAAGAGCAAGTTTGAGAAATTCTGTGAGATTGCACATCTTGTGCCAAAGTCTCAGATCCCTCCTGTCGACAGTAATGTGCACTATGAAGCTCGCCTTGTCACTCCGGAGGAAATGAAAGGCCAGCAGTTTCAGAAAGTGCAAGATCACTATAAGACTGTCTGGGATTATATTCACGATAATGGCAAACAACCATTCACTCTGCAATGGTCTGGGATGATTCTTTATGACGTCTTGGATCTTTTGAAAACAACCAGAAAGATTGATTTGATGCAGCGTTCTGTATGCGAAAGAACTGGCGAATTTGAATGGTTTGTTATTGATAAAGATCTAAAAGATCAGTACCTGGATAAATTGAATCCATCAAATTTCTCCGAGGTCGAGCTTCGGAACACTTTTTCGAAAGAGTACAAAAGAAAACGCGATGAGCATTTCAAGAAACTCGAAACGAAGCTCAGCAAGGAAAAGTTCAAAGAAACTATGGCAACTCAGGCGATAATTGACAAAGAAGAAGACTTTCCTGAAAGAGGAAAAGCAATGATGGACGCTATCAAACTCATTCACCAGTATTTACAAATGGTCGACGATAATACAGTGGTTATACTCAACATCGGCTAGCGAAACTGAATTTAGGTCAGCAATTGCATTAGCGGCCGAAGAATGGATAACCCAATCGCGATAGTTCGAACCTGAACCAGATGTAGAATGCCAGTATTGGCAGAGCAATTGCCAGGCCGACCATTTGCCAGTAGAGAGAACTCTTACTGGCTTGTGGTGTCGTCTGCGGTGTCTTGTTCATCAATGTGTGGATCAAGATGATCACTCCGACCACCATTGAGAATGGAGCGAAGCAAACAATGCCGTCGATAACGGTTACTTTCGCCATCTTTGCGTGTGCCATCTGGAGTGTGTCATAGATGAAGAATTTTGCCAGGAGCAAACCCATCATGATCAAACCGATTCCCAAACCAGCACGCTGTGCTCGTGGCAGCGGCTCCGCCGGTTGAAGTACTTTTGATTCCTGATTGGTTGTTTCAGCTCCTGCAGACGAGGTTGCTTCCGCTGATTGCGCGGCTTCAACGCCGGTCGATGCCGCCGCATTCGATGACTCTGCTGTTGTGTTTTCTGAGCTGTGTAAGGATTGAATGTTTTTCTCTGCCTCGACCAGCAAATTTGCACGCATCGAGATTGTAGTCTTAGGTTGTGAGACTTTCAAATCCAGAAATTCGTCCTTGAGGACTGCGTCGGAGAATTTATCCCAAGGAATGAGTATGGGAACAAATCCCAGATGGCGAGCCAGTCCTGAGAGTGCTAAGTGGATGCCTTCCGCGGTTTCGAGAAAGAGCATTTTTTGCGTTGGTATCATCGCCATCCTGACTCGCCCAACTGTTGCGTCTGCACCTGCTTGTTTCAACTTGGAAAAGTCGCAGTCTTTTTTATACTTATCTGCAAGAAATCCCCAGGGTGTAGCGGCCAGAAGTGCCCACAGATAGACAAGCATCCCGGCTGGGATTGCAAATGTCGAGAGTAAAAACTGGAAACCGTTTGTTGTATCTGGTCTTGTTAGTGAACCGACCAAGAATTTCCCTTTTTCTGATTTGAGATCTTTGTTTTCTTCTATGCGGATTTGAAACCTTGCCGGGCGCAGGTTTGTGAACGAGACCAATGGACGACCAGCCATCCACGCGCGTGGCTCTCCCGCTTTGTACAGCAAGCGCCCGGTGGTTTTTCCTAACATGATCGGACTGCCGCCGGTGTCCTTCACTTCGACTTTTGTCGCATCCACAGCTTTGATTGTTTCAGCAATCGCGGGCGACTTGTCCATCGAGTCTTCGACGTAGAAAGGATTGCTGGCAATATTGACGTCGAGAGGAAATGCGTAGTAAACGGCATACCGTCCGCGCTCAGAAAGAGTCACGGTTGTATCTCCAGTTTTTAAATCTTGCAGGTGGAGGGGTGGCAGATACCTGGGGTCCGGTTTGTAGTTCCAGGCGCATATGAGAGCGATGAACAGGAGCGCGATTGGCCCGATCGTCATTCGCTTCAGTCTGTTGATATCCACAAATTACCTCGCTTGCAAGGTTAGTATCGCGGCATTGAGCGATCGACATCGAGCGCCCATGCTGTGATCCCTCCGCTCAGGTTGCGCACTTTTTGAAATCCGTTGCGGCGCATGAGATGAGCGGCATGATGGCTTCTGACGCCAGCGTGGCAGTAAACTACGATGTCCTCGTTCTTGTCGAGTTCACCAAGTCGCTTTTCCAGTTCGGGCAGTGGTATCAAGACTGAATTGTCCAGATTGCAGATTTTGGTTTCTTCAAAGCTTCGAACATCGAGGAGAAACGGTCTCTTACCTGCTTTTACGAGGTCGCTCAACTCAGTTGCCGAAATTTCGGTTTGCTGTTTCTCATCGGTTTGCGAGGCAAGATTTTGAGACGGGCGATGCATGGCATCGCCCCTACTTGATTCGACTTCTGCCGCGCAAATGAGATTGGTTTCTTGCAAAGATGTTATGGTTGGCTGTTTTCCGCAGAGCGGACAATTGGGATTGCGTTTCAAATTGAGAGTGTCGAAATTCGCTTCCAGAGCGTCATACAAAAGTAAACGCCCCAGCAGGCTCTGACCTTTGCCCAGTATCAATTTAATTGCTTCCGCAGCTTGAATTGAACCGATCACACCGGCAAGAACGCCTAAAACCCCACCCTCTGCGCAATTTGGAACAGCGCCTGACTCGGGAGGGTGAGGATAAATGCAGCGGTAACAAGGACCCTCAGGCGGCGAGAAAACGGTTGCTTGTCCTTCGAATCGGAAAATAGATCCATACACAAGCGGTTTTTTGCCTAAGACGCAGGCATCGTTGACGAGATAGCGAGTTTGAAAATTATCGGTGCCGTCGATTATGACGTCGTAATCGCCAAGCAGTGAAAGCGCATTTTCCACTGAGATGCGCTCTTCATGCACGATTATGTTTGTCTCGGGATTGACTTCGAGCAATCGCGCTTTCGCCGATTGCGTTTTCTTTTTGCCGACATTTTCGGTCGAGTGCAAAATCTGCCGCTGCAGATTCGACAATTCAACCGCATCAAAATCGACAATGCCAATTGTGCCAACTCCTGCTGCAGCCAAATATAGACTTATAGGAGAACCCAGCCCGCCCATGCCAATCACCAGCGCGCGCGACTGTTTCAAACGCACCTGACCTTCTTTACCGACTTCCTCAAGCAAAAGGTGGCGGCTGTATCTGGTCAGCTCACTGGATGAAAGGTCGGATTTAGAGGTCGGTTCGCAGTTTGGCATTTTCAATTCACAAATGGCTTTGGATCTTGCAGCGGCAGTGTCGAACTCTCATTGCAAACGGGAAAGCCAGGTTTCACGCAAAGAAATGATAGCAGCCCGCGCTTGCCAATAGGTGTTAAGCCTGCCAGGCAAGCAGTTGATTGACTGTTGGCTGTAGTGATCATTCAATTGAATGTGGGTTAAAGTGCAACTAGTTGGACGTGCGTGCGACTGGCGCAGTTTCACAAGTCTAACCTGGAAGTGTCCTCTGACCGGAGACTCATGGAGAAAGCCAATATAATTGCCGCCTGGATTGCCATTCTTGTCGGTTTTTTTGCCGGCGTCATCCCGGGGCTGTTTTTCCACGATGAAGAATGGCTGGGCGGTTATGCCAGCTGGCCACGGCGTCTTATGCGTCTGGGTCACGTGTCGTTTTTCGGCATTGCTTTCGTCAATTTGGCCTTCGCCTTTACAGTTGGGCACCTGAATTTGCAGGGAGCTCTGATCCAAACATCGTCTATCTTGTTCATCGTTGCGCAGATTGCCATGCCAACAATCTGCTATGGAGCATCAGTTAAGAAAGTGTTGCGCAACCTGTTTTTCATACCCGTGCTCAGCCTTATCATTGGCGCATCGACGCTTTTGCTTGCCATCTTTCAAGGACCAAAGGTTTGAAAATTGCGCTTATATCGATGAATGGAATTAGAGCCAACGACAAAGAACTCTTGCGTCTTGGCCTGAATTTGCCCGGCTTTGTGGAACGCAGCCGGGCAATAGCCTCTCTTCCCAGCCTGGGACTTCTGACCCTGGGAGCGCTGACACCTCAAGAGCATGAGCAAACATATATTGAAGTGCCAGACATTAACCAGTTGGAGCGACTACCGGAAGGGTTTGATCTGGCTGCGATATCCTGTTTTAGCGCTCAGATCGAGGAGGCTTACCAACTGGCAGACCGGTTGCGAGAGGCTGGGACCAAAGTTGTGATGGGCGGCAATCATGTCTCTTCTGAAACTGAGGAGGCCTTGACGCACGCCGACAGCGTGATGATAGGCGAAGGTGAGCTTTACTGGGCGTCGATGCTTGAAGATTGTGCACGCGGAGAATTGAAAGAGACCTATGGCAGCATGTTCGGAAATTTCAATCTTGCCGAAGCCCCCCTACCTGCATATGGATTGCTGGACCCGGCCAAATACAATCGTGTCACGCTACAGACGAGCAGAGGGTGTCCAATGCGTTGCGAGTTTTGCGCCAGCTCCGTCTTATACACGCGCCGCTATAAGCAGAAGCCGAAAGAGCTTGTGCTTGCTGAGATACATCAATTGAAGTCGCTTTTCCCCAGACCTTTCATTGAGTTTGTAGACGATAACACCTTTGTGGACAGGCGCTATTGGAAAACGCTTTTGCCGGAGTTGGCAGAAGAACAAGTGCGCTGGTTTGCTGAAACCGATGTCTCTGTGGCTGACGATCCCGAATTGCTCGAAGCTATGAAGCTGGCTGGTTGCAAGCAAGTGCTTATTGGATTTGAAAGTCCTATCGAGGAAGGACTGCATGGGCTCGAGCTCAATTCCAACTGGAAAGCGAGGCGCTGGAAGAAGTACAAACATGCGATTCAGAAGATCCAGGCTCATGGCATTCGTGTCATTGCTTGCTTCATGGTCGGATTGGATGGACAGGGCGCAGGAATCTTCGAGGCGATTCTGGAATTTGTCAAAGAGGCTACGCCTTTTGACGTGCAGATTACCGTGCCTACAGCTTTTCCGGGCACGCCTTATTACCGAAGGCTGTTGGCAGAAGACCGCTTGATCGAACCGAGAGCCTGGAGTAAATGCACACTCTTTGACGTCAACTTCAGACCCACCAATATGTCCCAAGAAGACCTGGCAGCCGGTTTCCGCAACCTGGGCGTAGAGCTCTACGGCGACTACATGATGAGACATCGCCGGGAAGGATTTATGCGTCAATGGAAGGATAATATAATTTGCCGGAGGCGAGCACAAAGAGAGGCAATATGACCGGTAAGGACCTAAAAGCTATATCGGCGCTCTTCTATTTTAGTTCGGCGTACGATCTAGTCCTGGGAGCTGTATTTCTTTCCTTTGCTCCGTGGTTCTTCAGAGTCTTTGCTGTAGATCCGCCTAATCACTGGGGATACATTCATTTTCCTGCCATGCTTTTGATTCTTTTCGGAATCATGTTCTATCAAATTGCCGAGAATCCAAAAGCAAACAGAAATTTGATACCTTACGGAATATTGCTGAAAGCATCTTATTGTTCGGTTGCAGGGATGCACACATTTCTATCCGGCAACCTGCCTGATATGTGGAAACCCTTTGGAATAGCAGATTTCATTATGATGGTGGGTTTCATTTGGGCATTCCAGAAATTGGCGCCGGAAAGAGCGCTCCCTGCTCCTGAAGATCAAGGAAATGTTGCGCCGCGCTAGACTTTTTGTAGATTACGTACAGGAAATCCTGGCTTTTCGCACGATTTCGTCGCGCCACTTGCTGATTTGACTTGTGTCCACTCCCAGTTCGGAGCTGATTTGCTGCCGGCTCAAACCTTCACCAATGAGCATGAGGAGATCTATGTCGCTGTCAGACAAGCAGCTGTTTTCCTCGAGTGCATTTGCATCAACGATCGTGTGTGCGCAACAAGGAGACAGCAAGAGATCGCTTTGTGGACAATCGCTGAAAGTGAAAGCATTTGACTTTTGAGCTGCCTGGCAAATCAGTTTATTGATTTTGACAATATAGTCGACGACAACGCCAAGATCTTTCTGAGCGTCCGGCTCTTGTAGTAAATTGCCCATGTTTTATTGCTTGCTCGCGTGGATCGCAGTACTCTTGCCCCGGGAGTTAACATCACGCGATTTCCCCCTGTGGCCAAAATAACTTACGGTATGCCGGCTCGCCTATTACCAGAAAGAGTGATTTCTCTCAGGTGATTATCAAACAAAGGGGTTAAAAGAGGATGGACGGATAAGACTCGTAATGCTTGCAGCATCTTGGTTTTGGTTCGAGAGATGGGATACTTTTGGGTGAACATACAATTCGTACGAATCAAGCTTTGTGAATTGAAATGCACAAGGTGTGGAAATGCAGAAATTGTCCGTCGTTGCTGAAAAAGCCTTGAGGGATTCAAATACAATTTTGGATGGGTAGCATTTTATCTACATCTCATGCGACCATGAGGCGGGTCGGGCAAATGAGGATGTATTGATTCCAGGCACTAAGAAAGGTTCAGATCTGGCTCAAATCGGGTGTTCCTATCAATACTGAATAAGCTCACGTCCGCGAATTTGTAGCGCGAAAATCCTGAGCCTGACACTCGAATCCGGCGTTTTCGATTTTTTTGCGATTGACAGTTCCGGTTTAAATTCCAACCGATATCGGTTGGAATTTAAACCGGAATGGTAATTCTGTCCAAAAATTTTAGGGAAAAATTGAACTTTTTGGTCGCTCGACTCGTTTTAGATACTAGGAGGCGAGCGCTATGTTGTCAGCAAGAAGGGCTCGAAAGCCATCAGATGAAGAAGCGCTTCTGTGCGCCTCTTGGGCTGCATTTAGCGATGAATTGCCTACTTCTCAAGCTTGTGTAGCGAGTTTGCAAGAAATGGCGGAATTGGATGGGAAATTGAGATCCCCTTGTTGTTTTGAGCTTCAGCCTGAAGGTACCTATGGTGAGAGAAACTACAAATGTCCAAAGTGTAGGCAGCTTGTCTGGGTGACTGCAGGTACTTTTTTCGATGGCATTAGAGACCCGATCACATGGCGTGGTGCGATTTGGTTATATGAGGAGGGTCTAACGCCTAATGCTACCGATCTTGAGCGGCTTTCGGGCGCATCGTACTCATCCTGCTGGGAGATTTGTCGCAAGTTGAACATGGTTATTTTGGAGCAAATTTTGGATGGACTGACTCCTGTTGAGTCGGCATTTTTCCAGGAAATCGTCTTTCGACGCACGCGCGTGACGCCGGCTGGGAAGCATCCCAGGGCTGAGCAGGCGGAAATTGAAAAGGATTGTTTGGATGCAGTTGATAAAGAGAGCCTGGACGATTTCACAGAGGAGCAGATTTCGATATTGGAAGTCCTTTCTGCAAAGGCAAAGCCAGTCCACTTCGATATCCTGTGCGCGAAGACAAATATGCCATCTAAGGATATGTCGGCGTTCCTTATGCTGCTCGAATTATCTGGCGCCGTTCAACGACTGGTTGGTGATCGATATGTGCGTATCACGAAGTCGAAAAAAGTAAACGATGTTGATGATCTTCCCCCCGAGCTTCAGTTGATGATTTCGGCCTTCAAGAATTTTGTGAAGGCGAAGTTTCAAGGTATCAGCAGAAAGTACTTGCAGCTTTATCTGGCTGCATTTGTCTGCTTTCTAAATAGAGGCAAGTGGGAGCGAGGTCGAATATTGAATGCGTGCTGGCAGAGGCGTAAAATTCGCCGCAAAGATCTTCTCGATTACGTGACGCCAGAGCATGTGTTTATGTCGGCAGCTTAAGCAATACTTTGACGGCGACAAGATCTGCTCGTTTCATCGGTTTTCCCGTGACTGAAGAAAATAGTGTCACGTCTCTCCAACTCCACGGATAAACTGTAATTTCAACGGGATAATCATGTTCGTACCATCGCAAATGGACGAAGCGCCCTTTGCGATTGTCTACGACTTCTTCGTCCACTTCTTCGTATCCCCAGTCTATAAGCTGGCTCTTCAAGCAGGTATAGTCGTCACTGTAGGCATGCAAATCAATGTCTGAGCTGTTGCGAATTTGACCCGTTAATGTACTGCCGATCAAAAAAGGATCTGCATCATCAATCACTTGCATGATCTCAAAGGCGATTTCTCGCATTTCTCTGACGCGACGTTTGACTTCTTCTTCGCCCAACTGGCAGGCAGTCAATTGTGCGATGCAGTCTTTGATTTTTCTATTGGATGGAAGATGATTGCGACTGGAAAGACCAAGCATCGAAATGGCACGCTCTTTGGCGTGCAAGTATTCAGCTTCTGATCCTTCCACAATAAAGCGAGCCGCCTCCTCTGCGACTCTCCTTCTGTCGAATTTCGGCATAGTTAACGCAAGTCGAATACTTGCTTTCAGGGATATGGTCTGGACTAATTTGCCAGGATCGAGGCATCCGCTTCGCCTAGTCTATCATCCCGGAAAATTTTAGCGAAGCAGGGGTAGGTGTTTTACCAGCCTCTGCCCGTCTTCTTCCAAAGTGACTGCACTGTCTGTAACTGCAATTACGTTAAGAAACTCGACTCGATCGCCTGCAGAAACGGATAGAGTTTTTGGCAGGTGATTGGACTTTCTCACGTATGCATCGGTGACAGTCATGAATGCTCTGTCACCTAGAATGCCTACCAGCTTGAGGTGCTTAGCTATTGACGGTCTTTCTGGCGGTGTTGGTAATTCAGTCAGGGGCAGAGAATCTCCTTGTGGTCCGGTAAGGATCGGAGGAGGCGGCGGGGGAATCGAGCCTGTTGGCGGCGGTGGGATCGTGTCCTTCTTGTCTGTCGGCAGTTTGTCGTCAGCAGCTATGCTGTTCTTGCTTGCCGAAAATGCGGGGAATTGTTTGAACCCGGAGACAGGAGAAAGAGGATCGGTCTTGCCTGCGCTCGCTCTTGCTATAAAAGCGGCCTGTTCGCGCGTTAGAGCAGGCAAGGCGTAGACTGATTGTTGGTTGAGAGCAAGCCTGGACGCCGTCTGGTCGTCTGCATCGACATTCTCTGCGTTGCCCCCTCTCTCCCTGGACAAGAGCTGATTAGGGATTTCTTTTATTGTGTTTTGAAGTTTTGCTATGTGTGAGCCTATGAATCCAGGATCGATCGCTGACTTTGTTGAGCCGTCCACGCCGGCTGCGGACTGCTTAGAGGAGTTTTCGGTCGGAGCTTTTGCCGTGACAGTAGATGGGTTGTTGTTTTCTACTGCAACGTCTTGAGGCTTTTTGACGATTCGTTTGGGTGGCAGCACATTATTCAGTTCTTCGGCCATTCTCGTTTCGTCATTGATGCGATCGATCCACAAGAATGCCCCTCCAATTAGGAGCACACCAAGTGTAATAAGCAGTATCAAACGAAGTATCATCTAAGGTAAATAATAAACCGAAAGGAGGAAGCACATCACGGGTTGATTCAATTTGAGCTTCTTTGCTCGCTCTGAAGCTTTGTCTGTATCGCCTTTTGCTTCTTTCTTAGGAAGTGCAATCACGACATGAGAGACTCCCATCACACGCTCATATGCTTCGATATTGCGGATGAATTGCACCATCGAGGCATAACTTCCAGTTATGTACACTTCTCTGTCAATTTGTTTGAGACCCAATTCGCTGCCCACGTCTGCAGGTTTTGCTGCAACAGGTGTTGGTTTTGCCGCCGTGGTACCGGACCTCTGTGGTTTTCCCTTAATATCTTCTAGCAGCTCGCCCATTTCCTTTTGAGAGGCCTTCAGGTCTTCTGCGCCCGGAGTTTCAACGCCGATCATATCTACATTCGCCTGAGTGGCAAGTTTTTCCAGATCGATCAAAAGCAGATCGAGATTCGCCGCTTTCGGAACCGCGTTGCGCAATGATGCAATGTCCGAAACAAGTGCGTCTCTTTCTCGCCTGATACGCTGTTTGTCTTTTAGTTTAATATCGAGCTGCTCTTTTTGTTGCCGATGTTGTGTGAGATCAACTAATTTAGCCGATTCTTCAGTTATACAAGGATAGACAAGCATGGCGAAAACGATGGCCGCAAGCCCGTAAACAACTGCTAGAGCGCCGTATTGATACTTAGTGAGCATCGCCATGCCCCCTCAGGTTTTCCTCTTGTACCCACAGGTTTTCTGCCAGCTTTCGTGGTTCTGCGCCACCGAGAGAATTGCCGGTCTTTATCGGCTCGAATTGTTTTGACGCTTCATTCGATTTTTGTGTTCCTGCCGCATTGGCGTCAGAAAGTTTTGCCGAAATGGAAAAGACTAAAACTTCGGGAGTTTTTTCTTCACGCGTAATCCAATCTACTTGCGAGTCTTTCAAGAAGAGAGATCCACCCATATTGATGGCTAGATTGGACACACTGTTAAAATCAATGGCAATGCCCTCTACCTTCATGTCTTTGCCGCGCAGCATAATGCGATCGATTTGCACTCCTCGTGGAGTGTCGATGGTCAATTCGGAAAGCAGTGAGGACCAGCGATTATGCTTTTTTAGAAGAGCATCTAGTACGCGTTTGCGCGCGGAGAGAACTGTGTTTTCCTGACGCTCTGAGGTCAATGCTTTCAATTGCTGATTGCCGATCATAATCTGGTTTGAAAGAGTTTCAATTTCGGTATCTTTTTGTGGCAGATCAATGAATCGCATTGCACCATAGGCGGCCAGAAATATCATCAATAGGGAAGTTCCGAAAATGAGAGCTGGTTTTTGCCAGGCGGGAGGACCGATGGAAAGATCCTTGGTCATTGTTTGAGTGGCGCGCTCGTCAAAGAGAAGGGGGACACGCCCTTCTTTATTTAAGTCAAGATCGACTGTATAGGCTGGATTCCAGCTCGGCTCTATGGCCGAACCAACTAGTGCGGCAAGAATGGGGCGCATACGATCGACAATTTCTGTTTCGTCATGTTTGATGTCGCGCATCGGATCGCTAATCACGCTGCGAACATTCAATTTATTGAAGAAGAACTGATCGAGACCAGGCACCATGCAGCCAGGCCCGGCAAGCACTATTTGGTCCATTTTTACATCGCCCACTTGTGAGCGATAAAATTCAAGTGATTTGGCAAGCTCGTCTGCTATGTCACTGAATATGGTGCGAGCCACTTGTGCTGCGTGCCCCATGCGCGGATCACTCGGAGCCGGTGAAAATAATGAGATTTCCGGAAGCATGTCGAGTGCTTGGTCGAAAGGCATGTCCAGGCTGCGTGCAACGGCTTCAGTCATTGTCTCCACACCCAGCATCACGGAGCGTCCGAAAAGCGGCATGCAGCTTCGTACTATATTGATATCAGTGGCGTCTTGCCGCATATTCACAATCATGGAGAGATGCCCGGACGATCCTAGATAGCCGGAAAGGGCCATGCTGCGAATGACTGCCAGAGACGAGACTTCTACTCTTCCCAGCCGGGCTCCCGCTGCATCTGCCATGCGCCAATAGGATTCGACTATGCTTCTTTGAATGGCAGCAAGAATGACATCAACTCTTCTGACTCCATCGAAATCAGTGCGTTCCGTTGCCGGCATCACAGCCCAATCGAGGTTGGCGTCTGCTATAGGGAAAGGCACATGGTTTGTGGCTTCCTGTGTGACGACGTCGGCTAATTCGTCTTCGGGCATTCCGACAGGCACAGGCATCAGGCGTATAACTACAGCCTGCGCCGGCACTACCACATTCAAAACAGGTGTTTGCCCGGAAGGAAGCAGACCGGCTTCATTCATCAAATCAATTACTACTTCGCCAACCAGCTCCGGCTCGGCGACCAGACCTTCACGTACTGAATTGGCTGGTGTCGGTTGGCAGGCAAAACGGGCCACTTCAATGCCTGAGCGCGTCTTTTCCAGCTGCAGCAAAGTAATGCTGTCACTGTTTATATCCAGCCCTAGGATGGGTCCTTTGCGTTTTCCGAAGCCGAACAAGATTTCATTCCTCTGGGGAGTTGCTTCCAGGCCTGTCCAATTTCAAGTTTAGTCCAAATTTGCTAATGTCCGAGGGGTTTAACAATAGAGCGCTAAATTAGAGCGCCAGAATAGAGCATTAGAATAATGCGCTAGATAGATTCGCTGGGGAAAATCGAATGGGGGTCGAAAAACATCGATACTGCCGCAGCCAGAGCCAGAGCTGGGCCAAAGGGAAATGGCCGAGAAACCCGCTTGCCCGCCCAGATAAATCCGACAAATCCGCCCGAGAAGGCGAATATGCCGATTGCCACGAACCATTGAGCCTGCCAGGGAGACTGGTTTGACATATGTGCCAGACCCAGAAACATCGCTGCTCCGATTGCCGAGAAAATGGCAAAGCCAATTAAACCGCGCTTTATGCAATGTCCGAGAATGCCTGCCTTTTTCATTTCGCCGAATAAATACATTCCACCCAGGGCGGCACCAAATATAAAACCAAGCATGACAGTTATTACCAGACGCTCCCAGCCCAGCCATGCCGACACCAGAGCGGCAAGCACAGCGTCTCCGCCTCCCATGACTTCAAATTCTTCCATCTGAGGCTCCGGGCCAACTCCCAAAGCACTGTCTATGACTGTGTCTTCATCGTCATCAATGGCTTGCGCATCTTGAGCTTCTTTAACTTCAGGATGAAGGTAAGGATATAGTTTTAGTCCATAGAATGCGATAAAGTCAAATAGAATGTAGCTGCCCCCGATACCGGCCATGGTGCCGATTAGATCGTTTCTAACCAGTCCGCTAAACAAAATCCCAAACAGGATCGACGGATAGGTAATCTCGTGCGGTATCAACTTCTCCCGAAAGTCGGTCACTGTCACGGCAATGAGCACAGACGAGAAATAAAGCATGCCGAACCCTTCAGGGGTTAACCCGAACTTCCAGACCACAAGCATGAACCAGAGGGCGGTGAATAATTCAACGACGGGATATTGCCAGGAAATTCTCTTTCTGCAGTGCTTGCACTTTCCGCCCAGCAAAAAATACGAAGCGACTGGAATCAACTCGAAGGCGCCCAATTTATGATCGCAATCAAGGCAATGGGAAGCCGGACTAAGCACGCTCTTTTCCGCCAAAAGCCTGATCGCCAGCACATTCAAAAAGCTGCCCACGCATGCACCCACGATAAATGTGAGTGAATAAAGCGCAGCAGGTGATTCCGAGATGGATGCGGTCATGTAAATTCTTTTCTTTCTGTAACTATAGCCGCTAAAACCAGCAGCATGAGGACATAAGCAAGAACATAAGTGACGAGGTACGTGAGCACCTCGGTACCTGGAGCAGTCCCATATAAGAGATGCCCGCGAATTCTTGTTAATCCCGCAAAATCAGGCAGGCAGTAAAAAATGATGCTGAGAATCTGAGCGACAAGCTGGTTTTGAGTCAGTTTGCCCAATTCCAGAAGCGACTCTCCCAGGTGCCCTGCTAGCCATATTGCCAGAGTAAAAAGCACGCTCAAGACCGGTGTGGAGAAAGTGGAAAAAAAAGTAGCCAGCGCAGTTACGAAGAGCAGTTCCAGATAGATCAGGGATAACTCTTGTGTGATTTCTTTGATCTGGTCGAAGAAAGATGCGCCGGCCAAATTTCCGCTAATAGCTGTGACGATTATGGAGAGAAAGGCTCCCATTGCCACAACCATTACAAAAACGCACAGGCATAAGCCAATATATTTGCCCAGCACAAATTGCCAGCCGCTCACCGGCTTGGAGAAAATAATATAGATCGTGCGCCTTTCCAGTTCCTTATATACGAGATTGGTGCCGGCGAAAACAGCGATAATTCCGCCGATAAATGAAATCGCGGCCAACCCGATGTCTTTGAGAATGCGAATGTCCTGCCCCACTGAAAGCGAGCCGAGCACTATACCTAAAACAGTGACAATGGCGGCGAAGAAAATTAGTGCGTAGATAATACGATCGCGCACTGTCTCACGAAAAGTATTGAGAGCAATCGCCGCTACCGGTTCGATTACACTCAAATTTCCTCTGTCTGAGTGAGAAGCAGTCATGGCTTCGCCTCCTCTTCGGATTTTCTTGAGCTTGCCGCTTCTCTTTCATCTGCCGCATCCGCTACCGGGTCCGTCCCCGTATCTGATTCAGACTCTGATTTGCTAATGAACTCGAGAAAGAAATCTTCCAGGTCCTTATAGTTTCCGCCTGCCGAGACCCTTTGTTAATAACGCCGACCCTGTCACAAACTTCGTTTACGTCAGGAAGTAGATGCGAATTGAAAAAGATGGTGGTGCCTTTTTCCTTCAATCCGAAAAGAATCTGGCGAACATCTCTGCGACCGATCGGATCAAGTCCGGACATTGGCTCGTCCCAAAAAATCACTGCCGGTCGATTGATCAGTGATTGGGCGATGCCCAGCCTTTGCAGCATACCCTTTGAATACTTGCGCATTTGCATGTCGGCGGCTTCCGTCAGACTGACTGTTTCGATCAGTTCTTTCGAGCGATCTTTTCTTTCCCGGCTGCCTAAACCGAAGAGTTGCCCTATAAAGTCAAGAAATTCGCGACCAGTCAGGTGCGAATAGAAATAAGGATTCTCCGGCAAATAACCGACTTGAGCCAGAGCCCGCTTGTCACCTGCCGGCATGCCAAGAATTTCCGCCTTGCCTTCAGTGGCGCGCATCAGACCGAGCATCAGTTTTATGGACGTAGTTTTGCCGGCTCCGTTCGGTCCAATCAGACCAAAGGTTTCGCCTTTGACCACACTTAAATTCAGCCCGCTCAAAATGCGGACTTTGCGGCGTAAAAGACTGCTGGTTAGCTCTTTGGATAAGTTCGTCGTTTGGATGACAACATCCGCCATCGACTAACTGCCTTTCTGACCACCGGCTTTTCTGTTTTGAGTGATGATCTTATGGAGTTCGGCAGTTGCTGCTCTCAGTCTGCGAGAGACTTGCATCTGCGAAATTCCCAGTCTTCTTGCCACTTCTGTCTGGCTCAAATCTTCATAGAAAGTCAGTTGCACGACTTCGCGCAGACCGTCTCTCAATTGTTTGATGGCTTCGGCCAGCATGAAGCGGTCTTCTTTAGCCATCTGATTTGTCTGATATTTACCATCAACCAGAGTGTCTATGAGTGATTGCTCGGAGCCTGCATCGTTAGACAGAGCTTGATCGAGTGAAATTAGCGTACGTCTGCGATCAACTTCGTAGGCCTCGTTGACGCGGCTGACCGGAATTTCCAGCTCATGCGCGATTTCAACATCGGAAGGCTCACGGCCCAGACGGGCGGTCAGACTTTGAACCAAACGGTTGATGCGGAAAGACAATTCCTGCAATTCGCGCGGAGCACGGATCATTGCTGTCTTGTCTCGTAAATAGTGCCGAATTTCGCCAGTAATCAAGTGTGTGGCGTAAGTTTGAAACTTGGCGCCGGCATCAGGCTTAAACTGGTCGACTGCCTTGATGAGCCCGATGGAGCCCACCTGGATCAGATCTTCGACAGGGTCGGTCGAGCGTCTTGCCAGACCGTAGGCAATTCTTTTCACCAGGGGCAACGACGCCTGGATGATCGAGTCGCGCAGTGCCGGATCACGTGACTCAGAATACACGGATAACCAGTGATGTATCTGGTCTGTCCCTTTTCCTGTGTCCATTTTGGCTGTTGTGCCGCTCGATATAGATGACTTTTGTACGTGCAAGCTTTTGCTCACTTGATATATTTTCACAGACCCGCCAGACATATTGTAGAACCCTTACGCAGATTAGCAAACAAAAAGATTAACTGCCAGTGCTTGAAAATATGAATTGCTCAATGAAGTTGTTCGATCACGCTAAATATTGGCAAATACATGCCCACGACAACCGACCCGACAATTCCTCCAATGCCAACAACCATAATGGGTTCGAGCAACGAGGTCAGTGATTCGACCGAGTTGTCCACCTCCATATCGTAAAATTCGGCGACTTTGGTCAACATCTCGTCGAGATTGCCGGTTTCCTCCCCAACTGCAACCATCTGAGTAACCATGCTGGGGAAAAGAGTCAGGCGAGCCATTGGTTTGGAAATCGAGCCGCCTTGCCTGACTTCGTTGTAGATCTTCTCCACAGATCGGGCGATGCTGGCGTTTCCCGCTGTGTCCTTAACCACGTCCAGGGCAGACAACATCGGCACGCCTGCTTTAATCAAGGTACCGAAAGTTCGGCAAAAGCGGGCAATCGCAACTTTTCTTGATAAATCACCGAATAAAGGAAGGGATAAAAACATGCCGTCTATGTGTTCACGACCCTTTTCGGTTCGGTAATAACGCCTGAGGAAATAAAGTGAAACCAGGGCTGAGACTGCAAACAGCCCCATCCAGGCTGAGCGCATATACTGGGACAAGGTGATCAAGAAGCGCGTGTACGCTGGCAATTCACCGCCGATGTTCTTGAATAAGCCTTCGAAAATCGGCAGGATGAAGGTAAGCATCACCCAGAACACCAGTACGGCGATTGCCATGACCACGCTTGGATAAACCATGGCTGCCCGCACCTTTTGATTGAGTTTTTGGCGCGATTCCAGAAAGTCTGCCAGCCTTGTCAAAACCTCGGAGAGAAAACCGCCTGCCTCGCCGGCTCGAACCATAGAGATATAGAGCTTGTCAAAGACGCCGGACTGGCGGCTCAAGGCGTCCGAAAGAGACAAGCCTGATTCCACCGAGCGGCGCACATCTTCCAGGCAGCCCTTGAGCTTACGGTTCTTGCACTGCTCAACGATAATGGACAGGGTTCGCAAAAGCGGCACACCGGCGCTAACCATGGCGGCAAACTGGCGACTGAAGACAACCATGTCCCTGAGTGAAATCGGCTCGAAGCGAGCCAGGAAAGCATCCAACTCAACAAAAATGGGCATTTGCAGAAGCGAGAAGCCGCGCTCTTTGATTTCGATTACTTCATAGCCGCGTGCAGAAAGCCGTGCTTTGAGTAATTCCGCGTTGTCGGCCCGCGCCGATGACTCACGCACCTGCCCGCTCATATCCTTTACTTTGTATTGAAACTCCATCTTTGCTGCTCAACGCCAATCTGGACTAACCGAAACTACCATAGCCAAATCCCTGGCTACCGCCTGCTCCCGTTTTCGAAGGTGATTTCGAGCCGGATGCCAACAGCTGCTCCAATTCGTCGGGCCTGGAGGTTTTGGATAAGGCGTCAGCTGCGCTCACGGCATTTTGCTTGACCAGAGAGGCCAGGGCCGACTCCAGCGTTTGCATGCCCAAATTGCCGCCCATTTGAATAGATGAGTAAATCTGGGCAGTTTTCGATTCTCGAATCAAATTGGAAACAGCCGGCGTATTTATCAGTACCTCCGCAGCCAGGACCCGTCCTCTGGTGACCGGACTGCCGCCTGCCGACTCGGACAGTCTGGGCAGAAGAGTCTGGCTGACTACGCCCACCAGTCCATTGGAGAGCATGATGCGAATTTGTTGTTGTTGGGCCGGGGCAAACGCGTCGATAATGCGGTCGATTGTCTGAGGTGCGGAACTGGTATGAACGGTGCCGAAAACCAGGTGCCCTGTCTCGGCTGCTGTCAGGGCAAGATGAATTGTTTCCAGATCGCGCATTTCGCCGACCAGAATTACATCGGGATCTTCTCTCAAGGCAGAGCGCAGAGCATTGCTGAAACTTCTTGTGTCGGCACCCAATTCTCTTTGCGACACAACCGAGCGTTTACTCTGGTGCAAAAACTCGATTGGATCCTCAATAGTGAGAATATGCTCTGAGCGATTTTCATTGATCCAGTCGATCATGGAAGCCAGAGTAGTGGACTTTCCGGACCCGGTCGGACCGGTGATCAGAACCAGACCGCGCGGCTTTTGAGTAAACTCTTTGCAAATATTCGGCAGGCAAAGATCGTCCAGAGACGGTATTGTCGACGGTACCACGCGTAAGGCGGCAGCATAATTGCCGCGTTCTTTAAACACATTGATGCGAAATCGCCCCACTCCCTCAATGCCGAAGCTGGCGTCTAATTCATAGTTTGTTTGCAGCTGAGTTTTTTGCTCAGGCTTCAGCATCGCATAAACGAGTCTTTCAACATCGGCGGCCGACAGACTGGCCAATTGGCTGCGCAAAAGTTTTCCCGACACACGTAAAACCGGCGGCTGCCCCACTTTTAAATGCAGGTCGGAGGCCGACCGGTCCTGGACCAGCTGGAGTATTTCCTCCATCTCAATTTCCATAGTGCGCCCCTCTCAGCAGTTTTTGTAGGGGCGATGACAGACATGCCCTCTGTAGACGGCGGGCGATGCATGGCATCGCCCCTACAATCATTTAGTCTTTTGTTTTCGTGGTTCCTGGCAATAGGGGCAGCGCGTCCATTCTCCTTGAATTTCGGCGCAGCATCCCGTACATACTGTTTCTCTCTGTGCATCCTCTTCGGTCAGACCGCACTTGGGGCAACTTGTCCAATTGGCTTGCTGCAGAGTACCGCAGCGAGTGCAAGTAGATTTCAAATCGTGCTGGCAAAACGGACATTTGATGAAATCATCACTGATGGGAGTCCGGCATTTCGGGCAGAGCTTGTCATCACCCTCGGTATCAGCCAGAGTTACACGCACGACTTCATCGGCAGTGGTCAGACCCTGGCCGACCAGGCGAATGCTGTAGTCCTTGAGCGTGACCATTCCCGATTGTTTACCGGCAAATCGAATCATTGCCGTGCTTGATCCTTTAGATATGAGGTCGCGCAATTCGTCATTCATGCGCATTACTTCAAAAACACCGATGCGGTTCTTATAACCGGTCTGGTTGCAGATATCGCATCCGATACCACGCTTGAAAATCGGCCAGCCGTCTTTGTCCGTTTGAAAGCGAAAATACTGACATGTGGATTCTGTCGGTTTTTCCTGGAGTCGCTCCAGGACGCCGAGATACTCCAGAGTCGATCTTTCCGGCTTGTAATCCTGGATGCACTCTGCGCAAATTCGTCTGACAAGGCGTTGTGCC
>JBGAVL010000081.1:0-19660 GCA_044228145.1 Obscuribacteraceae bacterium (SeqCode)
CCGGCAGGGAGGCTCAATGAACAGAACTAGAAAGGAATATCGGATTGAAGAAAACCTCAAAGACGGCAGAACGGTTGTTATTCAGCTAATAGATTCAGATGACAAAACCGTTTATACGGAAGAAACTTACCATCTAAGTCGTAGCGCCCTGTACCTCAAGTTTTTAACACCGGCGCGCCAACTGAATGAAAGAGAACTTGCCTATCTCACTGATTGCACTCTCTATCGCCATGTCGCGTTGCTTGCCGGCATAGAGAAGAATGGCAAGATTGAGCCTGTTGGGGTCGGCCGTTATGTAATGCCTAACAATTTTGAGCCTTCCGGCACTGCGGAATTGTCACTTGCTGTCTGCGACGAGTTCCAAAACCTGGGACTTGAAACAATTCTCCTTAAGCACCTGCGCCGATTGGCTAATGAGGAAGGCTTGCAGGCTTTCTCCGTCTACGTCCCCGTTGCTAATCAAAAGATGCTCGACATATTGAAAGAGAGTGGTCAAAGAATAATCTCAGTTCTTAATTCCGGTTTATTCAATCTGCTTTTACCACTTCACGAATAGGGATAACGGAAGACGCTCACAGAAGTCGCCAAAGAATTAGATCAGACAATGGCAAACTTCATCCTTTGATACTGCCAGTTTCGTCTTTAAAAGAGAGGCGGTTGTCAGGCATTTACGTACTTGCACAAATGCGTAAATACTGTAGTAGTATTGGCTTCTACACTCAACAAAACACATTCAAAGAACACGTCAGCTGTTTTTCTGAGTGAATGATGAGTTGATCGAAACTGGAAAGTATTTGTTTTGTCCTACCAGCGATAGGTTGGACGAACGTCTAAATCTGCGGAGCGGGAGGCCTTCCTTGGAAACACTTAGCGCATTGTTTCGTGAGGCGATCATGTTTAGATGGCGTCGAACAAATCTCGGCAAGTACTGGATTGAAGATGAAGCTACCAAGTTGGCCGGCGAAGGCAATGAAGACATGCTTTCGTTCAACTGGAAAGTGAACAAAGAGACTGATTGCTCTTATTATTCTTTGACTATTTCCACTGGCTTAGCCGAGACTACCATCGAGTTTCCAGCACGCCTTTTGGTTGCGGTCAATAGCGATAACTACATTCAGCGACGAATTCGACGTAGGCTCATGAAAGTCCTGGGATCACTAGTTTGAACATCCTGTCATCGCCAGAATCAAAAAATGACATTATTGGATTTCGCACTATATGCGGTGCTTCTGGCTTTGCCCTTTCTCTAAATTTTATTTGACTGACGAAGTTCTCGCTCAGCTCGGAACCAGTCTTGTTGATCATGCCCGTGCACTTGTCCACGATGCTGCCAAATTTCATATGCTCTAGAAGAGATGAGGTGATGAGACCCAACTGCCAGCGACTTGCTGTCTGCTTTCTCCATCTTGCCTGTTCGGCGTAGCACTACAGTTCCATTGCCATTAGTTGATTTCACAAATTGATTTTTCATAGGTATAAAGCTCCAGAACCAAGCAAGATGTCTGCAATAGGCAGCGCGGTGCCAAGCATATAAGTAATTACGTAATTACGCAATTGCTAGATGTTAAAGTGGTATTCAAGAGCTAAGTCGTCAATTCTCATCCAGGTTCTTCTCCTGTCTTAACTGCCAGGCGAAGGCAGTAAAAGAGCTCTCCTGTCTTGTTTTATGAGCGGTTTTAGGACTGGTTGATTTTTGCGAAATTCATTGATAAGATGAGATACGAAATTACGTAATTGCGTAATTGACGATTTGCTGAGAGGTTCCGATTTTTCTCAGTTGTTCTTTCCTGTCGGCAGCATGTTGCATTGGCGCAGGATCCTTTTTTCTCCTTCACTCCCGAATCCACCTGAAAGCGAGGAAATCTCCCCTCGCTTTTTGGCCCTGGTTTTCTTCGAGGGATGTTTAGAAACGTGATGAGAACGCAAATCTCGCTTCGTGGTCCCAATACATCACTTCTTTATCTCGCCAAGACACGAAGCGCGCACCGCCATCTTGCGAGATTACGATTGCAAGAATGTCTCTCAATTCGTGGCACAATGCGTACGCCGAGCGATGACGAATGCCTACTCCTTTGATGGATTCTGTTTTGGCACGTTTGCCTTCTAAATCAAGAGCTCTTGCAACATGTGTCACGTTTGTCAGGTCTGAATGAATCGTCGCCGCAAATCCGAGCAACTCAAAGCGTTTTGTCATAACGACCGCGCCGTCTACGGTAGATAGTGCCGCCACCAGATGCGACATTTCAAAAATCGATTCATCTAATTGCGCGATTGACTGATCCGTACTTTCTGCGTAGTCTCGCCATCCAAGTACCTTTTCTTCTCCCAAGTCGGCACCACTTTGTGCAAGAACGTTCATCATCGAAACAATCAGAGTTCGAAATCGAGCGCGCGCCTCACCTTCGCTAAACTTATACTTCATGGACAGAAACGGATTCTTCTCACATAACTGATCAGCACGTTCCGGAGGAACGATAATCAAAGTTCCTCCGTGACGGAACGCTCGGATAGCTGCAATCATCCGTTTCAACATATTCTGATCGATGATTCTTGTAAGGTCTGGATCTAAGCGAGCCCACTTTGAAATTGCTTCGTCGCGGGCCTCTGCATGCAATACCAATCTTTCCGCCCGAATGGAGGCGAAGCATTCCTGTAGCCACTGAGACTCAAACACGTTAACTGCAGAGCCGATCACCTTGCCTTCGCTTAATTGTCCTACGGGCACAAGTCCCTTGCATACTTCCAACTGTCCGGGCCCTGTCACATTGATTACCAGAGATGGCGGTAGAGGCGGTACAAAACCGCGTCCACCGTGCAATGAATGAAGCCATCGCGGGCCGGAATGAACGATCCCCCATATCTGAGGACCCTGTTCCATATCAAGCTGCACGCCGATAAGAGATCGATTCAAACTTGCTGCCGGCGACAACCTCCTCAGGTCGTGAGCAGTTAATGGGCTTGGTTCTGAAAAGACAAGCGTGTGCAATCCACCTGGTGGTCCCTGGTCATTCGAGAACAGATGTGGTTGCCGAAGAATTATTCTGAAGGTTACAGTTCGTTCTTCTTCGCGCAAGAGACTGGCCTGATAGCAGGTGGAAAGCAGCGATTCAAGCACAGGCAAACAAGGAAATTGATCGATGTTGCAAACTTCATTGTGGTTTTCTTCTTCTATATTTCTGCAATCGATCGAATCCCATATCTCGCAAACATGAGCAGCAAGTTGCTGTGGATAGGCATGGTTCATAGTGCGGAAATCATAAGCAATTCAAATGACAATCAACGCTTTCTCGCAGCTGCATTCACTCGCTGCTTTTCGCCTCGCCCGTCCAAGAAGATGACTATCCCGGACAAGCGTTGATAAATTTCGGATTGCAGCGCCTTATCGCATAAACACCTGTCCAACTCATCAGGGGTAAACAGTTTGATTGCGCGCTTGTTCTGAGAGCCAACCACAACCAGCTGATATGTAGTGGTATCACCCTCGGTACCGTCAGTTTCCCAGTGCCAGCTTGCAATTTGTTTGGTAACACAATTAGCAATTGTCTCCAGGGCATTGTCAATCCAATTCATTGCAGCCTGTCTTGGACTCTCGCCATTTTTTTTCTCTGCTGTCGACTTTTGCACAACAAACACCCTCAAGAGCCCTGCACTGGGCGTCAACTGCAGGCAATCTGCATGAATGCAACTCCGGCGTTGACAAATCTGCCACTGGACTTCAGTAAATGCAGAATTACGTAAGTCTGCATATGCTATTGTACTTTATATAGGCGAGAAGCTGCAAATCTTGCATCCCTTTCGCTTCTCGCGTGCTTGACTTATACTGCTATTGCGACCGACAATTTAGAATGTACGCAATTTCGTACTTGCAGAAACTCTTTACATGACAAACCAAACCGACCAAGTCGTCAAGTTTAAGGCTGAGTTCTTTAAGGCTCTCGCCAGCCCACTTCGCATTCGAATTCTGGATGAGCTTCGTGACGGTGAATTGTCGGTCACGGAGCTGAGGCTCAGGCTTAGTGTTGAGCCAACAAATATTTCCCAGCAACTGGCCATTCTTCGATCCAGTAACCTGATCGTAGGCAGAAAAGTAGGCAGCAACATCTTCTACTCGTGTCGAGATCCTGCAATATTCAATCTATTGGACGCCGCAAAGCAAATTTTCAACAATCACCTGGTTGACATTAAGGACATGCTGGAAGCGCTCTAGCAGCTCTTTTGCTGTCTGAAACCTGAAGGCACAGTGTAGAACAACGCTGTGCCTAAATCTTTGCCGTTTGCGATCCTCTTGTTGACCGTGTGCCGCCCTTGTGAGAGAATTGTAATAGCAATTGCGTAATTACGTAATTGCTTATATGCATAAAGGCCACAGGAGCAATCTTTTGTTTCTGCGGGCTCTGGAATCACTTTTCTTGCAGGATTCTGTTTATGGGTAGCAAACTTCTCATAGGAAATCTCTCGTTAGAAGCGGAGGAATCTTCCCTCAAAGAATTATTCTCGCAAGCAGGCTCAGTTGAATCGGTAGAGCTCGTCATAGACCCGCAGACTGGCCGGAGGAAGGGATTTGCTTTTGTAGAGATGAGCAGCACTATTGAGGCGGTAAAGGCACTGAAGCTTGATGGCACAGACTTTGGTGGACGTTCGATCATCGTAAACGCTTGCCAACCCGTTCAAGAAACGTCCGGGCTTTCGTTTATCGCTAAGCTTTTCAATTTTCTTCACGCTTGAAGTGATGACATGCGGGATGCGCGCTTTGGTCAGTTAAATCGCGATTTCGATGAAAACTGATTTTGTTCGGCACACGCTGAACGCTTCTAAACTTCTGGAGTGATGTTCCGAATCCAGTCGGAAATTCCTTGCAGTGTCCGCAGACCCGCTAGTTCTTCGAGGCTTCCTTCAAACTGATTTTGCATCTCTTCAGACAGCAAACGTCTGAAGTTACTCAAAATCTCAACTCTCTTGATTGAATCGATTCCAAGATCGCTTTCAAGATCCAGATCCGGATCAAGCATGTCTACTGGATAGCCTGTTCGCTGGCTAACCAACTCAATAAAAGCAGAGACGAGACTTTCTGAATCCCGCACAATTACTTGCGCTGGTGCATTTTCCTTCTGACTTTCAATGCCGTCGCCAGTGGCAATGCTGCTTATGGGAATTGATTTCACTGACTGCGATTGCTCCGGTGCCTCATTCTCGCGCACTTCAATGGTCTGCGCTGGATTCGCTTGAGCAGGAATCGGAGCCGGCATTTTGCAAATTGCCGAAGTTGGCAGCACCACCGGCATTGTTGTTGGTTGAACGTCTAAACAGGGCATCGCTGTAAGTGAGGAGCTTCTACTTTTCAGATAGACAAGCATCACTTGTTGTTGTGTCTGCAGAAAGCTATTGGTCATCTGCAACATTGATGCTTGAAAATGAAGCATCACCTGGTCGACAGTCGATCCGTTAATAGTCCCAGGCAAAATTGGCAGGTCCAATGTTTTTCGGCTCTCTTGGTCAGGAATGATATCTCCGCTCCGGCAAGCAGTTCAATATTTTAGCATTTACGTAATTGCATATATGTGCATATCATACCACCGCACGATGCTGGTCTCCGTTCCTGATTTTTACTAAAACATACAGTAATTCCGTAAAACCCCGATTAGCTGGTGTTGGGCGATGCTTGGTTGTAAAATAAGAATTACGCATTTACGTAATTCTGCAAGTAAGTAATTACTTTAAGGCTTACAAGTTGAACCAGACTCAGGAAAACATAGAAGAAATACCACTTAGATCGAATCCAGTTCAGATCATTTTGCCAAAAGATGGACTGTCCGGCTTGTGCGAGAACTGGAAGACCGACATGGTGTCCGGATTGATCGTATTTCTTGTCGCACTGCCGCTTTGCCTCGGCATTGCGCTTGCTTCTGGAGTGCCGCCTTTGGCGGGAATCTTCTCAGCAGTTATCGGCGGAATTGTGGTTTCGCAGATTAGCGGTTCGTTCCTGACTATAAACGGTCCGGCGGCCGGTCTAATTGTCGTTGTACTGGCATCCGTAGAGAGACTGGGCGGCGGCGATATTGGTTATCACGCCACATTAGCTGCATGCGCCGTTTCCGGCCTCTTGCTTTTTGTAATGGGTATTCTGAAGGCCGGCGAACTCGGTGAGTTCTTTCCTGCCATAGTCATGCATGGCTTGTTGGCTGCCATCGGAATTATCATCGTGTCGAAGCAATTGCCGTTCGTGCTTGGCGTGACTCCTGAGTTTAAAGAACCATTCGAGCTGATCGTTCATATCCCGCAGATGATCCAACATCTCAATCCAGAAATCGCAATAATCGGTTTCACCAGTCTGGCAGTTTTGTTCATGCATGGTTCAATTGCAAATAAGACTTTAAGGCGAATACCCGCACCGATTATCGTGGTTGCTATTTCCATTTTTCTGGCAGGATACCTTGATCTCGGGCATGCCCACCGGGATTTCATCGCTGGTCGCGCTGTCGAAGTTTCACCCAAATATCTGGTTTCACTGCCCGCCAATTGGACCGAAGGTATTTGTTTTCCGAATTTCTCCACAGTCATGTCATATCCATTCCTCCTGTCAGTAGTGTCAATTTCACTGGTACAGTTCATTGAGAGCTTGCTGAGCACAGCTGCAGTAGACAAACTCGATCCATTTCATAGAACATCTAATTTGAGCAAAGATATTGCTGCAATCGGACTAGGTTCGGCAATCTCTGGTCTAATTGGTGGACTGCCGATCATCGCGGAAATCGTTCGAAGCACGGCCAATGTTTCCAATGGAGCGCGCACTCGTTGGTCGAATTTCTTTCATGGACTCTTCATGCTCGCTTCAGTTGTTTTCTGCACAGCCTATATCAACTGTATCCCTCTCGCCGCTCTGGCCGCATTATTGGTCTTCACGGGTATCAAACTCGCATCTCCGCGCATTTTCAAAGAAGTCCATGAGATCGGGATAGAACAGTCGGTAGATTTTGTAATTACTGTAATCGCCACCGTCACTACTGACTTACTTGTCGGGTTGGCGATTGGCATTGCCACGAAATTGACAATGCATCTCCTGCGCGGTGTGCCTTTGAAGTCGCTTTTCAAAGCGAATTTGACAGTAACGGCTGGTACCGATGGTAGTGTCATTGTCAAAGTGAAAGACTCTGCCATTTTTACAAACTATCTGTCGCTTAAGAGGCAGCTGTCGAAAGTGGGAAAAGGCAAAATCGTCACGTTGGATCTGAGTGCTACTAAATTGGTGGATCACACAGTGATGGAACGTTTGCATCAGTACCTGCAAGAATATGCCAAGACTGATGGCGGCTGTTGCCAGCTAAAAGGACTTGAATTCCATAAGGCCTCCTCCGATCACCTATTTGCTGCCCGCCGATCAAACAACGGAATGGTGAAATTGTGAACATACTTTTGGCGATAGATAATTCCCCTCATTCGCAGGTAGCAGTCGAAGTTGTGCTCAACAGGCGATGGCCAAAAGGAAGCTCGTTTAAGGTCTTTTGCGCGGTTGAGCGGCGTGAACCGGTTTTCGCCGTCATGACAAAGGAGGAGTCAGAAGTATTTCACAACAAGGCTCTTAATGCAGCCAGGCAGTTTACTGCCGAGATTGTTGATAGGCTGAGCGACCGGTTCCCCGATTGCCAAGCCAGCGCCGAAGCTGTCTTCGGAGATAGTAAGGAAATGATTCTCTCTCGAATCGAATCGCCAACGGATCTAATTGTAGTTGGCTCACATGGACGGCATGGAATTCCGCGCTTCTTTCTTGGTAGCGTTTCGCAAACGATTCTCCTCTATGGACAATGCTCTACACTCATTGCTCGCTATCAAGAAGCCCACAATGGCATTCCGGAGTTTGACAATAACATTCTTGTTGCTGTCGACAATACACCGCACTCCGTCACTGCCTTTGAGTGGGTATTGAACATGCCGTGGCCCGCCAATGCGCAATTCACACTTCTTTCTGTTTTGCCACCGCTGGCAGTTCAAAACACTGATGGCATAGACGCCCTGTTTAATCAATTTTCTGCGGAACGTTTAAAGGTACGGCAGGAAGCTGAAAAACTTTTGAGTGAGCATGCCTCTCTCATGCAAAAGGAGCTGGGAGTTAAACAGGTAATGACTGATCTGAGAGAAGGGGATGCGGCCGAGAGAATTCTATTTGTCGCTAAAAACTGGCCGGCCGGACTGATCGTGATGGGTTCACGCTCCCATGGCACAATCACTCGATGGTTCATGGGCAGCGTTTCTCAGGAGGTTGTGCTTCAGGCTCCTTGCCCTGTCGAGGTCATTAAAAGACCCGCCAGCTTGAATGTCCGCCCGTCATAAGAACGTGTCTGAGATTTTACAGTTGCCGCAAAGGCAAGCGGCCCTTTCTGTCTCGATTCAAAATCAAGAAGTGATCTTGGATCAGAACTGGACTATTTCAAGGAATGCATATATTCCACCAGAGAGTCGATTTCATAGGGCTCTAGATGCTGCGGCGGCATAAGATTTAAGTCTGTTTCAAAAGCGCCAGGATGTTTATCAAAGTGCTTGTCGGGATCAGCTATGTGCTCGCGAATGAAATCCTTTGTTCTCTTTGAGCCGATGGAGTCTAGTTTCATGCCATTTGCGCAGCCCTTTCCTGCAATGCTGTGGCAGTCGAAGCATTGATATTGCTTGTACATTTTTTTGCCAAGTGCGATCGAAACCGGAGCATGTTTGCTGACGTTTCTCTTTTTCTTTGCTGTGCCAGCCTGCTGAATACTTCTTTGCTTAGCTGTTTGAGTGCGATTGTTTTGTGTCTTCGCCTCGCTGGCAAATACTTTCATGGCAAACTGAATCGCTGCAAGCGAAAAAACTACAGCAAGTATTGAGAAGGTCTTTTTAAACAATGTAATGAACCTTTTTCTTTGCCAGAGATTTTATTCGAATTATCTCCGCAGAACAAGACGCATGCATTGCTACCGCTTCAGAAACGCTGCCTAAAATCGCCTTCTCGAAGCCGCGACGACCATGGGATCCCATCATTATCAGATCGGCAGGCCAAGCTTTGGCCAATTCCAACAGCGCCTGACGCGGTTCTCCAAGCAACACCTCTGCTCTGGCAACCCGCTTGCCGAATTTGTTGTTCAGCTTTTGAGACGCCACTTCCAACCATGCCTTACTTCCAGCGACCATGTCGTTGTAGTGCTCGGACAGCACTTCCGCAGGTGTAATTTCCGCCTCCGTCAACAAACCTCTGTGTATTTCGTGTACCACATTGATGCATTTGAAGGTTGTATATTCGGACCATGGAAATTCAAGAACATGATCGATCACTGTCTGGCTGTGCTCGGAATCATCAAGAGCGAGAATGACATTGTATATGTCGGATAGCGTGTGTTCTTCGGAGCGGGCGCGAATCACTCTGACTGCGCATGGTGCTTCCTGAAGCATGGCCCGAGATACACTTCCGGTCATCAAAAAATTGATGCCGGTTCGTCCGTGGGAGCCTAACATCAACAGATCGGGCTTCCATTCTTTGCAGGTTTCCAGTATTTCCTCATAAGCATAGCCATTTCTGACTGCGCCTGTAACTACTGCATGTGGATGCGTTTCTCGCAATTGCTCAACCACCTTGTGCACGAGTTTTTCAGTCTCGGCAATTTCCCTGTTTTTGATTCCTTCCAGTGAAGGCAGGGGTTCCAGAAAATCAACCGCTGAGACAACCATTAATTCGGTACCGGCCGGGCATCTCATCGTGAGAGCCGTAGTAATCGCTGCCTTAGAGCATTCAGATCCGTCCACGGCAAACAGTATTTTCATTTTCTTTCGTTCCTATTTAGAGTTTGTGTAAGAATATTCAGTCGAGGCGAACAATGTTCCTGTGAAAGCGCGTTACTACATCAGGATCTGGGCAAATCCTGACTTTTGCCTGGTCTTTTCCTTCGTAGTCAATAATATTGAGTAAATAGCGCATACTCTCCAGGCGAGCCTGTTTTTTATTGTTTGCCTTGACGATAATCCAGGGACTGAAAGAAGTGTGTGTTTTACTGAACATCATTTCTTTGTAGTTGGTGTATGCAGCCCAGAGTTCTTGTGCTTTGTCGTCAATAGGGCTTAGTTTCCACTGTTTAAGCGGGTTGACACGGCGCGAATCAAAGCGTTCCAACTGTTCTGCTTTGGAAATGGAAAACCAGAATTTCACTATCATTATCCCATCTTCGTAAAGCATATGTTCGAACTCAGGAACTTGCTGCATAAAGCGCTCATACTCGCGCTGACTGCAGAATTTGTTGACCGGCTCAACAACGGCTCTGTTGTACCAGCTGCGGTCGAAAAACACTATTTCGCCTGCATTTGGCAGCTGTTTGCTGTAGCGTTGAAAGTACCATTGCCCTGTCTCTTCGGTGCTCGGTGCCGGCAGTGCAACAACACGAATGTGTCTAGGATTGAGGTGCTCGGTAAATCTTCGGATGGTTCCACCCTTACCGGCTGCATCCCTGCCCTCAAACAAAATTGCAACTCGTTTGCCTTTCTCCCGCACCCATCTTTGCAGTTTTACCAATTCGATCTGCAGCGCAACAAGTTCTTCTTCATATTTGAGCGTGTCGAGAACATCCTTGAGCTTGATGTTCTTCGCCCGCAACAACTCTTGCAGTCCCCGATTGGTATTCACCCTGAATAGATCATCTTGCCCGAGCTGATATTCAGCACGCCGGATTTTCCTTTTGGCTCCGGTGCCTTTTGCAGCAGGCTGCTCACCCGGGTCTTGGATTGTAACCGCCTCTGTCAGCTGATCGTTGAGAGCCTGCTCAATGACAGCAATATCGACGGCGTGTTTGCCTAGATCTTCAACCGTTTGAGTTTGTTCTTTGGTCTTTAACCGAGATCCGTTAGGCCCCGGGTTTTTCGACGATGATGTTTTTCTTGGCATCGGGTATTCCAAAAGCGGTTTGTATTATCAGTAAAGCCACCTTGACGCAGGCAGACAACATACTTAGGGCTGACCGCAGCAATCGATCATCCCTGCGGATGAACTGGCCTGATGTTTTTCATTTTCTTTCTTTTATCTTATTGAGAGTTGAATCTCGCAGCTCTTCAATGGATTCGCATAAGGGTATGGAAGCCGTCGGCTTGGCAAGAATGTCCGCCACAGTCGCCTCCCTGAAGGTTTTTTCAATGATGGCAGTTGCATCGTCGATTTTCTTGTGGAGGGCACAGAGATTTATGCCGTGTGTTTCAAGCCCCAATGGGCAAGTGCGAATGCGCTGAATTGGATCGACGCAGGATATTATTTCCAAAATACTAATCTCGTCTGGTTTTTTTTCAAGGACAAATCCGCCTCCGCACCCTCGCTGAGATCTGACTAAATTTGCCCTGGCCAGGGACTGCATGACTTTTGAAAGATAAGCAGGCGGCACTTTAGTTGCCTCCGCAATCTGCTGCGTAGTAAAGGCGGAATCTGCGTTCATTGCAAGATACACAATTGCTCTGAGTGCATATTCCGCTGTTTGAGAGATCATCTCAGCTTATCCTTGCATAATTGATTTGCTCTCTATTTTGCCGGTTGAGCAAATTTTTGTGCTTTACGGGATGCCGAGCCGAAAAGGGCAGTTGCTCTCGCAAAGAGAATGTTGTTTTCCTTGTGCACATGCTGATGCATCTCTAATTCCAGCTGTGCCAGCGAATTCAGCAACAACTTGTAGGTTGTGCAGGCATCATCCGGCGGAGTGAAGTTATTGGACAGTCGGCGCAGTGCGTTGAGAGCATCTCCGGCGTCATCGTGCTCTTTCGTCATCATCGCAATCGGATGTTCAATCCCGCTGCCGCAGCCGATTCCTTGTATTGTCTTCTGTGACTCCAGCGAGGCAATGCTCGGAAATAGAATCAATTCTTCCTTCTGCATGTGCATTTCCAACTCGTCTTTGAATCGACTGAAAATCTCCAGCACCTCGATCATTTCCGGATGATTGGCTCCGTGTACACGGGCTACTTTCTCCGCGAGCGCAAGTATGCGGCTCAAATCAAGCCTTAAAGGGTTGTGATACTCTAATACAATGTGTTCTATCAAGGCTTTGAGACTGGAGGTTGTCCAATCCAATTGATTAGGCTCTCGTCCTGCCTGAGCGGCAAGTGCGAGCTTTTTCAAAATGGCTTCGACGCTCACACCTTTCTTGTTGCATGCCGCTTCTAAAGTCGTTTTTCCTCCGCAGCAATAATCGATGCCATGCTGCTCGAGAACGCATGCATATGCAGGATTCTTAGCGACAAGCTCGCCTACGGGTGTTTCCTTTATAAGCGATTTGGAGCTACTGAATGATTGCTGGTACTCCGGCTCCGAATGAATTACGCAGGTTTTCTCGTAAATCGGCAAGCTGACGCAGGAGCATGGTTGGAACATGTCCTTGTTTGAGCCGCATTCCGGACATGCCCATTCGTCTGCCAGATCTTCGAATTTTACAGACGGTAGAATGTCTTGCCTGGGCTCGCCAAGCACTTCATCGTAGATGTAATTGCACACTGTGCATATAGTTTTTGCGTTTGACATGATAGGCCTCCACCACATTCGATTAAATTGGACCTCTATGTCCATAATAGGCTTGTGAGGCGTTGCCCTTATCGTCCTCAGGTATGATATGCGGAAGTTTCTCTGGCATCATTTTGATAAGTTCCGAAGAAACACCCTGTGAGGCGCTACTAGCTGGTTTGCAATTGTCTGGTTAACTGGACCGGGCTCATTCGCTTCACCTCGAGCGGACCGTCAATGAGTTGGTGCCAGTCTTCTAGCGCTGTTTTCATCTCCTGATCCTGCTCAACGCGTAGCTGGTCGGCTTCAAACGCTGCCTCGGACTCATAGGCGACAAGCTCGAAGAAAAGACATGGCTCGTCGACGCTCTCATAGAGTGCGATTTGGATTCCTCCGGGGCGTTCATATAGAGACAGAGCACCATTTAGAAACTCGATCAGCGCTGAGCGTTTTTCTTTGGTTGTGCGATAAACCAGGCTGACAATTGGGCCGGCAGGCACGGGAGGTAACTTCTCTCTATCTCGGTGTTTTTCAATCGGCATTTCAGTTGCTCCCTGATTGGACTGTTTCCACCTTCGGCGGTTGCGCTTTGCGAAGATGTTGGGTGCCACGCAATACAAGGAAAACCAGGGGCAATATTCCGCCTACGACAAACGTAAGATCTCCTAGAACTCTGAGCCACGTAAACATCTGAAATTGATTCGAGTGAATAAATTCATAGCTGCGTGCGAACCAGAAGCCGTGATTATAACTGGCAATCATTTGAATGACGCCGGCTGGGAAAATGTTCAAAATAAGCATGAGCATGAGCCCTACGTTGAGGCACCAGAAGGAGATGCCGCAAAGTCGATTGTTCCAGGCATCGTTTGCCATCAAGTACCGCGTGCAGAAAAGTACGGCGGCAACCGCCAGCATACCGTAGACTCCCATCAGCGCGGCGTGACCGTGATTGGAGGTCAGATAAGTGGCGTGCTCGTAATAGCTGACGATAGGCGTGTTGATGAGAAATCCGAAAACTCCTGCGCCGAGGAAATTCCAGAAACCGACTGCAATCAAGAACATCATCGCCCAGTAATGCGAGAAGTTTTTGATCGATCCTTCCACTTTTGCCAGATGGACAAATTTCCACGCTTCCATTGTCAGCAAAGTTAGAGGAACAACTTCGAGCGCTGAGAACATCGAACCGAGCGCCATGTTGATAGCCGGCTGTGCCGTCCAGTAATAGTGGTGCCCGATTCCGATAATGCCGCTGCCCAGGTAGAGAATGATATCTACATATATGACCGACAGAGCAGACTTCTCGGAAACCATGCCAAGGCTGCAAAAGAAATAAGCAACGATGATGGTTGTATAAAGTTCGAAAATCCCCTCCACCCAGAGGTGTACGACCCACCATCGCCAAAAGTCTGCAACTGCAAAATTGGTGCCGGGGTGATACATCAAGCCAAAACTGAAAAAGAGCGGAATGGCCATAACTCCATAAAGAAGCATGTATGGCAGACTGCCCTTGTCTTGCCCTTTGAGCAGCGGCCGTATGCTGCGAAAAACAATGACTGCCCAGAGCACCATGCCGATGGTGAGGAGAATCTGCCAGACTCTGCCCAGTTCTAAATACTCCCAGCCTTGATGGCCAAACCAGAACCAGACATTGCCGAGCATGTTTTTTATGCCCAGCCATTCGCCGGTAATGCTGCCCACCGCCACGATCAAAATGGCGATAAAGAGAACTTTGACAAGCCAATGCTGTCCCTTCGGCTCATGCCTGGAGAGCATCGGTGCCATAAACATTCCGGCCGCCAACCAGGCAGTTGCAATCCAGAAAATCGACAATTGCAGGTGCCAGCTGCGAGTGATGCTATAAGGCAAAATATTGCGAATATCAAATCCGAAAAAACCGCCAGCTTCGACGACATAATGAGCTGTCACCACGCCGAATATGGTTTGAAAGAGAAACAGCAATACTACGACGATGAAATAAGGATATATAGATGTTTGTGAACGAAAAGGTTGGAAACCTTTTACGTCGTCTTTGAGACCTCCACCGTCAGGCGCCCATCCCAGTCCAGGAAATGCGCTCATCAAAAACTGCGTCAGTCCGATCCCACCAACCAGCATGATCAGGCTCATCGCGCTCCAGAAAAAGATCTCTATGTTAGGACGGTTGCCGACCAATTCTTCGGGCGGCCAATTATTTGTAAATGTGTATTCCTTGCCTGGTCGATTAGTGGAACAAGCCCAGGCACTCCAGGCAAAAAAACGACTCAGCTCGAGCCTTTCGGTGGGATCTTTTATGTAGTCGACAGGCAGCGGTAATTTGCCGCCGCTGCCAAACTCGGTATCAAAATGTTTGACGTTTTCGTAGTATGAGGCTATTTGATTTTCTGTAAGCGTAAGACTTTTACTTTGTGCATCGTAGCGATTTTTCTTTAGCTCGACTGTAAGCCCGCCTTTAAGATCGCCTTGCTCAGAGATGCTGAGTTGATCATAGTTTTTCGCGAATCTTTTTTGGGCCATTCGATCGAGAGACACTTCTGCTTCTCTGTGCAGGTACTCTGCCGAGAAGTCGGGACCATTGTATGCACCATGACCGAACACAGACCCAACGTCCATTAGTCCGTATTTTTGAAAAACACCTTGCCCGGCCAGGATGTCTGCTCCGGTGAACAGAATCTTGCCGCTCTCATCCACAACTCTTTCCGGTATAGGCGGAGCCTGCGTGCTTGTCTCGTGTCCCATGAATATAAGTGTCGAGAATCCGGCAATCAGGACAAACAGGACACTTAATTTCCATTTCCAAGACATGCTTCCTCTCCCTCGCAATTTACTAAGCTGTGTCATTTATAACAGGTTTTTACTTGAGGCCAGGACTCTTGTCAGGAGGGGGCGGCGAGGAATTCGAGCACTCAAGCCTTCTTTGACTCTAAATGCAGGCAGAGACAGAAGGGCCAAGGTGATTCACGGATAAACTTTGGAGACACTTTGAATAGCACCGCAAGCGGTGGCGCAAGAATAGCCTTAAAGAGAGAAGTTTCAATTTCAGTTGAATTTCAAACCGCATCAACCCTGACAACAGGAACCCGCTGTTACTAATGTGCGACATGATCTCGGTTCAGGTCCTGCTCCCTGCACCTTATGAGCGACTCTTGTATCTCCTTAACGCATTCAAAAACATAGTCACGAGAACCAAGCTTACCAGCAAGCTCCATTAACTTTTTCGACATCTCTTCATAAACACAAGGATTGTGGCTTATGTGCAAGGTTAAGCGAGCAATGAGACCGGGATTGCAATCATTCTGCAGCAGCTCAGGGACTATCTCTTGTCCGGCGAGAATATTGGGAAGTCCAACAAATCTGGTCGTCTTAAGCAAGCATACCAGGAGGTGGTCTAGGCGCGATCCTCTGTAACAGATCAACATCGGCTTGCCAAAGAGCCCGACCTCAAGAGTAGTGGTTCCGCATTTAGCCCAAGCGATATCGCAATGGGACATCAATTCATGATTCTTCGAAGAGGGGACAAAGAAAACATTTCGACCACGAATCAAAGCGGCATCGGCTTTGCTCATGCAAGATTCGATAGCCCGGCCCAGCAAGGGGTTGGCAATGGAAATCACAAACTGCATATTATTCTCTTTGCTTGAGAGTGCAGAAGCAGCCTTTAGAAACACCGGTAAGATGTGCGCAATCTCTTGTTTTCGGCTGCCTGGAAATAGCCCAACAATCGGTTTTTGCGGATCCAATCCTGTTAAGTTACAGAAGGAATATTTTGTATCAATCCCGGTTGCGCTGCTAAGACGATTCAACAGTGGATGCCCGACAAATTTACTTTTAATGCCCTTTTCCAGAAAAAATTGTTGCTCGAATGGAAAGATCACGAGCAATTTACTAACGTTATTCTTAATAGTCGTTATACGCCAAGGTCGTGAAGCCCAGACTTGAGGCGAAATGAATTGATATATTTGCATGCCTGGCAATGACTTTTTTACAGATTTGGCTATGCGCAAATTGATCCCGCCGCAGTCGACAAGGAAAAGCAGCGCCGGTTTTCTGCACTTGATCAAATACACCATTTCTGCAATCAACTTTCGGAGAAAGGCAATGTTGCCAACTATGCTATGAAGACCAACCGTTCCGAAATCCCGGCAGTCATAGAGCAACTCCATTCCTGTTTTCTGAAGTTCGCCACCGCCAACGCCCCAAATTTCTAACTCCCTGTTTATTCCTTTCAATTCTTGAATAATTGGGGCCGCGTGCTCGTCCCCTGACTGATCGCCTGCAAAAACGAATATGGATGTCTTAGAGGAGAGTGCTCCATATGTTTCTATCTGCATCGATACTCCGTTTTCGTCTCCATAATCTTGCTTCGATGTAACGCTCATGCTGCTGTTCGGTTCAGGAATAACGATGGACTTCCTGAAGCATGAAATCGAATATCACTGGTGCCAGGTTGGCGCAGGCATTCTCACAGTCAGGAGCACCGTCAATTTCTGCCTTGGGCTGACAATTCCGATTTTGCCTGTCATTCAATCGACATCTATAACTGCTCAGGCGCGCCAGAATAGAGTTCCAGGCGCTCTCTAACTGCTCTGTGCAGTTCGCTTTGGTTGTCGACCTGAAGTATTGCCGGAGGATACACTGCGCAGCCGCACAGCAATCGCAGTTTTTGATGGCGCAGTCAAGACTGGTGTCATCAAAACTTTCTATACAAATGACACCATATTCACAAGCTCCTCGTGCTATTGCCTCCGCTCCAGACAAGCGTTCTAAGGCAATCAAATTGTAAATTAGCAGGCGGGCATTTGGAAATTTCAAAGCTGAACTCATTCTTCCTATCCGACATATGCTCTTAAGGGTTGAATTAGGAACTTTTGTTGGTCAAGTCTCTTTTGAGCACGTGCACCGCTGGAATCAGAAGAGATGTAAAAACTTCAGATTTTGATATTTCACCAAAACGAACGAGACATCGCATCATACTAACGGACTACTAATGGCTAGCAGGTCGTACAGACTGTCTTATGTATGATTAAGCGAGGGCGCCGATCAGACAAGACAGTGAGACTTCGATCCAGTTGGCGACTCGAAGGTGAGATTGGATCGGCTAAAGTAAAAGGTGCAGGCTTGGGCCTGCACCTTGCGTCTAACTGTGCGTAACAAAACAATGGTTGCTCATCTGGGCTCACTCTTAGAGAGTTTTTCTTAGCGCCCCTGCTTTGTTTGCTGTTTATCTTACATTCGGGGAGGAGCATGCCTGCTGCCTGTGCTTAAAGCATACTGTAGTTTGAAGAGGAAACATCAGCACTGAGGATGAGAACAATTTTGAAACCAGAAAAGTATTAGAGCAAGGAAATGCGATATTGGCAAGCGGCTCTTAGAGAGGTACGTCGATATAGTCTACTAGCCCACCTTCCATCAAGCGTTTAACGTCCCGAAGAAATAAAATTGCCTGTCCGGCGTCCATTGCGCGCTGGTCAAAGCTCAGAGCCAGTGTCATTGCTGTTCCGATATGAATCGCCCCATCTCGTGCCATTACTCGATCCATAATTGCTCCCACTCCAAACACTGAGGTGCACACACTCGGTCCAAAGCAGGCGGTGGCGCCCAATGAGCCGAGATTGCTCAATCCGAAAGTAGACCTCATACACATTTGCCGTAATCCGGGAATCCAAGACGCCACAACTAGAACTATTTTCCTGAGCAATCCGGGCATCCGCGCAAAGAGCATTTGCTGTCGCAACTTTGGCAAACTCATTAAGTCCCCGTGTGCATATCTCTCGAGAGCAAGAGCGAGCTCCAGCAATGTTTTCTCCTGTGATTGCTCAATTTCGCCAAAGAAAACGATCGGGTCGCCGTCAACCATTCTCTCAACGGTAAAGCCCGCCACCACATCATTGTAGGTGACGGTACGCGAGCCTGGCAGCGGGAATGTTCTGCCTGCTGGGTGGCTCTTCTGTGCGATGCTGATTGCTTTAATTAGCATTGCTGTGACTGTGACACGTTGCCCCGATTTTTCGAAACAACTGCGAATACGATCGACCCACTCCATGTCAATATCTACAAAAATGTGTGATGTCAGAGCTTTCTTTCCGAACAGCTCCAAAAGGTCGAGAACATTTCGGCGGTATGGGGATCTGTGGCTGTAGTGCCAGGATCTTGCTGGACCGCTGGTCTCAAGATTGGGCGGAATCTGTTGCTGTCGTTGTATTTGGTCGAAATCGAGCATCTGACGCTTTAATACGCTCATAGAACGGCTGTTTTTCATGGACGCCATTGACACTCTTGCGGAATTCGCCGGACTCCGCCTCCTTCCAATTGCTGATTTCTGTTTACGCTGTGACTGGTAGCATGTGCATGAAAATCCTTTTGACTGCAACTCAGGAAGCGAGATTTTATTTGGCAGTAAAGTGTATTGAGCAGACGTTCAACTTTAGCGACTCACTTGTCCATAGCTACAAGTGGGTTAATCCTGCTAAAAAGCCTGACCGCATATTGCTGCTCGTTCACGGGCTGCTGATGCACGGTAAGGCATTCGATCATTTTGCCACTTATCTGGCCGCAAGAGACACTGCTGTTGTGGCGCCGGATCTGCGAGGCTTTGGGCGGTCACATTTTTCTTCCAACCAGGGCGAATTGAGCAAGATTGACTATCAGAAGAGTTTTGAAGATTTGTGCAATGTGATGCGCGTGCTAAAGAAAGAGTATCCGAATACTCCATTGTTTTGCGCCGGTGAGAGTCTTGGCACTCACCTGGCGCGGCACTTGGCGCATACTCATCCTGAAGATATCAATGGTCTTGTCCTATCCAGCCCATGCTTACGTCCAAAGATGATCTCCGCTCCACTCATTCCTCATGCTTTGATGCAGCTTGTCCAGAGTAGACTGGACCCGAATGCCGAATTCAATCTAAGACCATTCGCCGAGCGGTTTCTCAGGGACGAACCTGTGAGCCTGGACAGCTACTTGAATGATCCGATGACCAGGAAATCTTTGGAAATTCTGGAGTTGATCGATTCCATTCGAATCGTTGGTTCACTCGAATTTCAGCAAATTTCCGGACACATTCCTGTACTTGTGCTAAGAGGAAAAAAAGATTGCGTATGCGAAAGCAACTCCATGGCGAAGTTTTTAGATGCACTTAAGACAGATAATTTGACTGTGCATCCTTGCAAAGGCTGC
>JBGAVL010000082.1:0-19394 GCA_044228145.1 Obscuribacteraceae bacterium (SeqCode)
CGCAACAGGGCGAACCGCAAAAGGAATTGGCGGGTTCAATCAGCACCGCCGACCCCTATGCTCGCGTCGGCAGCCTGATGGACAAGCTTTTAGAGACTGCTCTTGAGCGCGATGAAAAAACCAAAGCAATCGATATGGCAGTGGCTCACTACAGAAAGAAAACTCAGATCGTCATTGCCGAAACGAAAGATGCTGTCGATTACATGATTCCTTATAGAGGATTCGGACCATCGGCGGAAGCAGGCGACATCATCCTGGGCGAAAAATTAAAAGTAAAAAGCCGCGCTTCGGCTGAATTCGCACGGCAAAAGAGTATCGACGAAGCTCACCTGAAAGTAACGACCTGCATGTTCCAAGTAGCTATGGGTCTTGGTATGACAGACACCAATCGCGGTGACGAGATTGTCGATGCGGGCATGAAATCGCTTAAAGAACTGGTCGGTGAAGAAGAAGCCGATGCGACAAGGAAAATGCTTTCTCAGTTCAAAGAAAACCTCGATGTACCGGAATCTACATACCAACAAAAGATGTGGGATGTAGCGCAAAAGCAAAACAAACAAAATCAAGTTTTCCAGGCATCAATTGAAGAAGACCCTGTAGTTAAAGAGATCAAAAAGAGAATCCATAAATACAATCGCAAGAGTCGCTTCTCGATGGTCACATCACAGTTCTTGCAAACAGGTCTTGGCGTTGCGGCATTGACTCCGAGCTTCATCGGTCCCGGCGCTAAAATTGCTCTTCTAAGTTACGTCATGGCTACCGGCGGTCCGGAGTCGTGCAAACTCTTGAAAGAGTTGTATTTAGACAAACGCTTCGAAAGTCGCTGCAAAGTAATCAGCGAGGAAGCGCATATGGCGATAGACAACTATCAAATCGCAATAATGACACGAAATCCAGTCCTTCTGGCATGTTCTGAATCACTTTTGGGACAGATGATAGGCGAGATGGGCGTGAAAGATATTATGGGCACCGCGCTTCTTTCAGAGAAAAAGCACACCCCCGGCGTCTAAAAAACTCCAACCACTAAAAAAAGGCCAACAACCGAATTCGGTTGTTGGCCTTTTTTTAGTGGTCTCAAGTGCGCCTTTGGCTGATTTTTGAGAAGCAAGAAAAATTTCCACGACTTTTGAACTTTTTCACCTTCATTTACGTATCTAAAGTAGGGGGTTGAAAAATGTCTGAACCTGCTTTCGATCGGCAATATATGACAAGAACGCTGGGGTCGAAAAACTCCAGTGGAGATTTTGTCTCCGTATTCAAAGAGAAATATCCGACAGAACTCGATTGTATTGAGGGCTTGATCCAGTTGGTCGAGCCAGAAACCGGATTCATCTGCAGAGCATGCAATCGAAAACTGCAACGAAACTATGGACAAAAAATGGTGAGGTGCAAATGCAGCACCAGAAATTTCTTGTTGGCAGACTCACCGTATCGAAACATTCGCCGCCCCGACGCCTGGTTGGGCTATTTTTATTCACTCAAAGAAAGGCGATTGTTCAGTTCAACTGGCTTTGCCAGATCTTTCAAGACATCGCCATCAACATCGCACGGAATCTTCGGGACCTATGCAACGGTAATAAGAAATGACATGAAGACAGAAAAGGTTGTCGCTACCAGTGAGTTCATCGAAATTTACATAAAACGCAGCAGAGAGACCGAAGCCAGAAAGCATCCGAATTCCGAGGAACTATGCATGCACTCGACAAAAATCGAAGAGACTGTAGTAATCGATGCACCAGTAGAGAAGCAGATTGCATGCGATCTGTCCGCCGACGAGACGACTGTCATGGATCTCATCTCATCACAACCAGTACAGTCAAATGTAATTTACGATCTGGCACGCATGCCTTTAGTATCTGTTTCTGTTGTCTTGTCGATGCTGGAATTGAAAGGATGCATACAAAGACTGCCTGGAGACTGCTGGGTTCGTGTCGGTCCAAGGATAGTGGAGAGAGAGAAGAAATCGATAACGACAAAGAGACCAAGTTCGCCTGTTTCCACATTGGTAGTCGAAGGCTTCCTCACATTTGTGAGAGATACGCGTCACGGATGCAGCCGGAAATATGTGCAAAACTATCTCGCCATGTTTTGGCATTTCGTGTCGAAGACGCGCTGGTCTGCAGCTGCACTGATTAAAGCAATTAAGCGTTCACCACCAATTTCAGGCAAGTCTGTCTTCAACGACGTGACACCGCCGCTTGTAAAAGTGTGCGTTCGACTAACACAATTATCTTAATTGCAAAGAACTACGCACTAGCCTATTTAAGGACGCCCAGTTTCTTCCCTACTTTCTCGAATGCAGCTAGAGCACGGTCGAGATCCTTACGCTCGTGCGCAGCAGAGATCTGCACGCGAATGCGCGCTTCGCCTTGCGGAACCACGGGATACCACAAGCCGCGAGCATAGACCCCTTCCTTAAGAAGTTCGGCGCTCATATCCTGAGCAATCGCGGCTTCTTGGACCATGACCGGCACTATTGCATGCACTCCTTCCAAAATCGTGAAACCGGCGCGCACAATTTCCTTGCGGAAATAATCGGTATTTTCGCGCAGTTTTACAACCAGAGAAGAGTCTTCTTCCAGCATTTTGAAAGCTTCAATTGCAGCTGTCACCACAGGCGGTGGTAGAGTGTTAGAGAATGTATACGGCCTCGATTTTTGACGCAGGTATTCAATCAGCTCTTTTTTCCCGGCAAGGAAGCCGCCGGCTGCTCCGCCAAGCGCTTTTCCAAGCGTTCCAGATATGACGTCGATTTTGCCGTGCACTCCGCATTCTTCCGGGGTGCCACGGCCGGTTTTGCCAAGCACGCCTGTGGAATGTGATTCATCGACAAAGAGAAGCACATCATTCTTCTTCGCCAGCTCAACAAATTCTTTCAGTGGTGCGTACTCGCCTTCCATACTGAATACACCGTCGGTGACAACTACACCGATGCGATACTCTCCGGCGTCGGGCTCGGCAAGAAAGTGCTTGAGCTGGACGAGATCGTTGTGCTTGTATGCTTTCAAATCGGTTGTCTTAGTAGCAATACGGCACAATCTGATGCCATCAATAATGGAGGCATGGTTGAGCTGGTCGCTATAAATAATGTCTCTATAGTCGCGCTGCCCGAAGTCATTGGACATCAATCCCGTAAAAAAAGCTTCATTGGCGGCGAAACATGATGAATGCAAAATTGCCGCTTCGCAGCCAAGAAACGCGGCAATGCGCTCTTCCAGCTCAAAGTGAATTTTCTGTGCGCCGCAGATAAAGCGAACCGATGCCATGCCAAAACCATGCTCGTCCAATCCCTTCCTGGCAGCTTCCAAAATGCGCGGGTGATTAGCAAGACCCAGATAATTGTTTGACGCCAGCATGACAGTTTCCTTGCCGTCAACTTTTACGACTCCACCCTGTTTTCCTTCGATGGGCACTTCGTATTTGTAGGTTTTATTCTCTTTCGCTTTGTCCAGTTCCTGTCCCAGAGCGCAGTAGAGTTTTTCTACGCCAAACTTACTTTTCACGGCTGCATTCTCGTTTGCCATTTTGGTCGATTCCCTTACAGAAGCCAATGCCTGATCTCCGGTTTCCAAACGAACTGACTGCGTTTTATTTCTCTGGACTAAAGACGAGTTTCATTGCCTCGCCTCTGGAGAGCAAATCAAACGCGGCTCGATAATCATCAAGTGCATAAGTGCGCTCAAACAAAATGCGGGCCAGTTTGCTCTTCAGATTCAATCTCTCGGACTTCATCAATCTGAGCATGGTCTCCCATGTGTCGAACATTTTTCTTCCAAAAATGCCTTTAACTGTCACACCTTTCCAGATCACGCCATTGGCTATATCGAAATCGTTCAAGGGCTTGCGAGTGATGCCGAGCAACAATACAGTGCCTCCGTTGCGAACGATCTGGAAAGCGTCGCTGTATGCCGTAGGAGAGCCAGACATCTCCAGTACCACGTCCACCCCGTTGGAGCCGGTCTCGTATTTTCTAACGGCTTCATACAATTCCTTTGAGCCTTTCGAAACATCAAAGCAGGCATCGGCTCCGAAAGATTCCGCCAGCTTGAAGCGATGCTCAGTGTCCATAGCTTCAGTTATATAGATGCGAGAGGCTCCGAAATCATGACAGAGGAATGCCGCCATCAGACCCAGGGGACCGGCGCCAAGAATAGCCACTGACTTGCCTCTCACGTCGGCTTCGTAGACAGTGTGCACGGCATTGCCGAAAGCATCGAGCATGGCACCTATTGTGGGCGGAATCTGGGATGTATCTCCGCCCTTGTTTAAGAGGATGACATTTTTGTAGGGCACCACTACGTGCTCAGCGAAGCATCCGTCCAGGTGCACGCCTTTCACTTTGACCTGGGTGCAAATATGTTCGTTGCCAGTACGGCACAAGAAGCAGTGCCCGCAGGACAAGTGCATTTCGGCAGTAACATAATCGCCTTTTTCAATTCTCAAATGATCGGGCACATGCACGCCGCTGCTTTTTGCTGCTTCTCCGACCTCTTCCACGACGCCACAGAATTCATGACCGACGATGATCGGATTATATTTGCCATTTAGATACCGCTGCATCTCATTGCGAATCCCTTCGCTTTGAGCGGAATTGTAGATGCTCTTGTCTGTTCCACAAACAGAAGTGGCAAGCACCTTGATCTTCACTTCATCAAGACCAGGTTTAGGCGACGGCATATCACTCTTCAATGTGAGACCGTCTTTATTCAAATCTTCCTTTATAAGGCATTTCATCGAATTCTTTGCAGTCTCCGTAGTCTGTGTTTGGGATTCTTGGCTGGTAAGCATCGGTTAGCCTCTGGCAGTAAAGAAGTAAGTGCGGGGCAAAACGCCCAGCCTCTGCGAATACAGCAGCAGTAATTATGTCAGATCGAGGTACTTTGGCGCTGACCGCCACTGCGATTGGCGGCACGGTCAATCGTGGCAACCGGGACCAAAAAACGCCAACTGGTACAGGCACAATGCTGATTTGAAGCACGACTGGAAAGCCACTTCAGTATGTGAGCGATCATTCATACCGGATGCTTAAAATCCGCATATCTACGAGCTAAACATATCGAAACCTCGTCCGGCCATCAGTTTGCAGTCAGCCAAGATACACATTACAAGCGGTTCTTTGCCGTTCTCATAGCAGGTAGGTATAGGTTCAATAGCCCGTGGATATTACGCCTTAGCGTTTGTTTAGTTGCCAAGCATGGCGGCGGTGTTTAGATTACAAGGGTGACCGCAACAATTTCTTTATTATTGACCTCGGGAGACCGACATGAACAACGACGCTACCTCTAACGATGAAATCAACTTCGATCCTGTACTACCGGCTCCGGTCGATCTAGTTACTTCATTCGTCGCTGAAGCGTCGATTGTACGCACCATTGTCCAAGGCAGTGGTGGACCGGAAAATATCGATATTACCGAACCCGGCCTTCGATTTGTCCGACATATTCTGGCGAATTCTCGATCGATCAAATTCGGTTTCATGCCCAATTTCAAAAGCATGGATTCTATTAGAGAGCTGGCGCGCGACTTCATTCGCCGCTGCGGGGGCGCCACTTGCGCGCTTCAGACAATGTACGCGGTCACACAATGTGAATAAAACCGCCACGTAATTTCGGCAGTTTACGCCTGTTCCACCCCCTCTAGAGGACAACACTTTCGTGTTGTCCTTTTAATTTTCGAGAGCTTGAAGCAGCGATCTGGCTCTATAGCTCCAGATGCAGCAGCCAAGAACAATAAATATTGGCGACAATACCAACAAACAGTGCAATGTGAATTGCCGACATTACAAGCATTGCTGATTCGGAGTGAGTGTTTCTTGTCTCCTCTTCATCAACTTCGCCCTGATCGCCCTCCTTCAAAAGCAAAAGAAAGACCAAACCGAAAACACTGGTTGATAGACCAATTAGGGCCCAGAGATATTGATTTCGCCCTTTGCTTTTAGCAATTGCAAAACACCAGATTGGCGGAAAGAAAATCAAGCAAACAAAAAATCCCAGAAAGACAGCTATAAAAATGTCTCGAATTGGAGCAGGATAATAGAAAATCGAAGCACCGAGAATTGCCGCTAAAGGCGTCATAGCAAGAAGAAACACGCCGTGCCTGGAGTCATTGACGAGAGCGAAATCGGCGCCAAATTCCTTGGTAAATGTGTTGCGCGAGGGCAATGCAGTAATTACAAGATAGGCGACAAGATTGAAGACTACACCAAGTATGAACCACACAGAACTGACATAATCCTTGCGCCCCGCTTGTGCCGCACAAGCCAAAGAACAAGCGAACATGCCGGAAAAGGCCCAGACAGTAATAATGGTAGTGAGCGGCAACATCCAAGGATCATTGAAATTTCGATTGGCCAAAAACTTACTCGAGGGATTCAATCTGGCAGCAAGAGCATCAGCTTCTGACTGGCTGGATTTGGATGTTGCGCGTTCAACCCCTTTCAATTTTGCTTGCAGAACATCGGTCAATCTTTTACGCTCGCTGCTTTGATCGCCAGGATGCTTTTGATTGTCCTGATTTTTGAGAGCTTTTAAATGGAGTCCGTATACCGGAGCCAGGAAAGGATGATTGGGCAATCCAATTCTTTCAAAACTGGCTTCGATTTGCTGGAGAGTGGAGACACATTCACTTGCGTCGCTCTTTTTCAGATGACCCTCTGCCAATATCAGGCGAAAAGGTTGTGTATAAACATCGTCTGTGCCGTAGGACTGAATCGCCACACGGAGTCCGTCGTTTATCAGTTTTATACCGGTGTCGATTTGAGTGTCACGGTCGACTGCACTGCCAGCCCTCCCCCCAGGCAATTCCCCATTAATCAACAATTGCCCTTCCAAACAATTCAGCAAAGCAACTTCGTCATTGAAATAGGTTCGGTAATCGTCCCCAAGATCAATCTTAAGCAAAGCTATCGCCTTATCGAGTTGCTGGCGAGCTTTCTGTAAGTCATTGCCGGCGATGGCACTCTGAGCAATAAGCAAATGCAAACGGGCCAGAGACGATCGATCATCTTCTTTTTTGAAGATTGCCCTTGCCGTTTCAAAACAGGTCTCGGCCGACTTGAAATTGCCCATGGACAGGTGCACGCGTCCTGTGAAACCCATGCAACGCGCATAATGTAAACTCTCCTCTCCGTTTTCTCGCACCCAATCACGGGCGGCAAAGTCCAGGGCCGTTCTGGCAATTTCATACTGTCCCGCTAAATAGTAAGCCTTGCCGAGCGACTCAATTGATCGAATTACAGATTCGGCTTTGACGGATTTGCTTTTCATTTTGAAATCGACGGACTGATTCAGAGTCTTGATTGAATCCGCCCACTGATCCGTATAGCCGTAAGTAACACCGACATTGTGAAGCAGGCGGGCATGAACAGCCTGAGATTCAAGTGAGGATGGATTATTCTTCTCGGACTCAGCCAGGAGAACGAGAAAGCGTTTGTTCAAATACCTCCAGGTCGACTGCCCCTGAAACAAGCCGTCCTTTTCAACGCACTGGCAGAGGAATACGCCGCCGCAAAATGCCGCGACGGCAATGGTCGTTAGAAGGACAAGCACTATCTTATCCTTCGACATCAAGCCTCCGGATAGAATTAGAGAGCGATGATGTTGTATCCGCAATCAACGTGAACGCACTCGCCAGTAACTCCGGATGCCAGGTCGCTGGTCAGATACAGAGCGGTTTTGCCGACTTCCTCGGCTTGCACATTGCGCTTCAAGGGTGCGCGCTGTTCGACAAATTTGAGCATGTCTCTAAATCCGGCGATACCCATTGCTGCAAGTGTTCTTACAGGTCCGGCAGAAATCGAATTGACGCGGATATTCTTCTCGCCCAGGTCAGCGGCGAGATATCTCACACTAGCTTCCAGTGCGGCTTTGGCTACACCCATGACGTTGTAGTTTTGGACGACCTTTTCGGCTCCGTAATAGGTCAAGGTCACTACGCTGCCGCCTTCGGTCATCATCGGCAGTGCTGCGCGAGTGACAGCGACCAATGTATAGGCGCTCACATCCAGAGCGAGAGCAAAGCCTTCACGCGGGGTGTCAACAAAACGCCCTTCTAAATCTTTCTTATTGGCAAATGCAACAGCATGCACTACAAAGTCGATTTTGTCCCAGTGCTTGCCGAGCTTTTCAAAAGTTGCCGCGATGTCTTCGTCTTTTCCCAGATCGCACATGTCCACGAATTTGCTGCCGACGCTTTCGGCCAAAGGCTTAATGCGACGCTCGAGCGCTTCGACTTGATACGTAAATGCCAGTTCGGCACCTTCACTGTAGAGAGCCTTTGCACAAGCCCACGCCAGGCTGTGATCGTTTGCCACACCAAATATGATGCCTTTCTTTCCCTTGAGCATACCGTTTTCGTTGCGAGTAAGCTCTTTGCTCTCCGTAGCCTGGGACATGGTAATTCTCCTGAAAGTCAAAATTGTGGTGCCTCAAGGTGAGGCACAAGCAAACGGTCTCTTAGAGGCCTGCCGACCCAAGATTATGCCACACCTGCGCACGACCGTCAGATCCGGCGCCGGGACCAGTTAACATTCGCTAAGGTTGACTAGACTGAAAAGTTATTCGTTGAGGTAAGGATCAGACGGTGGATGTTTGATCAGATCTTCCAGAGCTTGCTGAAACCCATCTGGCTTGTGATAGCCAAGGACCTTGCCAATCAGCCTGCCGGATGGCTCAAAAACTAGAACACAGGGAAACTCATATACCTTGTATTTGTCAGCCGCCGCTTTTCCCCCTTTTGGACTCTCGGCGTTGACTTTGACGCAGAGATACTTCGTATTCAAATAAGTCATCATGCCGGGATCGGAAAATGTGTCGCGATCTAAGCGTTTACACCAGGTGCACCAATCTGTATACATATCCGCCAATACATACTTCTTCTTGTTTTTAGCTTGCGCCAAAGTCGAGTTCAGGTCCGTGCTCCACATCAAATCGCCAGTTTGAGAAGCTAACTTGCCTGTGGACGGATTCTCCCCATATGCCGCCGGCGTCAGTCCGGTTGTCGAAACAACCGCTAAGCCAACTACTGTCAGAGCAAAAAGCTTGCCTGCACTGGTTCTCACAGTCGATCTCTTGATTTCGTTTTTCATTATTTTGGCGCCCTCCGCGCATTCACCGTGAGACCCAGCTTCTATCTTTTGACTATTGACCGGTCATTCTATTTCCTATTAGTCGGCTTTTTGTTTGTATTGACAGGAAAAGCGGAAAAATCGCTCAACAGCTCAGCCCTGACCAGTTTCACAGGCGGACAGCCGGTGGAGAGAAAGGCGTCATGGAAGGCTTTCAAAGAATAGTCTTTTCCCTTCAGTTTCTTGTACTCGTCTCTCAAACTGATTATTTGAAGCTTACCTAGCGTGTAGACGAGATATGTGGGGTCACTTGTTCCCCGCTTCGCCTCACGCTCGCCGTTGGCGCGTTCCTGGAATCCTTCTTTGACAAAGAAGTCTGTCGCTTCCTGCACGGTCATTTTTTCGGTATGCATTTTGATCGCAACCAAATAACGGCAGCAACGCAGCAAAGCATCATGCAGCTGAGCCAATCTAAGCTTCAAGTCACCGGAGCCGAGCCCTTCATCAACCATCATCTGCTCGCAATAATGAGCCCAGCCCTCGACATTAGATCCGCAACCAGTCAACTTGCGTACTTTGGACGGATTGATATTGACCCATAGAAATTGCACGTAATGGCCGGGATAAGCCTCATGCACGCTCGTATTGAGCAAATCTTGATAGCTAAAACTGCGCATGTGCTCTTCCACACGCTTTGCCGGCCAGTCCTTTTCCGGAAGAGTAACAAAGTAATAGGCTTCTTTTGCCTTATTCTCATACGGCCCGGGCGTGTCCATAGATGCGAATGACAGGGCGCGCGCAAAAGGCGGCGTCTCGGCCACTGTGGCTCGATCCTCTGAAGGAATGGTCAGGATTGGCTTTTCAACACAAAAACGGCGCAGATCTTCAAGGCATTTCTTGACCCCATCCACCAGCTCGCCGGGCTCAGGGTGCTTGGCTGAAACACTTTCAAAAACCTTGAGAGCGGAACGGTTGGGATCAAGCGCGTGAGCCGAGCGTGCGAAATCCTTTTGCAGGCGACGCAATTCGGTCATGCCGCGCTGGTAGAGCGAATCAATCGGCTCATCGACCATCTCTTGATAAAGCAGCTTCTTTTTATAGAGCTCGGCTCCTAGAGCATAATTCCCCTTGGCTTTCGGCAAAATCTCTTTGCGCACATAAGCTTCGTGCTCTTTGAGAGCGGCTACCGCCGCTTTGTTGGCGAGGACGAAATCCTGATTGAGAGCCTCATTTTTCACGGACTCGAAGGCAGCCGGCACATCCTTTTCGAAAAATGAGATGATGCCAGGCAATTGCTCGAGATCGATCTCAGCAAAGACTTTCGGAACAGCCTCTACCAGTATGTTCGCGCGCCCGGTCTTGAGCATTTCCGGTATGGCCTTTTCTCTGGCAATCACGCTCTTCAGCCGCTCAGAGGGCTCGGCAAAATTACGCTTCATCAGTGCGAAAACAGCAGCGCAGGCAAGCTCGCTGTAGTGAGAAGGATTGCGTTTGTAGCTGCCGATTTCCTCGATTTCAAGCAAACGATCTTTGATTTGATTGACAACGAGCGCAAGATCGAGCCTGTCCTTTTGAGATAAAGCAGCTGCATCGACCTGCTCGAATTTTTTCAATGAATCTTTCAGAAAACGCGTCTGCTTTTTTATGCCTTCAGCGCTCATATCAGGCAGCAGCCCGTCGTAAGTGTGAATACCTATTTCGGTGGCGTAATGCGGCTCGTATTTGAAGACGCCATCGAAATAAGTGTCGACAAGCCCGTAGTAGTACTTGCCAGCATCGACCTTACCGCCTGCTTCTTTCGATTTCGAAGACTTTGAATTTTTAGAAGGCGCTTTCGTCTCAATTACCGGCGCCGATGCGGCTTCTCGTTTTTCTTTGCCGGGCGCGGCAGCGGCCGATGCTTCCTTTCCTTCGCTCTTGACGTTCTCGAGCGGGGGGTCTTTTTCAGGGTCTTTTTCGGGCTCTCTTACCTCTTGTTGCGGTTTTACTTCATCTTGCGCCGCACAAACAGGCGCCATCGCTACTCCGCTTGTCATCAAAAACAAGCTAATCGCAAGCCAGGTGAAGGTTTTTGGAGCACGGAAAGACATCTGGTTTTCACCCTTCTGTTGGGAAGTCACGGGAAAAACATAATGATACTGAAATATCGAGCCGATATCGGCTGTTCAAGGTTCGACTTCAGGGTTCATTTCGTGATCTTTAGCATCCTTCAAAAGAGAAAAAACAATTACAGTTAAGCTCCTTATTTAGAAAAGCAATTCAAATACTTATATTACGGAGCGCACTGCGTGCGTTCCCGACAGGGCTAAAATAGCCGAACCGAGTTAGCGCCTAACACGGTTGCGTAAGATTCAGCTCCTTACAAGCTGAAGAAATCAGGAGGCTCAAGCAGCAATGGCACGGTCGTACAACATCTTTGTGATGGTCAAGCAGGTGCCCGACCAGGGTTCCAAAGCGGGGATCAACCCGGACGGCACAATTGACCGCGCACGCGCCAAAAGAATGCTCAATCCGTTCGATCGCTATGCGCTGCAAGCAGCTCTGCATGTCAAAAAGAAATACGGCGGTACAGTTACCGCTATTTCCATGGGGCCGCCACCTGCTGTCGAGATTCTTTTGGAGGCACTCGAGCATGGAGTAGACCGCGGTTTCCTGCTTTCCGACCGCCGCCTTGCCGCATCGGACACACTGGCAACGGCTTACGCTCTTTTCAAAGTAATCAACTATGTAGGCAAATTCGACTTCATCTTCTGCGGGCTGCAAACCACAGACGGTGACACCGCGCAAGTCGGCCCGCAATTGGCTGAAAGACTGGGCTTGCCGCAAGTCACATACTGCGAAGACTTCTCCATTGAGGATGAAAAATTGCACGCTCGCCGCATCATCGAGGGCGGCTTCCAGAAAGTCATAGTCGAACCGCCGGTTCTGGTCACTGTGGCGAACTCCTATCACCCACTGGAATACAAGTCATTTGCCGGTACTTACCGCGTGCAGCAATTGCAGCGCAATCCAGAAGAACTGGGCAAATTTATCAAAACCATAGACCTAGACCTGGTCGGTGCCGATATCGAACGTTGCGGTTTGAAAGGCTCTCCGACCATTGTCGCCGCCACAGAAAAAGTCGGAGAGATAGGAGGAAGCTGCACTATTCACCAGGGTCACTCGCCGGAAGAGCTTGTTCAAGAGCTTATGAAGAGTTCAAACATCCGCGACTACCTGGTCGCCTCATAATCGTTTTTTGAGTGAGGCATGAGCCTCTATCGGCAAAATTTCTAAAAATCGCAGACAAACAAAAGAGTCCCATACACCGGAAAAACAAAATGAGTGAAGAAGCCGCCGAAATAGACGTTTCGCAGTATTGCCCGAAAGGCGACGTGCTGGTTGTCGCCGAGCATATACTTGGCGAATTGCAACCGGTTACTCTTGAGCTTCTCGGCGCCGGTCGGCTGCTCTCTGACAAGATGGAAAGATCTTTGATCGCCATTGTGATGGGCCACGAACTTGGCGACATGCCGCAAAAGCTCATCGAATACGGCGCCGACAAAGTCTATGTGGCAGACCATCCAGAACTGAAGCTCTATCGCACACTGCCCTACAGGCGCGTTGTTTGCGATTTTCTGGAGTCGCTTGGCGAGCCGCCTCACACCTGCTTGCTTGGCTCCACAACCACGGGCCGCGACCTGGCTCCGCGCATTGCCGCTCACTTCGACACCGGTTTGACTGCCGACTGCACGGAGCTAGATATCGGACCCTACGAGCACAAGAGCAAAGTCGATCCCACCAAAATAGGTTTGTATCCCAACTGCCTTTACGCTATCCGCCCCAGTTTCGGCGAGAGTCTCAAAGCAAGAATTCTAGGGCCGTGGAAAAATCCACAAATGGCCACCACTCGCCCGGGCGTGATGATTCCGCTTAAAGCCGATGCCAATCGCAAAGGCGAAATCGTCAAACTGAAAGTAAAATTCAAAGACGAAGACTATCGCCTGACAGTCGCCGACACAGTCAGAGAAATATCAAAGGGTGTCAAACTGACCGAAGCCGATGTCATCATCAGTGGTGGCTATGGATTGGGAACCAAAGAAGGCTTCAATCTGCTCTATGAGCTGGCCAAATGCTTCCCGAATTCAGCGGTAGGTGCCTCCAGAAAAGTGGTCGACCTGGGCTGGATTCCGTATCAGCACCAGGTCGGACAAACAGGTAAAACAGTCAGACCCAAACTCTACATCGCTTGCGGAATTTCCGGAGCCATTCAGCATCGGGTCGGCATGTCCAAGTCGGGGCTAATCCTGGCCATCAATAAAGACGCCGACGCACCGATTTTCAAGTTTGCGCATCACGGTATCGTGGGCGATGTGTATCAGGTTCTGCCTGAGTTGATCAAGCAGTTTAAAGCAGTACAGTCCGGCAAAGAGGTAGAAGCAGTTGTCAGCGCGCATTGAGTACGATCTTCTTCTGGTAGGCGGCAGTCCCTCAAATCTGACGCTTGCTTACCGTTTTCTTGAACTTGCCAAAGAATCCGGCAAAGAGTTTACGATTGCCATTCTCGAAAAGGGAAAGGATTTCGGCTCGAACATTTTGAGTGGTGCGGTTTCTAATCCGCATGTGCTGAAAAAGGTTTTCCCGGATTACAAAGAAAAGAATTTCCCCATCGAGGCAGAGTGCACCGACTCTAATATGTCGGTTCTTTCTTTGACCAAGAAGTGGGACATACCGTCAAAGCTATATCCTAAGTCTTTCGACAAGAGAGGCTATCTGGTTTTGACCTTGAGCTACGTGACTGGCTGGCTGGCCAATCAGGTCATGGAGAAAGCCAAAGAAGTAACCAACGTCTCGGTCGATCCCTATACCGGATTCTCGGCTCACAAAGTTGTGTTTGAAGACGGACGCGTAGCCGGTGTCGCTGTTTCCGAAGATCCTAAATCGGAAGACGATTATGTCTATGCTCGCTTCACTTGCTTCGGCGACAAAGGATTTATCTCCCGCGACGTCATCGACCATTTCAAAATGAGAGACTGCCCGCAAATCTGGTCTGTGGGAGTGAAAGAAGTCTGGCAGGTCAATGAAGACTACGCCGGCAAGGTCTGGCACACATTAGGCTGGCCGCTTCTCGATGGCACCTTCGGTGGTGGCTTCGTATACGGCATGAAGGACAAGAAATTGACCATCGGTATGGTCATCAGTCTGGACAGTCCCGATCCCAACATGAACCCGCAGCTGAAATTGCAGGATTACAAGAAACACCCGTGGATTCAAGAGATGATCAAGGGTGGAAAACTGCTCAAATACGGAGCCGCACTCTTGCCCGAAGGCGGTTATTACAGCCTGCCTAAGAAATTCCACTTCAACGGAGGTTTGCTCCTCGGCGACGCTTTAGGCGTCCTCGATGTGAAAAACCTGGCCGGTATCGATCGGGCCATGGAATGCGGTTATGTCGGTGCGCAAGTTTTGTTTGACGCCTTGATGAAAGGCGACTCTTCAGAACAAGCATTGGCACCTTATGACGATCAGCTGAAAAACAGCTTCGTCGTCAAAGAGTCTTTCCAAAATCGCTATTTCCGTTATGCCTTCCAGGAAAATCCCCGCCTGCTCGGCCACTACTTGCCGGAGATGGTGAAGAGCATCGACAAGTCCACACCCTGGATCGGCATGCTCAAGATTGGTTTCAAAAACCCCCTCAAGGCTCCGAAAGACGGCATCAGATCGCTGGGACTGATCGAAGGCAAGTTCGATATCGGTCCGATCAAATATGAGCCCGATTGGAAACACATCATTCCCGATTTCGTGCCGCCGAAATACGATGAGCCGCAATTCGAAAAAGCGACCATCTATTCGCGTCCCGACGCAGTCTTCTTTGCCGGAACGAAGTATCACGAAGGCAACCAGCACATCGACGAATTCAACGCTGACGTCTGCGTGAAGTGCATCAACAAATACGAAGGATTCGGCAAGACCACTCCATGCGTCGCCGACTGCACAGCCGAAGTGCACCGCGTTGATGTAATCGACAAAGTGAGAAAACACGGCATGTCGCTGGAGAATTGCGTTCATTGCCGCACTTGCGAAATCGTCTGTCCTGAAGTAAACCTGCGCGTGAAGCCGACCTCGCAAGGCAGCGGTCCCGACTTCCAGGGATTATAGAAGGCATCTGCCGTGAATTCCTACATTTCCGGCGGTATGTTCATTGTTCTGGCCACGGCGCTTTCTGTAGCCGGAATGCTTGCCGCGCGCCCCGATTCTTTCCGGCTGGACCTAGGCGTCTTCAAACACTTCCAGGACGGGAAGTTGCCGCCCAGCGAACTGCTATGGGGCAAGTAGCCGAGTAGGTTTTTAAAAGATCTGGTACATTCCATATATGGGACCGACCAGAGTCATTAAATATAACGATCTGCAGTCCACGCTGGCATTGTGGCTGAAGGTCTTTACGTTCAGCCCGATCTGGTTTTACCCGCTTATCCCAATGTTGGGCTTTGTGCTGGGCTTCTTTGGCTGGCATTTAAGCCAGATTGGCTTTGTCGCCATTCTCATTTGGTCTTTCGGCTATTTTTTAGAGGATCTCCTGAAACGGAAGCTCAGTCTTAAAAACGAGACTCTCTACTTTGGCTACAAGCAATTTCCGCTCAATGAAATCGAAGCCGTCGGGCTTCGCTACGGAAAAAACAAGGTGCTTCCATCGCATCTGGTTTTGAGATTTAAAGAAGGAAAACAACTCAAGCTCAAGATCAATCGGCTGTCGATGTCAGATGTAGATTTTTTGATCCGCCATATCGAATCCAACTACAAAGCTTGCAAAATCGATCCGGTAGTCACTTCTTTGAGTGCGCTGCGGACAGTCGCCAAGAAAAACCTAACGGCCTCAAGCGAGCGGCTGGAAATTCCATATGCTTCACACCGGCCGATCAAAGAAATGATGGCCACTTTCGTCAGTACTGCGTCCGGCTGGACTCGCTTTGGACCTGCGCTTTGCATACCGTTTTTCGGGGTTACGTGGGGAATGGGTGCAATGAGCGCGCTGTATACAGCCCTCATGAACCCAAAGCTGGTTTCCGACAGGCGCATGGAGATCTTGTCGTACTTGCAAACTTCCATGTACTCCATATGCAACCAACTCAGCACCGGTTGTGGCACTGTAAGCACCGAATTATTGAAAGTTGTCTCCAATCCGCTTTACGGAATACTGTCTTTCATTGGCGTGGTAAGCATTCTCTATTATTTTGCACTTGTCGTTATCAGACCGAACAATCTTGTCATCACACCGAAAGGACTGGATAAAAATTTGTCAGTTGGTCCTGTCACGCTTAATATTGGCAGGCTCAAATGGAGTGACGTGACACACGTTTCATTGTCTTCTCCGTCCGGCAGCTCAAGTGACGATTCGAAGATCGTAAAACTGGAGAGGCTAAATACAAAGCCATTTGAACTGAGTCTCAACGCCCTCGATCCCGAGGATAGACAACTGCTCAACCAGCGCTTAAAACAATATGCGCCTGATGCTACGCACGCAGAAAATTTCGACGAAGCAATGCTAACCAGACAAAAATCCAGTTATACAGAACTCTGGTTGCAGTCACTGACCGCGCCGCCCAAGCGGGCCAGCGTCAAGCCGCTAATACAGGGGGAATTGCTGAGAAACGGTCAGTTTGAAGTGATTGGACGGCTTGGTTTAGGCGGGCAGGGAACCGCTTATCTTTGCTCTGAACAGGGAAAGAAAGTGGTTCTGAAAGAAACGATCTTACCTACATTTGTAGACCAGGCAGCACGCCAACATGCATTGTCGCGATTTGAACAAGAAGCAAGACTGCTCAACGAAATGGACCACCCTCAAATAGTGAAGCTTACGGATTACTTCATCGAAGATCATCGAAGCTACCTGGTTCTCGAGCATATAGACGGAAACAATCTTAAAGAAACAGTGGCACAAAAAGGATGCATGTCTGAAGAAGAAGTGCGCGCATTTGCACTGCAGATGTGCGATATGCTCGACTACCTCCACGCACTAAATGTGGTGCATCGTGATTTCACTCCCGACAATCTGATGCTCACTCAAAATGGCGTTCTAAAACTAATCGATTTCAATGTCGCCAAAAATGAAGAGACAGGGATTACGGCCACTGTAGTAGGCAAACATGCATACATTCCGCCTGAGCAATTCCGTGGAAAACCAACTCATCGCAGCGACTTATATGCTATGGGTGCAACTCTTCATTTCCTATTGACCGCAAACGAACCAACACCAATCACGCAGTCAGATCCGCAAAAAATCAATGAAGCGATTAGCGACGACCTGAATTCAATTATAAAAGACCTTACTTGTTTAAACGACCAGCTTCAATTCAAAATGTCAGACAGAGACTGCTGGGAGAGGCTGTTTTGGAAAGCGGAGCTGAAGAAACAGTTGAAACACCGCAACAATTACCAGACACAGCAGCGGTCGAACTGAGAGGGGAAAAGATTTCACTTCCTCGAGAACCTGAGGCGGTGCCAGTGGAGAGTGCAAGAGATGGCTGATCTGACAGTCAGAATTGAGTACAAGAGTCCGGCACGCGACCTTGCGCTGGCAGCGTTAAATCTGACATTTCCTGTGTGGGGGCTGGTTTTACCCTTCCTCTCCATTAGTTCGTTCATTCAGTGTCTCTATTTTCTTAAATATCCAATGAGTTCGGCCAGCCAGTGGATTAGTTTCGCAATCTGTCTCGGTTCACTCTTCACTGCCCTTGTGTGCCTGACTTTGCGCTGGCAACTGGCGCGAAACAGCTTGCTTGTCGACAACAATGGCATCAAGATTCCTCTTTTATCGGAGAATCATCTAATCGGCAGTGGCTTTATTCCCTGGTCGAAAATTACAAAGGTGCGCATTTTTCCAGAAAGCGAATCCAATTGGCAAAAACGCTCGCTGGTGTTTTTCAGAGAAAAGAAAAAGCCGCTGCGCCTCAATCTAAATCGGCTCAAACCGGAAACAGTAGAACAACTCTTGCTCTCGATTGATGCATGGGGAGTGGAATTGGACAAAGAAAGTTGCATCAATGAACTGCAACAACAAATGCGAGCAATAACTTCGACAAATCAAATCGAAACGAGCTACACCGATATGTGGGAAGAAGAATTGCGCCGCCGTTTCCTTTCCACAGCTTTTATGCCGATTGAACCAGGTTCCATGTTGCGCAACGGCAGTCTGAAAGTAATGCGGCAACTGGCCATGGGTGGATTGTCCGCGGTCTACCTTGCCCAACTGGACAACAAAACTCTGGTCGTTTTAAAAGAAGCAGTGATTCCAGACGATGCCGTTGAATCGGTAAAGAAAAAAGCGCAAGAAATGTTCGAGCGAGAAGCTCAGTTTTTGATGAAGTTAGAACATCCAGGCATCGTGCGCGTCCTCGATTACTTCATGGATTCAGGCAGGCATTACTTGATGCTCGAGCACATCAACGGACAGGACACGCGACAATTGGTGAGACAGAATGGCGCGCAAAAAGAAAGCACAGTGATCAAATGGGCGATGGAAATCGCTGCCACTCTGAAATATTTGCACGAACAAGATCCGCCCATCGTCCACCGCGATCTCACTCCCGATAATCTGGTGCTGCGCGAAGACGGAAGCATAATGGTGATCGACTTCGGCGCTGCTAATGAGTTTATTGGAACAGCGACAGGAACTCTGGTTGGTAAACAGGCATACATTGCGCCTGAGCAGCTGCGCGGCAAGTCCGTGACGCAGTCGGATCTTTATTCGCTCGGCTGCACTTTGTTTTATTACCTGACTGGAAAAGAACCGGAAGCGTTATCGACATCCGATCCCAGAACAGAAAAGCCTGAGGTTTCACCTGAACTGGCGGAATTGATCAGTACGCTCACCGAAATGGAAGCGGCCGACCGCTATCAGTCCGCTCAGCAATTGATGCCTGTTCTAAAAATGATCGCTGCCACTCAGGGCGCGCTGCGCTGAGTATTGTAAGATCACTCTCAGCGAAACCGCCGACCATCTTTAGTTTCCGCTCCTGAGACGTACGAACGGATTATCCCCCGAGGACACTCGATGCCAAGAGCCTGTTTCCCTATAGTTTTAATACTGCTCTCCTTCGCTTTCCTCTTGCCCCCCGTTTGCGCTCAACAGACAAAATTGAAGCCGGTGACCATCGCACAATTCGGGCATGTTTTCCTCTACATGCCACTTTACGTGGCAGTAAAAAAGGGTTTCTTCAAAGACGAAGGTCTTGATGTAAAACTGGTCAGTACCGGCGGCGACGAAAAAACTTTCACCGCCGTAATTACTGGAAACGCCCAGTTCGGTGTCAGCGATCCAACCTTCACTGCCATCGCAAGAGAGCGCGGGCAG
>JBGAVL010000083.1:0-19360 GCA_044228145.1 Obscuribacteraceae bacterium (SeqCode)
ACAAGTGTTTTAGAGTCTATGGATTGACGCTTCTGACACTGGTTTGCGCAAAATTGATTTTTGTCGATATGGCTACTCTCCAAATCGCATATCGCATCATGTCTTTCATTGCGGTCGGCGTGGTGCTGCTTCTGACGTCCTTCTTCTACGTGCGCTTTCCAGGACGTACTGGTGGCAGCAGCGGCGAAACGACGACGCCGGGGGCTGGGGCGGTATCGGCGGCGAGGGCGGTATCGGCGGCGGTATCGGTGGAGTCGCTGCCGGCGGAATTGAAACTCTAGAAAACAGGGCGATGCACGGCATCGCCCCTACAATTAAATGCGGTTTTGCGGCAATGATGAGACGTGGTCTCTGGTGACGAGATTTGCCAGCGTTCGAGCTAGTCCTTGTTTTTTTAACTCGGCAAAGGGCTTCACTTCGACGATGTCGTACTTTGCACTTTGATGCACCAGCTCCCGATCGAGATCGTTGAGGATTTTAGGGGCGCGGCGGTCGTTGCCGACTTGCAAAATTGCCACTAAAATTTCATCCGGGCGTTTCATATATTTTGTAGCGCGAATGATAGCTTCTTTAGTTGAAAGTCCGTCCTCAGGCGCACCATCAGTGATTATCGCCAGCAAAAGCGGTTTTGTGTTTTCACCGCCTGTTTCACGACGGGCAAAATATTCATCAAAATGATGAGCCAAAACCTTACTTACATGCGTTCCGCCACTGGGTTCAACTTCATCGAACAAGGTTGCCACTTTGGTTGCATCCACATTGGCATAAGAATCAAAACTGTTTGAAAACAGGCTTATTTTGAGCCCTGCGGGCAAGACTTTCTTGATCTGCTCGGCAAGATTGGCGGCCTGATTTTTACACCAGCCCCAGCGTGTAATTGAGTCAGCCGGGTCGACACAAGGAGTAATGGGGCGATCCAAACCGACCGTTTGCGACAACTTGGTCGGCACATTGCGCTGATTGAGGCGGTAAGTCATGGATGCCGATTTGTCGATAACCAGTGCCAGGTCATATGTACCGAGCCTCTGAATTTCAGGTTCGCGCAAGGCGACATCTCTGGGCATGAATGGAATTTCAAACTCAACCAGTGTGCTGGCGATGGAAGGAACAGCGGTTCCGATTGTCAGCGCTAGAGCGCATTGCCACACGAAAAAATTGCTCAGTTCTCTCTTCTTAGTCCTCATTTGTTGACCCACTTTTGCTTCCATGACCCTGACTCCGAAAAAACCAAATACACGAAATCGACCAGCATTTTGCCTTGCGCAAGGTGCCGTGTCCGCTTCGTTGCCGGTATCGACGGGCGGGAACCCATGTAGTTCCCGTGACTGCAAATTATGTTTAGGCATCACGGGGTATGGTTATATGCCGCAAATGGGCATAAAGCATTAGTCTTTCTGAAGCCGGACGGAGCATTACAGGCAGCATGAAAGAAACAAGACGAACCAAAGACTGGATCACGCCCGAGATTCTGGAAAAATCGCACCAGCAGCACCAGATGGTGGCTCGCGAGGCTTTCAATACGAGCGACAATGTCGGCATGCCTCTGGTTGAAGGGCAAAGCATTCTATCGGCGTTCATTCCCGATGTGAGAGACCTTCTTTCCATGAGAAGCCTCTTCGACAAGCGCTTCTTCAAGCTCTTTTTCATAGGCATAGCCATCAGTGGAATTCTCACTTTATGCACGATTGGCTCGCATCGATATTACACGGCCGACAGAACAGACTGGAGTTCTATGTACAACGCCGGCCGCAGCCTGCTCTGGACTCGTAATTACGACGAGGCGGAAAAGTGCTTCCAGGCAGCTCTAGCAATCCCGCAGATAGATAGCGCGGAGCGCTCCTATGCTTATGGCGAGCTGGCTCGACTGGCCGAAAGACGGGGAGACAGTCAGTCTGCCCGCGAATACTTTTTGAAAGAGTCCCAATACAGTCAAATCGGAGCTGGGCTGGCTACTATATTGATAGCTTCCATCATATTGTTTGTCATCACGATATCTTCGGTTCTGGTTTTACGAAAAGATCGAGAAAAGGTGGCAGGCAGTTGGTATCAACCTGCAGTCGTAACCATTGCCACATTTGCAATGTCGATCGGCATTCATGAAGTTGCTCCCAGTGTGCCCTGGTTTTCGCTAACAACCATTGCCGCCATCTTCGCCTTTGTTGTGCTGGTTTTTTCCGCAGCCTGCGACGGCTCCAGACACCCACAATTCGTCACACCGAGTCGCGACTAATAACTTTACGGTCCGGCGCCCTGCGCATCGGTGACAGGCTTATGGGCGGGTCTCTTCAATACACCCTTGGCGAATTGACTGAGCTGGGTCAGTTGAACATAGAACATCGATTCTTGCTGTCTGGGGAAAAGAGCATTGGTCGCAAACCAGTCGGTACGACCGAGCACACCATCAACCTGCCTGGGAGTCAGCCCGAGCGCTTCCATTTGCGCGCGTCCTTCCGGTGTACTGTATCGCTCATGCAATGAAGTCATTTCCGCCTTCTGTTGCGCGCTTATAGGCTTGCCTGCAAGTTCTGCGTAAAGACCCGCACTGGTAGCCTCGTACGCCTTACGCGCATGCGGCAAGGGAACATACTCGCGAGTGGACTTTGGAGCTCGATAAGCGTAGCCGAGATCGATATTGTGCACTTTGTCCGACACCGACATATTCATGGCGTGGTTGTCCCACTCGCCCATCACCATGCGATGAAGAAAAGCATCTCCATAGCTCGACGAGAGCGCCGTGGTAGAACGAAAATGTTCTAGCGCCGATGCTTTGTTGAGAAGCGTTCCTGGAGCCGTTCCCGTTGCCGCATGAAGGTGCTCCACAAGGTTGGGACCATTCATTTCTTGAATGTATCCGGAATATGGTTTTCCATTGATGTCAGCGTTTCGCGCCACGGTCGCCGGCACGTTCGTTTTAAAACCCAGCCCGTTCATGCCATAGCCGGCAATTTCATTTTGCATGCGCACGGCAAATGCTTCGGACTTGTCGTTGGGGCGAAATACTGCCGGTATCAATTCTCCCGACGGTGCTTTCACCTTGCCAAACCAGGTCTCGGTGTGCACACCTCCGACCTTTCGCTCAGGCATGAAGACACCGTCACGCAATGCCGCCTGGCGCGCATCCACGACCTCTCCGCGCTGGAATGGCGTCGAGCGTGCCTTCTCCATTGCTCCTGGAGCATCCGGTTGCAGCTTGGTGCCGCGTGTCGCCTGCCAGGCACCGACGCGACCGCCGGCGGCATCGAATGCGCCCTGCAAAAATGATTTGCGCGCCAATTGAGTGAAATCAAGTTGACCGTCTTCGCGAACTTGTCTTTCAAACTCGCGACCGAACCCGCTGGTGACACCCATCGTGCCAGCCGACATCGTGTACAGGGTAGATGGATTGTAGGAAACCATGCCTCTGGATTTGTTGAACATAGTGGCGAAAAGGACGTCATTGGCGCCGAAAGCCAGAGCATCAATCGCCAATGCCGCCGGATTGGCGGTCACCGAAACCGTGCGGGACAAGCCCTGAGAGAGGCTGAATTCGCCCTTTGCGTCGTAATAATTAGTGCGCGTCAAAAGTGCATCGGAGCCGCGATTCATGATGCCCAGCCCCACTCCGGTAGTGGCCGGCGTCATGCCCTGCCCGTGAAAATGAGCAAGAGTGGTCTTGAGCAGGGCGCCTTTACCTAGACCCAGCCCGGCATCCAGCACTTGATGCTCGGCGGTGTCGCCTACCTTTGCCTCGTCAGACATATAGGTGATGGCGAGCGCAGGCAGAGCCAGCTTACCTTTCATAAAAATCGGAACAGTCTTGAGAAAGCCGCGCATATAACCGGACATCTCGTCGGCTGCGCTGTCTGTCGAAGTTACGGCTTCAGCCAGGGGGTGAACGGCTGTGTCCAAGTAGGAGCGCAAACGCGGTTGACCTCCGGCCTGACCTGCCCCCGGCTGGAATTTCGCTGATTCGGGCAGGGCCCCGGCAATTATGAAATGACCTACGCCGACATTTTCAATGGTCAGGTTGGGCTTGTCGCCAGCCTGTGCCTCAGCCGTCTGTTTTTGATTGCTCGGTGATTCCGGTCCGGCCATGTCCTAATCGGGCTCCCGTCGGCTCTCCATCCGTTTAAGCCTTAAAATCTTCAGGAGAACCATACTCCTTCAATATATGTGCCCCAAAACCGCCGTCTCTAAAGCACGGACGGTTTCAGTAGCAGTTTCGCAACTTTTTAGTAGCCAATCCGAAACAACGGTGAACTAAATTGTGTGCATAAGCAGCCCCGCTGCCACTTCCCCCCACCGCACATCCCCTTTTACCCGGCTGAGAATCAACAGCCGATCTTCAAAGGAGCTTATTATGCCAGCCAACGAAGCTGTTACTGAAATCGAAAGCGCTGCCCAGTATCAAGGCATTGAAGAAGCATACGATGTCTTGAAAAGCCAGATGGAGGAGATTCAAGCGTCTATGCCTGGCAGAGAAGCAGATATACACCTGGCGCAAATGACCGAGCAATTGAGACAGGATGGTTTGCTGCCTGATCTGGCGATTCAATTCGCTTTCAAAGAACGGTATGAGATCGAGCAAGATGGAACATTCGATCGTGACCACTTGCGCCTCTACCGAAAAGGTGCCGACCCGCTCACAAGAGCAATGACCTCTCACCTGCTCGAGAATTTCGACGCTTTGCGTGAGGGGCATGGTGATTTGTTCTGGCACGAACTTAGCGAACAAGATCTCAGGAATGCAGCGACGAAACTCCAGGACAAGACATACGCGTTCGATCTCGACTTCAGTGCTGAGGGAAGCGCCAGCGGTGAGATTGCAAACAAGGAAAAGGCTGACGGAAATTGGCTGACTCAGATTGGTGACAAAATCGGCGACATGGCGCGCCAACATGCCGAGGCTGAGTTCAGAAGAAAGAATCCCTCAGTAGAAGTGAAGCCGGGCGATGGTTTCGATCGTATCGCCAGACGGGTGTTGGAGCAAACCCAGGACAAAGTTGCCGAGGCGGATGTTATTGAATACTCGAGACGCCTGGCCGAATACAACCAAAAGGATAGAAACACTTCAGTGCTTCATCCGGGCGACCGCCTGCATCTGCCGCCGCCCGAGAGAGACTAAACTGCGCTCTGAGGCAGCTTACTCGACGAAAAGTTTTATGCGCACGGGAAGAAGGGGGTCCGCGTCACTCAAGGGAGGCGCGGGCTTCTTCCACTGGGCTCGACTTAAATCATCATTGCGCAGCACCGCTCCTGATGCACAAACAATCTACGCGCAGTATGCATCTGGTGCGTTTGTGAGCAGACAACCAAATCATATTGCTGTCCGCACCGCCGATGGTGACTACTGGCTTGGCAATTTTGAGGATATGTGGTTCAGAGTTGATTGACTTGCGGAGGGTGAAGGCTGTTGACAAGGCTAATTCCCAAGCCGAGTGCCATAATCTTAGGATGCAAACTCGCTCCACACTAAGACTATATATATTGGCACTGGTAGTCGCCCAGCTCGTCATTGAGGTGGGCTTGCTCATTGCGCTTTCAAATCTGCTCAGCCAGGCAGACGCTGAGTTGGAAAAATCTATTCGGGCTCAAAAAATAACCGAAGGAATCAATTCGATTTCAAAGCAACTTTATGATGCATTTTGGCTTTATAGCAATGAGAAAGGCGAACAACTTCTCACTCGTGAAACAGTCAGTCCGCTCGTGGTCAAGTTCCGAAAAATGTACGATGATTTGGAAAGGCTGACCGCCGGAGACCAGGCTGCCTACACCGTGGTCAAAAACTCAGACAGGGCGGCAACACGATGCGTAGAATTGATGGAAGTGCTCAGAGGAGCATTTGAGCGTGACGGTAGAACCGCCGAGGCAAGAGCCTACCGGCGCCCATACTGGTTTGAGCTGAGAAGACAGTCAAAGCTTGTTCTCACTCCCGAATTTTTAAGCTTGAAGCGCGACCAGGCACAAGTGGCGGAGTCCTCGCCTCTCATCCAGAGGGATATCCGCCAGCAAATTCTATATCTCATTTGGGGTGGCGGCATCGTCTTGGCGGCTCTGGTGTGCTCAGTAGCCTTTTACCTCACACACAATATCGCCAACAAAATTGCCCGTTTGCGCGACAATACGATGCGACTGGCCAGCAATCTTCCACTCAATCCGGTCATGCAAGACAGAGACGACCTGTCGCAGCTCGATCAAGTCTTTCACAAAATGGCGCAAGAACTACAAGCTGCTGCTCGCAAAGAACGAGCTCTATTGGATAATGCGCGGGACTTCATCTGTTCAATCGATCGCTCAGGGAAATTTGTTGAAGTAAGCGCTGCCTCCCAGCTGCTTCTGGGGTACAAATCGGACGAAATGCTCGGCTCGCATTTGATCGATTTTCTGGCGGGAAATGATGTCGCCTCCGTCCTTGCGTACTTCGACAGTATTCAGCAGACGAATGACTCAGAGACGACGGCCACACTGGACACGCAACTGGTGCGCAAGAACGGCTCCATAGTTGATGTTACGTGCTCCGCTCAATTCGCTCGCGAAGAAAACCTCACTTTCTGCGTTTTTCATGACACTACGGAAAGACGACAGGCCGAGCGGCTGAGGCAGGAAGTAGTGGCGATGGTCACTCATGATCTCAGGACTCCTCTGGGCACCGTAGGTAATATCTTTGACTTTCTCAACCAGGGTCAGTTGGGCACTCTGACCGAGAAAGGGCAGCGCTTTGCGGAATCGGGACAGCGCAACACTGCGCGCATGATGAGCCTGATTAACGACTTGCTCGATATCGAAAAAATAAAATCAGGCAATTTAGAGATTGATGCCGAGGACGTGGAAGTAAGCTCACTATTGAAAGGCTGCGCGGATCTTCATTCCGCACAGGCTGCTTCCCAAGGCATCGATCTGGTTGTAGCGGAAACCGACACAACTGTCTGGGGCGACCATGACAAGCTTTTGAGATTGCTGTCCAACCTGGTCGGCAACGCCATCAAATTCACCCCGAAAGGAGGCCGGATTTCGCTTTCTGCAGAAGAGAAGGAAGGCAAGGTAAGAATTTCAGTCAAAGACACCGGACCCGGTATCCCGAAGGATAAATTAGTTAGTGTTTTCGAGCGTTATCAGCAAGTCGATGGCGAACACAAGGCGTCGGGCTCCGGGCTTGGATTGGCAATTTGCAAAATGTTCGCTGAGGTTCACGGCGGGCGCATTTGGGTGGAAAGTGAGGAAGGGCAAGGCTCGGAATTCATTGTTGCTTTGCCGGTGCACGATCCGTCCAAAGCAAAACTGAGCTGATTCTCTGCCGACACTATTTCAGGCTGCTTGACCGTGAAAGATTGAGCTAAAATTGTCCCAGACTTGTGGGGTAGAAAGCCGCATGGCAAAAATTCTGGTTGTCGAGGATGACGTTGATTTCGCGCTCACCGTAGAGCATGCGCTCAGCACGGCCAATCACACCGTGGAAATGGCGCATGATGGCAATTCCGCCATGGAATTCCTTCGCCAGGGGCAATACGACATCATTGTTCTGGATTGGCAGTTGCCGGACATTGCCGGCATTGACGTGCTGTCGAAATTTCGCGCCCGCGGTGGCTCGACGCCAGTGCTCATGCTTACGGGCAAAAGCCAGATCAGAGACAAAGAGGTAGGTCTTGATGGCGGCGCCGATGACTATCTGACCAAACCCTTTGATGCAAGAGAACTGATGGCACGTGTTCGCGCATTGCTGCGCCGCCAGACGGTTGCGCCCACAAGCAATCTTTCACTGCACGACATCGTCCTGGATCCCATCAAACACCGTCTCACCAAAGGCGGAAAAGATGTGCATCTTCAGCCGCGAGACTTTGCGCTCCTGGAGTTTTTGATGCGCCATCCGGACGAAATTTTTTCCACCGACGCGCTGCTCACGCGCGTATGGCATCAAGATTCGGATGCATCATCAGCCGGATTGCGTGCGGCAATCGTCAGAATTCGCAAAGTAGTCGATGACGAGGGTGAGGACACTAAGTCCATTATCGAGAATGTCGCCCGCGTGGGCTATCGCATGCGCGCTTAGGACGAGCAAAAGCCAGACTCGATTGGCGACTCTCGAAAGCATCCTCGGTTAGCACCGGGCGATGCATGGCATCGCCCCTACAAGCACCAGGCGACGCATGGCATCGCCCCTACTAGCAATTTATGGATCGATTTTGAAGAGATGCCACTTTGCGGCCTTTTCCAGCAAAATCCACATGGGTGGCGGTTCTTTCATCTGCTGCATTACATCGGTGGTAACCAACAAGTAATGCGGTTTTTTCCCGGCTTCGACATATTCTTTGTAGTCGAGCAGGGTTTTAATTTCCTTGATCGGTCGTCGCAAATAAAACGTCACCGCCGGCGAATCGCGCATGTAAAGCGCGACTTGCGCCTTATCTCTGACCACTCGCCTGAGCAAATGAAAGAGCGGATAATCGCTGCGGACATAATGAGATTGCAGTCCGGTAGGGACAAAGGTGCCTGCAGCAAATGTGCATGCACAGGCAATCGCAGTTATGGCAGCTTCGCCTTTTTTCCTGAAAGCAGCCCATGTAGCAACTACCATAAAGAACCAGACGAAAATGCCAAAACCTACAAAAGCATAGAGTGTACCGACGTCTATGTTGAGCTTGAAACAAATAACCGGAGCGCATATCACAATGAGAGGAGCAACCAACAAGACAAAAACTAAAAGAGTCCAGGCCAGTGGTTTGGTCTTGTTGAATCGCACCACTCTGTCGAGCAAACTGCCGGACAGTATTGCCAAAGCCGGTGCTACAGGCAAGATGTAGGTTGCCAGCTTAGTTTTCAACACAGTGAACAGTGCCAAAATCAAAACCAGCCAGAGGATTGCAAACAATTCCAGGCTGGCTCTCCGTGTCAAAACCCACCGTTTTTTCAGCAATGAAAAATATCGACGAATCTCGAAGAGAGTCAAAATCGACCAGGGGAAAAACCCGGCCAGATAGACTGGAATGTAGAACCAGAAAGGGTTTTGATGATTGACCGTGCCCATGGCGCGACCGAAATTTTGATTGATGAAAAACTCGTGATAGAAAGCTCCCTTGGTTGCCAGACCTGCGGCGATGTACCAGGGCGCTGCAATAGACAGCATTACCACTGTCCCCAAAAGCGGATGCAGCAAGATCATTTTCTGCCACCACCACTGGTATCCTCCCGCCGCCCCTTTCGGACGTACCCAGGCCAGATAAAGCAAGAGAATCATTGCAACGAGCGCAACAGGGACCGGTCCCTTGATTAGAAGAGCCAGGCCCAGTGCGCAGTAGGCGATGGCGAGAGAAATCCAATGTGCACCATGAAGGCGAGAAAACAAGCCCAGAGAGGCGAGCATCATGAACAGGGTCAATGGCACGTCGGTGATGGCTACGTGCCCGACCGTAACGAACAGAGGGGTCGACAACAGGGCCAGTGCCGCAAAAAGCGCCGCCCGCGCGCCTAAAAACGGGCGAGCAAAAATCAGCAAAGCTACAGCTGCAAAGGCTCCGCACAAGGCAACCGGCAGGCGAGCGTAAAACTCGTGAACATCGAAAAGCTTGTAAAAAGCCATTATCATCCAGTAGATAAGGATCGGCTTCTCATAAAATGGTTTGTAGTTGGATGATGGAGTGACCCAGTCGGAGCGCTCCAGCATTTCGCGAGCGCCTTCAGCGTAGAGCCCGTCTGAGGGATCGATTACACCATAGCCGTTTAGACCGGGCACAAAGACCATCAACGAAGCCAGACCAACAAAGAGCAAATGTGGCCAAAGTCGCCCACCAGACTTGCGTTTCGGAGGGGAAACCGGAAGGACGCCTGGCTCTATTTCTGGCGGGGTCGAATTAGTCAAAGAGCGCGGGCTCCACATGGTCAACGTATTGCCATATTTTCGCAGGATTTACTCTCGTTTACTTAGGTTGATGTTAATGAAAGACGCGAAAGTCTAGTATTGACGGTTGTTTGCGGTACATTTAGCAGGGCGAAAAATTGGTCTGATGCCCTGATTACGCAATAAGGGGGCGCATTTCGATATGATTTATCATCACCAGATGTGGGAATATCCAGGCAAAGGTTTCAAAGGTCTCAAAGGTCTCAGAGGTCTCAGAGGTTTCTCTCTTTAGAATCAGAAACTAGAAAGTCAAAATGTCAAGCACTCCACGAAGCGGGAAAAATCCGAATACGCCGTCTCAAGGCAGCAATTCAGCGCCGTCAGGAAAGGGCGCATCCGAAACCAGGAAAAGACGCGATATCAACCGGACGCTCGAACTAGAACCGATAAAAATTGACATCCTTTCGGAACAGCTTGGCCGATTGACGGATAACTTTCGTTTTCAAGACATTTTTCCCGCCCCCCCGAATATAGACAAATCGCTGGAAGCGTTGAAAGGTGACTTGCTCGACGTTCCGGTGCGTGGAGCGGACGGCAAAGTCACAAACGTCTACAACAAAATCGAAGCCGATGATTTGCTGACCCGTGAAGACAAAGACTTGATCTGGTGTTGTTTGTCCATGGTCCGCGATTCTTTTGAAAGATTGGACCGCTCGACGAACTCGGCACCAGGCTCCAGCTACCAGTGGAACATGAATTGGAAGCACACGCGCTCTGAAGTCGGTGAGGTGCTGGAAGCGGCAAAACTGCTTCAGCTCGACCACACAGAGACGCGTGACGCCATACTGGCTTCCATCTTTTCCGACAGCGTCAAAAACAGAAAGAATTTCATCATCCACAATGTCCATGGTGCTTACGGCGCAGCCCAAGCGCTTTCATACTTCATGGACTTCACCAATGCCGATGTGATCAAAAGCGTCGAGCGCATAACACGCGCCGTCAAAGAACACCAAATTGCGCCACCTCAATTCATGGCCAATGTAGTGGCCATCTTGCTCAGCAAGAAAATGGGTTTGGGACCATTCACACCAGCCGGGCCTCTGCCTCAGAACGCCAGCAGCAATGTGCTTCAAGTGATGGAAGTGGTGAGATCGATCTGGCGAAAAATCAATGACCCGTTCAACAAAGAACATCTGACAGCCGATCTGAGCACTATCGATTTCTCTCCGGCAGAGCGACAATTGCTTGTGAATATCGGCGTTGACGATTGGTTCGTTCCGCATCCGGAAACGGAAGATTCCAAAGTTGCGCATGCGGTTATCGCCGGCGATCACTCAATTAATTACAATCACCCGGAAGGATTCGCCAAGATTGCATTGTTGCGCGGACCTGACACAGAGGCAATCTTTGAAGATCCGACCATTCACAATTCCCTGGATTCGGCGGTAAACAGCTTTGCAGATTCCTTCCGCGTAATCAGGCCGGAAGTGCAAAAACTGGCTGTCGAAGGGCTTCGCCGTACGAAGAACGCGATGGAAAGGGTGATAGGAATTATGACCTATCTGTTTTCGGGCATCGTCATAGGTCCGAAAGACACCTGTGTGACGGGTCACGCCAAAATCGAGCAGGCAATGCTCAGAGCGCAAGAAAAATATCCGCATCTGTTTGCAGCATCGTCTTCGAAACTGACTGACGAAGGCGCAGACTATATGAACAAGACCATCGAGCGTATCGGCGATATCCTTCAGGACTGGCTGGACAGCTATCACGAAATTCCGTTTTCGCCCAAGGACGCAGGACAAGTTGAGCCGGGACCTGGCAAATTGCCTTTCTGGAATACTCCATTAAAGTACCCCAGCCGCAACGAACACGGCATGCTCAATTTGCATGAGTTGAACGAATTGGAGCTTAAGCAATTTCTCTTCGCCGGCAAGATCCGCGAGATAGTTGTCGAGCTTCTGCGCGCTGAGCAGTGGATATTCTAGGTTGGCCAGATAGTTTTCGGCAAAGCGCTAGCGACAGGGATCTTTTCTTTGATGGTTTCTACCTTTGTTTGAGTGGCGATTGTAGTTGTCGTAATAGTTGCGACATCCTGGCTCTCTATGACGGTGCTGATAGTCATCGTAATAGTTTCGGCATCCTCGCTCAGGCAAATGCCGTGGATAGTCCCGGTAGGGATAATAATCATTGCACTGATTTCTGTTGCTCAGCTGCGCCATTAAGAAAGGCGCCGCAATCATGGCCGCATCTGCAAGCGTTCGTCCAATATCCAATCTTGGTCCGCGTCTACCATCACGCTCTTCGACTCGGTCATTGCCGCGGTTTTTTTGATTTTTTTCGCGGTCACAATCTTTCTCTCTATCTTTGTTTCTCCCTTGTTCTCTTTCATGTTTATGAGAAGAGTCTTTCTTCTCGTGATGCTTAGTGGCTTTTGAGCCGCGGTCATTTTCTTGGTGTTCGTTTCTGTTTTCACCGATCAGATAAGACTTGCCCTGCATTGTGCGCGACCAATTATCGCCGTAATAAAATACCGGTTTGCCGTCCTTGTTTCTTTCTGGTTCCAACTCTCCACTGGCATTGCGGGCTACGCGCATGACAATCTGTTCGTGACCGTTTGAATCTTTTCCATAGCAATGTATGAGAGTTTTGCCGCCGCACTTGCTTGTCTCGACTCTGAACTCTCTCTCGCCACCGTCTTTATCTTCGAATTTGAATCTGTCCACGCCGCTGGAGGCAATTTTTTCCAGCGCCGTGAGACGCGCAGCAGTGCTTTTAGCGCGTCTAAAATCGTCTTCGGCAAATGCATACTTATCTTCTGCCGAATCGACAATCTCGAAATCAGTCTGTCTCACTTCCTGGGCGGGCCGACGACGGTTCGCAGCTGTCGTCCAATCGTCGCCTGAGAAACGATAGTAGTCGACGCCCGTCGCATCTTGCTCTCTTTCTCGAAAATCTGAGCCTACCGGAAGCTTAGCAAATGCTGAATGATAAGACATTACGCAACACCAAGTGATGAGCCTGACTCACCAAGAGTAAAGAATTTTGTCTGAACTTTTCTTGAACACACCGCTCAAAATCCACCATTCAGGGGAGAGATACGCAATGAAATCTCGTTTCGAAGCGGACTACAAATAATCGCAGCGCTCAATCAGCTGGCTGCCACATTCCTGTCATATGCGCTCATCATAATTTCGAAAATCGTCAAACCCTCACGTCTCCGCCACGCTGTAACCCAGCTTTCTTTTTAGCCTATTCAAATTACTACGCGCACCCGAATTGGTCTGACAACGTGTCTTGACCTCGGTGTCGTGCCAAATCAAGCAGACATCCGTTATGGAGAGAGCACCTCATGAGTGAAGTTCATATGGAATCGGCTCGCGCCGTTAATCCAGCAAATCGACAAGAATCGGCTCTGCACAGCGAAATTTACAGTCCAACAACGCAATGGGCCAGTTTCGAGACGCTCAATGCCAGAAGTAACGAGCACAATCCGAACTTCTTGGATATGAATGAAAGTGATCCCTACGGCATGGAGGGTAGCACTGTAAAAGCACCGGAAATCGGCGATCCGAAGCGCTTAGAATTCAGGAAAGAACGGCAGCAGAATGCGATTTTCGATGGTATTAAATCTGGTGAAATAGACTTTGATGAGTTTACAGACCTCGAGCACGAGCAGGACTTGATTGCACAAGTGCAAGAATACTTTGGGGCCAATGGGCTGTCTGAGCAAGATCTGCAAAACCTTGATCTATTACAAAATCGAGCCCGTAAGCACATCATTGAAGCTGGCGGCGCAGACGAATTTCAGTACCTGGATGAAGGCGAGAAAGAACCAGGTCCAGAAAAACCGCCTGAGAGGAAGCCACCGGAAGAGCATGGCTCCGATGAAAAGCCAGAACATGGCTCCAAAGAGAAGCCCAAAGAATCCGGCTCCGAAGAAAAACCTGAAGGGCACGGCGACAAAGAGAAGCCCAAAGAATCCGGCCCCGAAGAAAAACCTGAAGGGCACGGCGGAGAGGCAGAAAAGTTTCAGCAATTCATGAACTTCCTTGACCAAGACGGTGATGGTCAGATCAGTTTGGATGAACTGTTGCAAGCATTCCAGGCAATCGATGAAAACCAGGATGGCATGATTTCACCTGAAGAGTTCCAGAAGTTTATGGAAAAATTCAAAGAGCAATCCAAGCCGGCCGAGCAAGAAGCAGGCGGTGAAAAGGAGCCCAGCGGTGCAGCGGAAGCCGGTGGTGAGAAAGAGTCCGAGCCCGAGCCCGAGTCCGAGTCCGAGCCCGAGTCCGGCGGCGAGCACTCATCGGAACCTCACGAAGCGGAGGGACCAAGCGATTCTATTCACGATGGATCCGATCGGTCTGAACAGACCGATGGAGAAAGATTCGCTGACGCCCAGCAAATGAAGATGATATACATTTTTCCTGACTCGCAGCAAGTGTGGCAAAAACTCAATCAGGACGCGCCTCCCGGCAGCATGATTGTCACATTGCCTTCCTCCGACGTTTCCTGGGATTCCGACCAGCCGTTTGACTCAATCGACCCTCAATTGAAAGCGAATATCGCTGAGGCGAGCGCCAATGGTTTAAATCCTATGGGCTATGTGGGAACGCGCGGTGCCACGCGACCGATTGAAGAAGTCAAAGCAGAAATCGACTCATGGTATGCAAACGCCGAGATCAAAGGCATTTACCTTGGCGATTCCGGAAATCATGACACCTCCGGTGGATACCACACAGATGCAGCAACGGAAACCTATTTCCAGGAACTCGGCGATTACATTCAAGCAAAGGGCGGCCTCGCAGCAGTAAATGGCTCTGGAAGCCCAAATCCTGATTACGCCAACAAATTCATTCAGGGAACTCACGAAGGCTATGCAAATGCAATGCCGGAATCTAAAGAGTGGCAAGATGAGCACCCACCAGGCCGATTCGCAGCGATGCTAGTTGGTGTTGAGCAGCAAGATATCGGCAGAACAGTACAGCAAGCTCGTGATAATCACAACGGCTATGTTTTTATCGCACCGGAATACGGTAAGGCACCCACAGAAAATGAGGACTACTGGAATGAAGTGATAAGAAGCTTGAGAGGATAATCGCCGGCGCCAGTGATCGTGTGTGAACGGCAGTACCAAAAAAAGTTCGCGCAGCACCTTACTTATTGACGAAAAATTCGCCACTGAAAGGATCGCAACCGAGGTTTTCCCAGTTGGATTCTTCGCGAAGATGAAAGGGTATGGGACGCGTTAAACCAGGAATTTGAACGCCTGGCACGCGCGCAGTAATAAGCGGCTCAATCTCAGCATCGACCGTCAAATCAAGCCGATAGAGGCAGGGACCTTTGATTCCACCGGGCAGCCAATCGCCTGGAAGCGCGCCGGGGCGATTAACTGTCATTGATTGCTCCGGATTCTTCACTGAAGTGGCAATCAGAGAAAGGTGAGTCGATTTGGCATTGAATCCGCCAATTCTTGCTAAGCCCGTATCGAAATCGCCTTCCTGAAAAGACTTAAAAGCATCGCTCAGGCATTCGCTTTGCGCCAATTGATGAACCCTGTGATTGACCATGGATTTGCCGAGTCCAAGGCGAACCGGAATGATGGAAACATCAATGAGCGGAATAACGAAGCACGAAAAAAGAAGAAAGAGAGCGGCACCGAATTCACTGAGCTGGGCGCTGCCGTTCTGCGAACGGAATCGCCTTACTTTGACGGACGAGGGACTTATTTGCTGATTTGACATTTGAAACTGCCTCCGCTGGACGAGTTATGGTTCCATCCAGGCGCCATTAGCGCATGCAGTATTTACCGTTCTTGTTTGAGACTCGAGTTTGCCGACTATATTTTGCTGCATGTTCATCGTCATGACTACCTGCACCGCCGATGGTATTACAGTGCATTTTCCAGATTTATCTGCGCCAGCGCTTCTTAGTATCAGGGAATGCTTAAAACCCTGACCGCGAGTCAACCGCAAAGGGGCAGCTGTGCCTTTGACAGGAGCTGGAAGAGAGGCAAGCTCGAAATCGAGATCTGAGTCTTCACCCGGAAGTTTCAAATTCACATTGGCTTTGTACAGGTCTATTTGCTTGCCTGTCTTTATATAGTTTTGCTGACGGTCATGGAAAAGCAGATTGGTCACACCTGATGAGGTTTCTACATTGGATGCAACCTGGTCCAGATCGCCGACCTTGAAATCAACAACTTGCGCGCCTGACGCAGAGAAATTGGTCAATAACAAACCACTCTTTCTGCGAGCCTCAGCTTCTTTTATTGTCTTTCTAAGGTTTTGCATGGAAACATCGACATATCGATTGCGCTCGTCTGAGACAAGTCGAGCGCCGCTGCGCGATTGTTCGAGCACCTGTGAAGCCAGTCCCTGCAATGTTCGAAATTCGTCATTGTTTGTTTTGTAATACAATTCCCGTGAGGAAAAAACCAGTTCGCGGCTATGTCCAACCAGGTTGTTTATTTTGCCACCATGATCGTTCTCGTTGAGCTGGCGAGCACATTCAAGAGCCAGATCCTCAGACCAGTTTTGCAGATGCTTGTGCGAAAAGAAAACCAAGTAAAAACAAAATGCGATACCCACAACCGCAAGCATCACCATCAAAACGGCGATGCAGAGGAAGAGCATACTGCCTCTGGCATCGCGTTTTGCTAACTGCCTGGGAAAAACTTTCATTACAGGGCCTGCCCGGAGTCTGGGTTGACCATCAATGCACGCTCATCTACGGCTTCGAAGTCGGCGCCGACAAGACGTTTCAGTTGATCAAGCTCGGAATTATTCCAGCGTCTGTCGGGTGCTCCAGTCATAAACCAGTCGGAGCCGTTATCGGCAACAAACATGCCGTATTGTTTGAGGGCAGTAAGAATGACTTGATTGTTTCTTGAGTAGCCGCTTATATCGAAGCTGGCCCTCAGCCTGAAGCACTGCCCCATCGGAGGGTAGCCCGCAGTTTGAGGTCCGGCGCGGTGTCGTCCCGGCCAGATATAACCATTGGTGCGCCTCGTCGTGAAGCGCAAAGCGTGACGCACTGCGCCGGAAGCCACCTCATCGTAATTGAGCAAACCGGCGAAAACTGGAAGTCCGGCTGCATCGGCGGAAGTCCAGCCATTCGGGCGCAAGGCGTTTGAAGTGAGCGGAAAGATGGCGCCCGAGCCGGCATGAATGCCATTTTTGCCGGTGGCAAATGTGTAAAAGAGTTCGTATAGAATTTTCTTTCTGGTGTCGACAACCAGGACATGCCGATCCCCATTGTTAGAGGTAGCCCATGTGCCTCCCTCGATTAGCAGTCTGGACGATACGGGATATGGTCCGGGATCGCTTTCGTCGGCATAATCAAACTCAGGCATCGCCTTGCCGGAACCTCTGAGATTGTAGGGAATGCCGAATGAATTGATGTCGTCACCCACGTCCGGATGAAATCGCGTGGCGGCACCAATGGTGCTGACATAAGTAGCCGAGTTAGGATCCAAGGGCAACGAATCGATGCGCCGATTCCAGATGTTGTTTGCAGGGAAGATAGAGCACCCTTTGATTATTTGCTGTGCTGGGGCAGCCGTCGGCAAAAGCACAAGAACTGCCAGAGTGCCGAGTAAAAGAAATTTTGATTTACCCACTATTTGAAACACGGAGAACCTCCTTACACGAAGGTCAAAGTATTTATTTCACCAACGCCAAACGCTGTCTCCGGCAAAGCCAAAGACGATAAACACAACATTACACGCCAAGAGTACGAAAGAGCATGCCGTACCTGGAGTGATACTAGTAATCGAACAAATTTTTCAGGCTTCCAAATCCAACTTACCAAAGCCCCAAGCGCGCCGTCAATGGAGCTCTGGGGACACCCTATACAGCCAAACCCAACAAATATGATAGGGAAGCCTTGCTGTATTTTCGTGTCACAAAGACGCGAATCGTGACTGCAGGCGCTCGCAACAGCATTCAGAAAACGGGAAGGCACCGACCATGCCGGCAAATCTAAACACTAGTTAAGCATTCAAGGCACTGAAAACCGGGATCAGTTAACGCCTTTTGGGAATTCATTGCGTGGCAAACTGTGAGTTTACTCAATGAACCAAAGATTCTCCTTGCACTCGCTCTTCTTTATGGCGCTGCTCCTCCAGGGCGGAGGACAGAGCGGCGGTTCGGCACTGCACTACAACGAAAGAAATCTTTTGCCACCACTATTGGTGGACCTTGGACAGTATGAAAACGTGATCGAGCTGCAGTGCGACGAAATGAATAACTACATAAAATTCTCCGGCACCAAACTGAATTCAATTGTAAAAGTAAGAGTAGAATGCCGCAAGGATACGAAAAACAATCGCAATGCGCCGCTCTTTCGCTATGAAGATCTCTGGTATCAGAAAGGAGCTCCCTTAGGCAGCAAGAAATATGGTCCCATTCCTATTAATGAACGCGACCAGGTAGCGATTTTCGTCAAGTCGAAGTTGGGGCTGATGACTGAGGCAGAAGTGGCGGCGTGCGCAAGCGCGCTTGTACTGTTGCGGCTTGATTTGACCTTGAATCGAAACTTGATTGTCACAATAAGAGTGCCCGATCAAGCGCTTGAAGGGCTGGTGTCCGAGCTGCGCAAGCAAAATTTCGCTCGCTACGATGAAATCTATGAAGAGTTGGATACTTTGATTCCCATTCAATTAGAAACAGATATTGGGCGAAAGGAAACGCTCTGCTTCCGCAGCTTAAGACAAATTCCGGTTGAAGGATGCGATTAGCAATTCAGGCTCTCTCTCAAACCAAAAAATGCCCTTCCATCATTACGATTCCCGATCCGCCCACAAAAACTTTCAACTCGTCCTTTAGTCTGACGACACGCGTCTGTATTACAGACGGCATATCAACGATGTTGCCTTGCTCGATTCTCAGGCTGAAGTCATTGTCCGCATAGCGATAAAAGCGGCTAAGATAGGCAGTCAGCGCACCATTTCCAACCCCGCATGCAGGATCTTCCAACCCTTCACGCGGACAAATATTGCGTGTATGAATCTGGCAGGATTTGTCAAAAGTTTCAAAACAAAATAGCTGCGCTTCCCGTACGCCATTACTTGTACATAGCTCTCGCAACGGCTCAATTTGGCGCTTAACCGCCATCAAAGCATCAAGACTACGGATGGGAATAATCAAATGCCGCAAACCTGTATCAACGGCATGAATCGGCAAACGCTCGTCGATTGCATCAACGCCGATTGAAAACACCTCTGCTGCCTGTTCCTTCGTGCAATCGGTATCGAAGAACCTGGCCGCCGGCTGCTTCATTGTTACAATTGGTCTGCCCCTTTTTTTCGACCTCTCAACTAATATTTCCTGCTTACCAGCTTGATTTATTTGCGTGTAGACATTGCGTTTTTCGATATCGATTAGCCCTTCGTGTAACAGCGCGCACCAAGCTGCAATTGTCGGATGACCAGCAACAGGCAGCTCTGCCGCAGGCGTAAAATACCGCAAGCGAAAATCTGCATCTTGCTCGCCAGGCAACACAAATACCGTTTCAACCAAATTCAATTGGCGCGCAATTGCCTGC
>JBGAVL010000084.1:0-19306 GCA_044228145.1 Obscuribacteraceae bacterium (SeqCode)
TTTGAATGATCCCAAAGCCTTTGAAGAAGCCCTGTTAGCCTTCTGTCCCGATCTCTTGCTCTTGGACGTAATGATGGGCGACATCACTGGCTTTGAGATCGCTAAATACGTCAGGCAAATGGAGCGCTTTGTTGCATTGCCGATTCTATTTCTAACCACGCAAAACCAATTGGAGGCGCACATTGAAAGCGCTCGCTCGGGTGGCGACGATCACTTGATCAAACCAATTGCACCACCGCTTCTTGTCGCCACAGTGGCCGGAAGATTGGAGCGCTATCGTGTTTTCCAAAAGATGTTGAAACGCGAAGGTCTGACACAGTGCCTCACCCACAGCGCATTTATCGAACGTGCCGGCGCGCTTGTAGAGCCGTTTCAGCGCCGTTTTTCACTGGTCTTGATGCTCATAGACATCGACGGACTTCGCTATGTCAATGAGCGATATGGTTTCCCTGCCGGTGACAAAGTCATTCTTACTGTTTCCAATCTGCTCAAGAAAACCTTTCGCCACTCCGAATTGATCGGTCGCATCGGCGGCGATTCTTTTGGTGTGATGGTGGAAAACCTTTCTGTGCCGGAAGTTGCAGAGCTGGGGCAAACCTTCTTGAGAGAATTAGCTGCCGTCGAGCACGTCGGCGGGGGAGAGCCGTTTTTCGTCACGACATCCAGCGGTGTCGCGGCGCTCGGTGACGGTATGGATTTGAAGGTTCTAATTACCGATGCTGAACAAGCGCTGCAGAGCGCAAAGGCGCAAGGACGCAACCGTCTTGTCAGAGCAGCAGGAAAAGCGCTGCGTTGAAACTGGAGATCAGACTTGGTACTATCGGTGGTGCCAAAGGTTTTGCTGGACTCGTGCTAGACTCGTGGTGAATGTATTGGAGGAGAAGCTCAGTGACTACTGAACCTACGTTGATGGAGAATCTCAAGTCGACCACTCGCGCGGACCATGATTCCGCGGAAGGTCATGATTTCCAGCGCTTGCTCTTCTCCGGTCAATTGCCTTATGAAACTTTCTGTGACTATGTCGGTCAGCTGTTCGTGTTGCACAAAGCGCTTGAAGATGAATTGAAGGTTGCCAAAGAGGATGAGCGTGTTAGGAAAGTGCTGGGTGACTGGCAGTTTCAAGAAGGTTTTTTGAACTCCGATCTGACCGCACTGGGAAGAAAGAGCGCTGAATGCAAGCCGCTTCCGGCTACTCAGAAAATCATCGATGCGATTAAGGCAACCGGGAAAAAACATCCGATCGCCCTTCTTGGATATCACTATGTTCTTCTCGGCAGCAAACATGGCGCGCGCATGATTTGTCCCAACTTGAAGAAGGCATACAACCTGGATGGTCACGGTGGTACTTTGTATTTCGATCCTTACGAAGGCAAATTCATGCAATTGTGGGGAGAATTCAAAGAGGCAATGAACCAGAATCAGTTGAACGAAGCGGAAACCGCTGAAATTCTCAACGCTGCCAAATTGATGTTTATAGCGATGGGTGAAATCGGCGAAGGCCTGCACGCGAACGCCGCGTAGGAGCGCCGCCATCCTGGCGGCTAAAGGGAGCGCCACCATCCTGGCGGCTAAAGGGGGCGACTCCATGCGAAGGCTGGTGTTTCGTAGGGGCGACGCCATGCGTCGCCCGGTTTTAAAGTTTGAAGGTCGGTAACCTGTTCCCTATGAGCCAGGCTCTCCTGGTTTGTCATTGATTGCTTCAAATCGTTGCTTCAGCCTTTGTATTATCGAATCTGACAATAATTCATCGCTCGACTCAATCATGTTGAGCGTAAAGTCTTTTTTTCCGGATCGATTCGCTGCATAGATGAGTTTGATAAGTGTCTTTTTGCCTGGACATGCTCTAAAAACCTGGTCCAGAATTTTTTCGACAGCCTTCATATCGTCTAGCGCCAACGCCAACTCCAGCAGCTTTGCTGCCTGATTGCGAGCGTATAGGCGGCTCATTGCTCTAAAGTGAGAATTTGGGACACGTTCATTAACTGGTGGCTGATCATCCCTTGGTTCGCTGCAATGCATACTCATAAAATTGAACATGAGAATGAGGTTGTCCAGGTACTCCGACAAGATCTCATAGTTTCGATCTTCCAAAAAGCGGTCGAATTGCGACTCTATTACGGCCTTGCGGAAATCCGGATTGAGTTTGTCTTCCTCTTCTAGTTTGTGCATGAAATCTAGTGCGTGATCTTCCTCGTTCAGGTAATGATTTAGAGCAATCCAGGACTGCTGAAGGTCGAAATCATATGGACCCTCGAATATTTGGAGTTCGAACAGGTCTCTTCTCTTGATGAGTGCTTTTCTGGCTGGTGGATATTCCTTACCTAATTCCGCAATTTCGGATGGGATATACGAATTACCTACGCCGCCCCAGCCAGGGACAGCGTCTTGATTGTCGTACGCGAACAACAGGCACTTGAGTGCTTCTTTAAACTGGCGCAGTCTGACAAGGTTGCGTCCACGGTCGAGCATGTCTTCAGCTCTTTTTCCTAACTCAATTTGCTCTTTTTTTCTTCTTAGACTCATTCCAAAAAGCTTCGTCCGACATATCAGTTCTACTTCGATTGTAGTGGATACATTGATTCGTAGGCACCGGGCGACGCGTGGCGGCGCCCTTACAAACCAAAAGCCCCGGGCGAACCCGGGGCTTTTGCTCTTCCAAATAATTTGAAGAACTTACGCCTTGGTGAAGGTCAAGGTTACGCAGTTTTCGCCTTCGAATTTGGTTTCGCCCTTGAAGCCGAATTCTTTTGCGAACATCGATGTGCAGTTCTCGAATTGAGCGCCCATCTTTTCTTCTTGTTCTTTGTTCATGTGGCCGTACTTCTTGAGTGCTTCCCACATTCCGCAGGTCTTGTAGCTCATGGAAGCTTCTTTTTCATCGCCCCAGATTTCGATCTTGCTGCCGAAAACATTGGCTTCGAATTCAGCCATTTCTTTGACCAATTCGATAGGGGTGGTTACTTTGAGAGCTTTGAAATAAGCTACTTTTTCTTGACGCTTAACGGTTTCGAATTCTTTGATTGCTTCTTCACCGTGCTTGCAAATAACGCCATAAGCGGCCATCCATTGCGAAGCGAGAAGACGAGCGGTTTCTTCATGAATCTTTTGGGTGTTCCACTTGGATTCGATGATTTGTTTTGTTGCTGTTGTCATTTAAGTACAACTCCATGTGTGATTTGATGCGCTCAGTATATGAGGCTAATTGATAAAATGAGCCAGCATTAAGAGAGTGTTCGCTATTCTACTTGGCAGGCTTAGGCGCGCTTAATGTTATTTGAATACAGCATGGAAACTCAGTTTTGTCTTACTATCTGCCTGTAGTTCCGGCCGGCTCAAGCGCCACTTCATTTTCCTCAAGCAAACACAAGAGATTTGATTCGATGGTCGCCGAGATATCGTCGAGCGGGAGGTGGCTCAAATTGTTGACGTTGAATGGGTTTTGCAGCTCGACGCCCAGTTGATCTAGAGAGAAGAGCGGATATGCAACAAGCATCGTCACCAGTGGAACCAGGAAGATATTGTCCAGCGAGTGCAAGAGCGCAAACGGCAGTGTCAAAAGAAAGCCGGCAATGAATCTGCGAATCTTTATCGAGTATGCAGTGGCCAGCGGTGTCTTAAGAATCCGTTCGCAGGCTCCAATGTGGTCGGTGAGAAGAGCCCGCTCCCGATCGATTTGCATGAACGAATAGCCGTTCATGCCATGAACCTCTCTTGCCTCTTTCAGCAAAATTCCAAGCTGTAGTAACACGGTGCTGGGTGGATGTCGTGTTTCAGTTATTTTTGCGGCTTCCTTTTCTCCCAGCAATTGGTTTAACGCCGCAGATGTCCTTTGACTTCGCAAGTTCATGCAAGCAGTGAGCGAAAATGCCGCTACCAGGCGTACAAACGAAGTTCGCCACTGCTTTTGGCTGGGTCCATATGAGATTGCAGAAATCGCCAGATTGCGAGATTGGTTGACGATGCCGCCCCAGAGCTTTCTTGCTTCCCACCAGCGGTCGTAGCCTGCATTGGTCCGCAGCACTAAGAGTAGACCCAGGGCCGTACCTACGTATTCATAAGGGGTCAGCTCAAGCGCTAATTTTGTTCCGAAGTACCGCTGCGACAGATAGGCGATTCCGCAGATGGCTGCCGCAACAATACCAGTGCATGCCACATTCGGCAGCACATGAGGAGTTATCGATCCCTGGATAGCGAAAGCATCGCTCCAGAATGATTGCCATTTGGTGTTAGATGATTCTGCTGAGCGAAAGTCGCGGTTTGTCGATTGCTGAAACACTTGATGCCTCCTCAATGGCAGCAAATTGGCCCGAGTTGCTGTCATAACTGAACACTTCTCCGGTCTCGATTTTGTAAGTCCACCCGTGCAGGTTGAGCTCACCGCGTGCCAGTCTGGCTGCCACTGCCGGATGGGTCTTTAAATTCTCTAGTTGAACAAGTACATTTTCCTGGATCGCGACGCTGAGTCTCTGTTCGTCGGTGAGTTCTAAGTGTCCGTAATTTTCGTTGATAATGCGCCGAGTAGCTTCAGCGTGGGAGAGCCACGAAATTACACTGGGCAATTCTTTGATCAGCTCTGGGTGCAACAGCCCTTTAACTGCTCCGCACAGTGAGTGTCCGCAGACAATAATGTCCTTGACACCCAGTGCCGCGATCGCAAATTCGATGGTCGCGCCTTCACCCCCGTTGGCTGCGCCGAAGGGAGGAATTATGTTGCCGGCGTTGCGAAGAATAAACAGATCTCCGGGATTGGTCTGCGTGATCAAGTTGGGATTGATTCTCGAGTCGGAGCAGGTAATAAACAGGGCTTCTGGAAATTGGCCCTGGGCCAGGCGCTCGAACAGCGCCTGGTGTGTTTGAAACACCCGAGTTTGAAAATGGTGCAGACCACTGATCAATTTTTGCATGATAGGTTCCTCGAAGATTTGACTAATCAGGATGCCAAACCGATTTGACTTTTTTTACAGCAGATTCGAATTCTTTGACGTCGGTTTGATACGGCCCGGCAAATTGCAATCCACCTAAAACCCAACCTGCCACTTCTGGATTTCGCAAGTGATAGAACACTTTTCTGCCTTCCTTGCGCTCGACAATCAGACGATGGGCGCGCAAAACGGATAGATGTTGCGAAACGCCTGCTGAGCTGATATTGAGGACGGTTGCCATTGTGCCGACGTCTTTCTCCCCTGATTGCAGCTCCTCTATGATTCGTATGCGCTGCGGATGGGATAGGACGCCGAAAAGTTCGGCTAGTTCCTTGGTGACGATGGTTCGAAAAGGCATTTGTTTATGTCCAAGATTTCAAATATTCAAAAGATTGAACATTTGTATATATAGCATGAGTGGAGCAGAATTGTCTAGCTCCACTCGTGAAAGTCGGTAGAAAAAAGCCGCAGCGAGGTTTTCTTTCCGCTGAATCGATGTGATTGGTTCGGAACGCTCTAGAGAATGGTTTTCAGGTGTTTAACCAACAGGTGATTCTCTGCCGGACGTCCGGTGGTGACGCGGAAGCAAGTCGGCAATCCGAATGCAGCCAGAGGGCGAATGGCAATGCCGCGCTTGAGCAGCTCTTCGTGAATGCGATTGACCTTATCCTGGCAGTGCATTTCAATGAGAATGAAATTGCCATGAGACGGTACGCGCTGCAGCCCGAGCTTGTCGAAAGCGTCTTGCAAGAATGCCATCGCATGCCGGTTGTTGGCCAGTGTTTCTTCAAGGAAATCTTCGTCTTGCAAAGCTGCCAGTCCGGCGGCTTGAGCCAATGCGTTGGGCTCGAAAGGCAATCTGATGCGGTTGACGAAATCGATCAAATACTCGTGACCGAGACCGTAGCCCAGTCTCAATCCAGCCATTGCATACGCTTTTGCAAATGTTCTCAATGTCAGAACATTGTCCATGCGATAGCTCATGGAATCAGGATAATCCGGGTTGTCGTTGGCGAACTCGTAATACGCTTCGTCCATGATGACGAGCACATGCTCAGGAATTTTCTTGATGAACCTGTCGAATTCAAGACGGGTGAAAATTGTGCCTGTGGGGTTGTTCGGATTGCACAGGTAGATGATTTTGGTGCGATCGTTGACTGCGTCTGCAATCGCTTCCAGGTCGAAATGATAGTTCTTGAGCGGTACTGTGCGCAGCTTTACGCCTTGCGCTTTGACCAGTACCAGGAGCCCGATGAATGTTCCTTCGGACGTGAGCACTTCATCGTCGCCGTGCAAGAAAGCGCGGACGATGTTAGCCATGATACTTTCAGAGCCGCTGCCCACAGCCAGATTGTCGATGTTGACGCCGAGCTTGTGGCCAAGCGCTTCTCTCAGCTTGTAACTGCCTGATTCTGGATAGCGGCAAATATCGGGAAGAGCGTCTTGAATAGCTTTGATAGCGGATTGCGGCGGCCCCAGTGGATTTTCATTGGATGCCAGGTTAATGAATTTCTCGATGCCGAGTTCTTTCTTGAGCTGCTCCGGCGGTCTGCCAGGCTTGTACGAAATCAACTGTTCGATGTGCGTGGGCACGAGTTTACGAGGAGCCAGCTTTCCACCCGGTGCCACCACTAGTCTGAGTGGGTCGGTCTTCGCTGCCAGTTGTTGAATGTATGTTGCCATGGCTTCCGTTTAGTAATCGGTTGGTAATTCCCGCGCAAAACCAGATCCGAGGCGGGCTCGGAATCACTCAATGTCACTGCGTTTTGTCGCGGTCGGCATTAAGAAACTTTGACGCTAAAGTAACATCTCTTTTTCCCATGAGCAAGTTAATGCAGGGCTTTTTCGGTATTTATCAGATATATCTAACCTTAAGACTTCTTGTGTATCGGGCATATCTGAAAGGAAGTAGCGTAAAGGGGCATTCTATGGACGTTTCAGGACTGAACACGCGCAGCAGGGGTCGGTTGCCAGGTTTGATTGGAATAGAAATTGTTGAGAGCACTAATGAAAAACTGGTCAGCAAACTTGATATCCGCGACGAACTTTTAGCGCCGAATGGCTATCTGCACGCAGCATCAGTAATTGCACTTGCAGATACTACTTGCGGATACGGGACAGTACTGAATTTTAAGCCTGATGTCGCTTCGTTCACGACGTTCGAACTTAAGGCCAACTTCATAGGAACAGCCCGAAAAGGCACTATTTTTTGTCACGCTGAGCGAATTCATGGCGGAAAAACGACCGAAGTCTGGGATGCCAGGGTGACGGATGCGGAAACCGGCAAATTGATCGCCTTATTTCGTTGCACCCAGATGCTTCTTTATAGAAGGGAAAAGGAAAAGGTGGAAAACGGATGAAACATGGCAAGAGATAATGCGTCGAACCATATAGAAGAGATCGCAGGCGCCGGCTAAGACAACCGAGATCGCCCGAGACAGGGACTCAGATGTCGCTCGGATGGTCGTTTGGATAGCTTTGTGATAAGATCTCGCATATTACGCGGGTGTAGTTCAATGGTAGAACGGCAGCCTTCCAAGCTGCACACGCGGGTTCGATTCCCGCTACCCGCTCCATTTTTTACTACACCTGTAACATCGGCTTAGAGTCTTCGCCGATATTTCTCTACAGATAGACTCGCAGAAATTGAGGAACGCGCGCCGTGGTTGATAACAAAATCTCTTTGAATGATGTGCTTGTTGCCCGTAAGAGAATTCTCGGTAAAGCGATTAATACGCCGTTTCGCAAATCGCACTGGCTGTCGGACCTGACAGGCGCGGAAGTCTATCTCAAGTTGGAGAACCTGCAAGTCACGGGCTCATTCAAGTACAGAGGGGCGCTCAGCGCACTGACTCGCAACAAAGACAACGCTCTGAGCAAAGTCTTTACTGCCTCGGCCGGCAACCATGGATTGGCTGTCGCTGAAGCGGCGGTCGAGCTGGGTCGTGACGTGACTATTTGTATTCCTGTAAATGCGTCGGCACTCAAGCGCCAGCGTCTCAAAGACTACAGTGTTGCCGTAATCGAACACGGCGACGATTGCGAAGTGACTGAAAGTTTCGCGCAACGTATGGCTAAAGAGAAAAAAGGCTTTTACATCTCTCCTTATAACAATAGAGAAGTAATTGCCGGACAAGGCACTGTTGCTCTGGAAATGTTCGAGCAAGTCCCTGAGATGAACACAATTATCTGTTCCGTAGGCGGCGGTGGTTTGATCAGCGGAATTGGCGTAGTCGCCAGAGCCGTCAAGCCTAAAGCCCAGGTTCTTGGCGTTGTGGCGGCTAACTCGCCTTCAATGACATCGTCCATCAATCAAGGCAGAATTGTCAAAGTCATGCAAGAACCCACCATTGCCGATGGTATCGCCGGTAATATCGAGCCGGACTCGATGACTTTTGCTATGTGCCAGGAATTGGTGGCAGATTGGGCCGTGATCGAAGAAGAAGACATCAAAACAGCAATTTTCGAGTTTCTCGACAATGAAGGCATGTTGATTGAAGGCGCATCAGCTGCCGCTATTGCTGCAGTACTGCGCAAGCAAGTTCAAATCAAACCGAAAGATACGGTTGGCATTGTAATTTGCGGCGGCAACATCTCCAAGCAAGAGTGGCGCGAAATTGTTGTCGAACACCTGGTCTCGAAAACACGTAAGTAAGCGCAGGCAGATCTCAGCCTTCCGCTCGAAATACGCTCTTTGAATTGTCGTAGTGAATGCGAATAATTGAGCCTACTGCAACTCCTGTTGCACCGCTGGCTGTTGCTAATGCACCCAAAATGGAGTTAGCCTTCGCACGCACTTCAGTGTGATCGCTTAGAACGCTGAATTCAGGAGACTCGAGGAACCAACCGACTCCGTCGCGAATAATCTTCGCGCCTGGAGCGCCGTTTTCTGACTGCAATTTCGTAATGGCACCGTCGCCACCTTCGAGCTGAGCTTTCCAGTCCATGATTCACTCCTTTGATGTCACTGCTTATGGTGCCTTCAGAACTCTTTTGCCAGGTCTCCAGAATCGGATTGACTGAGAGTTCGTAGTCGGTTACGAAATCGCAGAAAGGAGCACAATGGTAGCACAGGAGCGCGACTGTTATTGAAGACTTTACTGCCAGTGGGTTGCAGGGCATTTCAAAGCTCTGCTTTCGACGTCCAATCCTGACGATTGTTTATAACCGGAGCTGATCCGCCATAGCCCTAGAGTCTTGGACGATACTGCAACGGCGATTCACCATCGCCGATACTCAGTATCTCTCTAAACTGTCCTTTCCTCAGGTGTCCAGTCGCTACTGCCTGACCGTCTTTAGTTACATGCAAAAGACCAGGTCTCGCCCAGAAAGTATCCTCGATTTGTACACTGCCAATTGGTTCTCCATTTGGTTTTTCAAAATCTACTTTGTGGACTTCACTATCAAATGGATTGATATCGTTGTCGGAAAATCCTCTGGCTGTCAACTTACCATCGGCGTTTGCATAGTACTCAATCTCACTTCCAAAAAGAGTGAACTTTTTTACGAACATTGAATCGACATTTCCGTCGCCGTCTTTATCAATGTTGATCTGATCCAGGTTACCCATAGCCGAATATGAGATATCGATTTTCTCCTGACCACCGTTGGCAGTTTCCATCGTCATCTCATGCACCTTTCTGCCGAAAGGAGGCTTTAGCTCAGTTGTAAATGTCGGAATGCGACCGTCACTTTTCCCCGCGTCATCGAGCAGAGTCTGAGAGGCGATGAGCGAAGCGGCAATTTCGGCTTCTGCATCTCTATCTCGCTCTTCTTTCAGCCGCCCGGCGATCCAGACATGGTAGTAGCCAGACATAAGACCTCCCAAAAGGTGTGCTTCTGAGAGAAAACTATCAATAGATACGTGCAACTTACGTGAAAGTTTCTTTGCTGGAACGGTGGTGGAGCATAAATGCCATAAATGCAGCGCTCACCAAGCACAACACAGAGATTGCGATTCCTGTTTTCAGCAGAGGGGGAGAGAAAACAAACTTTACTGTGCTTTTACCCTGTGGAACCTGAACTGCTCGAATTGCATAGTCGGCTTGCAAGACACGAGTCGGGGTTTTGTCGTCGTTTATGTAAGCTTCCCAGCCCGGATAATAACTGTCTGCCGTGACCAAAAGGCAGGGTTTTGCTGCATTCACCGCCACTGTCATCTCGTTTTCACTAACGCTGACTATTTCAACGCCTGCCTGTGCATCGCGTTTGCTTTCTTGTGGTGCCGGTGAGTAAGCGATCTTCTCTTCGAGCAAGACTGTGGATGTGAAGTCGACGTCATTGCCGGCTAATTTCCCGGTTTTCACTGCTTGGGCAATTTCGTCGGCACTGAGCTGCGGCAAATTTCCGGCATTTTGAGCCAGCCAAACTCGCGGCATAACTCTCAGGTTTTCATAAATGAGCGCATCGCCCGCTTCCTTCACGAAACGCCAGCGCGGACCATTGGGAGCGGGGTAGCGGCTGTCGTTCTTAGGTAAAAGGATGTATTTGACCGCAAGTATGTCGAGTGAATGGTCTTCGTCCTTGGCCCATGTTCCAAGTAAGAATCCACCTTCTTTCATGCTCAATAAGTTTGAGATCCGCTGCGGCAGCAAGTTTTCATACCCGCAAGCATTCTCCACTCCCCATAGCATGCACAAATTCACTGGCAGCTCATCTCTGCTGCCGGAATTTCCGCGCAAGCTGAGAACGCGATGATGTGTTTTTGCTGCCTCTCCATTGAGCCATGCCGCATGTTGAGGCGGTGACAGCGATGATGAAGGTGGTGATAGAACCGCATATTCGGAGCCCAGTGCAAAGGTGGCGAAATCGATGACAAAAATCAAAATCAGTGCGTGCCACCGCATTTGAGGGCGGTTGAGGCAGATGATGAAGACGGCAGAACCCAGTACGAAAAGAACTATTGGAATGCCCAGGGCCGGATTTGTCCAGGGATAGACTGCAAATGTTCCTGCCGCCAGATCGCGCACTCGATCCTGCGATGCCGCGGCGCACAAGCAAGCAAGGCAGGCTGCTACGCCAAAGAATGCGACAAATGCCGCATGAGACCTTAGTCCTACCTTCTTGGAAATCTTTGCGCCGGCCAATGCCGCGACGCCTGCAGCGGAAAAACAGCTCAAGGCCATGCTGATTTCCATGAAGTGGCGCGTGGGCACGCGAAAACGGCTGTAGCACGGCAGTTGGTATGCAGCTTGCGAGAGAGGTCCGACATCGCCGAACAGCAATATAAAAAAGACCGTCAATGCAATTGTCCAAAAAATGATGACCTTGTCTTTTCTAAATACTATTACTCCCATGGGGAACAGCAGGAAGGTAAAGAGCCCGCAGTAACCGCTCAAGGTCTGAATGTCGTAGGCGCCAAAGTACTTGCAGCCATAGATGGACTCTTTGAAGCAGCCGAATACGAAAGGGAAAACCTGATCTATGAGGTTGACCGGCAAGAGACCATATTCAACAAATAGTTTGTAAGTCATGTTCCAGCGCCATGTAAAACGCGCCAGTTCCGAGGCCGGCAAGATCGACACCGCGGCAATGCCTACGCCCAGTGCTAACGCGAGGTAGCTTAAAACCGCAAAGCGCAATCTGTGTTGTTTTGCCGCTTCGCATGTTTCAGCAATAATGTAGGCTGCGATCAATGCCAGCCCGTAGCAAAACATTTGTGGATGACCTGCCAGGCACAAAAGTGCAGAAGCGCATACGGTCAAAGAGAACCAGCGGGCGCCCGTGTGTTTCTCTTGAGCTTGATCTATTCTGGCGCGTCTAATAGCCCACAGTGCCAGAGGTAGCCACATTGCCGAATGCACGATTGTCGTGTGACGCAAGTTGGAAAGCAGGAAGCCGTTGTATCCATAAATGCAACCGGCGATCAGCGCACCAGTCCAGCAACCCGTCAGCGAATGGGCGTATAGCGCCGCAAAGTAGCCGGCTAAAGTGAACACTGCAATCATGTAAATATTCCATCCGCCTGGTATTGGTGAAAGCAGGTGCTTAAGCGGATAAAACGTCTGGGATTGCGGATCTGCATACCATGGAAAACCACAGAGTATTTGTGTGGTCCAGATGTGGGTTCCGCCTTGAAATGCAGGCAGATATTGAACCAGTGCGTCGCCCGGCGCCAAAAGTTTTCCTTGAAAAACTATGGGCAGAAAAAATAGGCAAGAGATTGCCGCGAAAAAAAGAGCTGCATACAGATTGGGATTGCTTCTGAATTTTTCGACCAGGAAGCTCATACTGTCTGGTTCCGCCGCGTGCGGCACATCCGGAAGCCGGCCGATAGTAAAACTAGATTTGCAAGCGTATGCCACCAGAGTGTCAAAACCGACATCTTCAAATCGCCGAAGTGGAAATGCAAAAAGCAAATGTCTGCTCCCATTATCAGCCAGCCTGCCACCGGCCATGACATCAAGGTTATGAACCAAACTTTTGCTGCGGGACTCTTAGACCATTCACTTTGTCGATATGCAAGCGTGCACATGAGCGCTACAGAAAGCATGACAGCATCGTACATGTGTACGTGGGGAGCGAAAAGCAGCCCGCAGATTATGGAACAGGCAATCGCCCAGTCCAAATTCTCAGGCGCGTTTTTTCGAACATAGTAAAAAAGATAGCCGCTGCAAGCCAATCCAAAAATAAAAAGAGGCAGCGACAAGAGCAAAGTCTCAATTGGTAGAAAACAGCTGAGTAAGCCACGCAAGCAAATCATAGAGACTTGATTGACTGTTTCAAAATAAACAGGATTTTGCTCAGCGGCCTTCATCCAAAAAAGGTACTTAGTAATGTTTTCAACGCCCATTAACGCTGTGGCAATTCCCAAAAGAAATACTTCGAAAAGGGCGGCAAAACCAAGAGCTTTCCAGCGCTTAAACACAAGGAGAGCGACGAACATGAAGGGCGTGTATTGAAATTTGAAAGTTGAAACTGCCAGAAGGAGACCGCTGAGGATATCTCTTTTTGTTTTGAACGCCCACCAAAAGCAAGCAATAATCGCCGTAACAAAATACATGTTCTGCCCGAGAACCAATCCTCGAGCCGATGAGAGCGAGGCGATCGCACCCAGGGCGATCAGCAATGTGGAAATAATTCTCTTGTCGCCTTTTCCAGATGACAGCAAAAATAATCCGGCAAATAATGCAATCGAGCCAAGCACGTTCCAGAGAGCATGGGCGGCATCAATCGGAAGCGTAGTCAGAAGAACAACAAATGGTGCCGATGTCGGTGGATAGGTAATGAGCGTGTAGCTGGTGCGTTGCGGTTCGCCAAGAAATTTATCGAAGACGGCTTGCTCGGCGGCGTGGTCGTAAATCTTGCCGCCTTCAGCGCCATTGATCAGTTTTGCAAACAGGTAATAGCGCAGAAAGTCAGGATAATTGGTGGTGGCCGGTTGACTCATGCCTTGCCACCAAACGATTGAAGCCAGGATCAAAAGAACGCACGCGTACAAAGCGAGTAGTGTTTTTCCTGGCTGTAGATTTCTCACTCGCTGCATCGATGAAATCCGGGCGCGGTTGACTGGCATAGACTTCAGCATTTTAGTCCAGTCCAGCCGGCAGTAAAAGCCCATGACTTCCATTGACTGCTTGAAGCAGTCAATTGGGTATCGTTTTGGAGTTTCGGCCAAGGCGCTGATGGAGCTGTGAATTGTTTTTCCTGTGCGAACTTCAGAAATTGGGTTGCAGACGAGCTTAGCCGTGACCAGACGAAAGCGAGCTGGATTAGCGGTGGGGCTGGACAAAGCATAACGCCCAAAAGATCAACAGGAACCAGCGGACTTGCCGTCAACGTGATGTACGAATTCTGCCTGACCAAACTGAACACTGTGTCGACTTCTTCGGATTCTGCGATGATCTTTAGACACGCATTTCCAAACAAGCAATTCCTCGCCAACTTATTATCTGCTGGCTGGCCGGGACCACCGGCACGCCGCTAAGATTGGTCGTAATATGCGAAAATTCCGGTTCGGCTGTAAAGGTGATTTAGGCGTGCTCAAAATGTTGATGCGCGAATTCAAAATTCGCCTTTATCGTAGCTAGACAGACAAGGCGTAGTTTTTACCGCAAGCATTTAAGGATGCTCTGACAAAAAACGCTACCAGCGTTGGTAGCGTTTTTGTCATAGTTTTATGGACTACCGTACAGCCTCCAGGAAGCGTAAATCATACATCCAGTCTTCACCCGGCGCGTCGCTGAGAACGCTGATCATGCCCGTACTCATAAACGCCATTTTTAGGATTTCCCACTGATCGTCGCTGATTTCACCGTACTGGCAGCTAAGTCCGCCGGATTCCCACATTATGGTCACAGACCTGCGATCGTTTGCATTGGAAATAACGTCATAACAGCCCAGGCGAGTAACGCGGCCATAATGCCATCGAAAATCTTGGCCAACTCGCTCAGCCTGAGCAGTTTCCATGGCGTCAGAATCTGCACGTTGGATTCGGTCAAGTGATCTCTCTTTGGCCATGATGTTGTCTCCGTATTGATGTTGTTGCTTCTGAACTGGTATCTGGGTGATGATGCCTGATTTCATCTATGCATATCTGAGCACAGGCGAATCTACACATTAGCTTGCCTGCCTGTAGAAGCGATGGCAGTTAAACGCATGTCGCTTAACTCACCAAAGAATCATCTCTTTCGTTTCTTCTGCTCTGTAACTGTTGTAAGTGTTTGAGTCTTCAGTGAGCTTATAAAGCAGCTCCATCGCAGTGTTCATATTCTGTTAGCTAAAATCGAATTTTCACCCGACTGAAGGACAATAGCTATCGAAAGATGAAGGTCGAAAGAACCTAAGATCTCTTGCGTCCGTGATTTAAGTTTTTTTGCTGGCAGCCCCAGTCGCACTGAGGCTGCCTTTCTTCGCTTTATTTCCAGCGTGATGAGCTGGTGTCAATTTTGATGGACTATTCAAAATTTCAACCGTTTAACTACTGCAAACCCTCCTCATAATGGCAGAATTTGAGCTATCAGAACGAAGGAAATTGAACCTTCCAATTAGCAATTTAGCAAAAACTTTTTCGCCGCGCAAGAGTATTGCGGATTTCTTTATGATTTGCGAAACGATTTCTCAGTATGGGTTTACGGACGCACTGTTGAGGATTTGCCTTTCGCCAAGCCCGGAGTAAATTGATTGCGACGGTCAAGACAATGACCTGCTACATCTTATATGCGATTCGCCTCCTCTGCTGATTACCTGCAGCGTCAGTCTTTCTTGATTGTGATCTTTTTCACGTTCTGTTTCGCGTCAGCTGTTTTTGGCAGGATGACGTTGAGGACACCTTTCTTGAAGGTGGCCGCCGCTTTGTCCTTGTCGATTGAACATTGAATTGGAATGCGGCGACGGAAGGAACCGTAGCTGCGCTCCATGTGGTAGTAGCCGCAGGTGCTCTCTTCTTTTTCCTCACGTTTCTCTCCCGAGATGGTCAACGCATCATCAGTGACAGAGACCTCGAGGTCATTGTCGTCTATGCCGGGCAGCTCAATGGAAACGCGCAGATCGTTTGCGCTTTCCTTAACTTCCACTTTCGGCTGAAACCGGCCTTCAGACATTTCCGAAAACTGGTTCATCATGCCTGTCTCAAATGTGCGGAAAAAATTGTCGAATACACGATTCATGTCATGCTGGAGCGAGAGATAAGGACTGAACTCAGACGAGTTGTCCTCTTTCCTGATAGGAAGATTTTTCTTTCCCCAGTTCCAAGGTATAAGATTACCCATACAGTTATCCTCCCAAAAAAATTGAAATGTATTGCTGTTCATGCGCCTTGTGCGGAGATCTTCCTGGACCTGACGTGCTGGCTCTTCGGAAGATATATTTTTAGTGGGACCTGACCCGCACCGAATCTAGGGTCCATTGATTTGCCACCATTCAAAGGATTGAAACATGAATGGCTTACACCAATATTTTTTACTCAAGGGAACAGGACTAACTGCAGGTTTGCACGATTTTTTAACGATTTTGAAAATGCTGCCAGTCGATACTAGGCGCGCTTGCAATGCATGCGACCGAAGGAAGCGGAAGACAAGGGCGCAATCAGGCATTAACTGTTCATAAAAGTGCGGAGTTTGCCCTCACAGGGCCACTATTAATTCAATTGATAGTGGACGAAGTCTGAGGCTGATTCCGCCGTCCAAAATAAAAGCAGCGCTTGGACTCGCCTGCAAGTGTTTTTTGTAGATTGAAAAAGGAGTACCCGGCAATGAAAGAAAGAATGTTTTTGCACAGTCCTACGAGTCTTATAGCAGGAGTTTCAATTTCTATTTCTGTCTCCTTATGCGCAGGCGGACTTGACCAGCTAAGCACAGCACCGGCGTATGCGGCTGGCCATAAGTTTCAGTTGCGAGCGACCAAGACGGATACACGCAAGGAGATGACCCAAAAGACAACGGACAAACGTAAGGAAATAGTTGCAGAGGCTGTTTCCACGATTCGTGAAACGCAGGATGCGCTCGAACATTTGGATCAAGGAAAGAATAAAGAGGCAATGGCTGCGCTGGAGCGAGCCACAGGCAAGCTCGAAATAGTGCTCGCGCGCGATCCAAAGGTGGCGTTAGTTCCTGTTGATGTAAGAGCAGCTACCAGCGACGTTTACGGTTCTCTCGACGCAATAAAGAAAGCGCGCCAGGAGGCTGAGAATCTGCTCAAGCAAGGAAGGCTGCAAGACGCGCGCAGAATTCTTCAAGATTTCGCCAGCGAAACAATAATCAGCACGGCAAATCTTCCGGTCGCCACTTATCCGGCTGCCCTGAAGAAGGCCGCCAAGCTGATCGATGAGAATAAAACCGGCGAAGCAAAGGAAGTTTTGCAGACAGCACTCAACACGCTTGTGGTCACGGATGTCGTGGTTCCTCTGCCAGTATTGCGCGCACAAGTCTCTCTTGGAAAAGCAGAAGATCTCGCCAAAATGAAGACTCGCTCAGCCGACCAGAACAAGCAACTCTCCGGTTTGATATATGCGGCAGATCAAGACATCAAGTTTGCCGAGGCGTTAGGCTATGGAAAAAAGGAGGATTTTGACTCTTTTCATAAGCAAATCGAAGGTATCCGGCAGAAAACTGCTAGTGGCAAGTCTGGCAATGGATTTTTTGATCAGATAAAGACATATATGGAAGCGATGACAAAGAATAGCCAGCACAAACCGCAATCCAAGTCGTGATAATGGATGGCAGCGCCTTCCGGTATGCCGGAAGGCGCATACGTCTTTGCGTCGCCACTGGTGAAAGATAAACGTTGGCTTCCGCATTTTATAAGCTCATTAACTGCAGGACACCTCTTTCTTTGCCTGCCTGCATTAAAGGCTTACAAGGTAATCATTGAGTGCAAGCTGCTCGCCGAGCCTGCGCATCTTACGCAAGGCGCGTGATTGCAAGTGTTTAACTCGCTCGGTCGAGATGCCCAGCAACTTTGCTATTTCATCAATTGGTAAGCACGTGTTACCGTCATCGAGCCCGTAGCGAAGTTTTATCACTTCTCTCTCTCTCAGATTGAGGCGGCTCAATAATTTGCCCACATCAGTGCTTAAAAGAAGCTCAGCTACCTGCTCGTCGACGCCCTTGCCACTATCTGCGACACCATCGGCAACAGTCGCGTCTATTTCATCACCAACTGGAGCATCCAGTGAGACGCATTGCTTATATGCGTTCAAGACGTATTCCACTCTGGGTTCCGGCATGTTGCAAGAATGGCTCAGCTCCTCCAAAGTTGGCGAACGGCCCAGGCTGCCATGAAGATTATTCATCGCCTTCTGCACTTTTCGCCACTCCCGGTCGACATGGCCCGGCAGTCTGATCAATCGCACTTTGTCGCCGATTGCCTTTACAATGCTCTGGCGAATCCACCAGGTCGCATAGGTCGAAAATCGGCAGCCCTTATCCGGGTCGAACTTCTTAGCTGCTCGCATGAGACCCAGGTTGCCCTCTTGTATAAGATCCTCCAGGCTCAAGCCATAGTTCTTATACTGTTTTGCAATGCTCACCACTAGTCGCAAGTTGCATCGAATCAGTTCACGAAATGCACTGGTGTCCCCATCCTTAGCTGCCCTGGCCAGCTTTAGTTCTTCTTCTTTGGGTAGAAAAGTCTGCTTCCTCAAAAAGCGCAGGTAAGCATCGATAGCATCTTCATTGTCTACATCCTTGTCGCCATTATTTATGTCAGGGTGTATTGCATCTTCTCCGTCAATGTGGCTTGTCCCACCTCCCAAATCCATATAATCTACGTAGCGCATGATAGTCACCTCCTAATTTGACGATCAAACTACGTGAATGTGACCCGGCTTTGTCCCACAAAGCCGCCATTTTTTTGATTGCTTTTCACTTGACCGCTTCCATCCACTAAGCCGGACAGAAGAGTTCAACTATTTTTCTACCAAAAAAGCATAGATTTTGCCTTTGCTGCTAATCAATTTTTAAACATTGAAAATAGTACTAGGATTGGGTCTTCATTGATTCTCGATGCTCATCAGGCGATCGCTCGTTTTACTCCAATCTGAGATCAGAATGTTGCATGCATTTGGCGTTGTCTCGATGCACCGATTGCGGAAACGCACCGGTGTTTTCCCGTGCGCATCTGATTAAGGAATGATTGACTTTTCTGGCTGCCCTACTTAGTCGCCTTAATAGTTCAAATAGACATGGGAGACAAGCGATGAAATCTGACTTCAAGCAGTGGCCCTCGCGCCAGGATTTCTTAGCCTCGTTGGTGGTTTTTCTCGTTGCGCTGCCTTTGTGCATGGGTGTAGCTATTGCTTCGGGAATGCCGCCGGCATCCGGACTGATGACAGGCATAATCGGGGGGCTCATTGTGGGCGCCGTTTCCGGATCGCCCTTTCAGGTCAGTGGTCCAACAGTTAGTCTAGCTCTTATTGTCTGGGAAATTGTTCAGAGATTTGGACCTGCGGCCCTGGGAATCATCGTCTTCTTATCAGGCATTCTTCAAATTGGCTTTGGTGTTCTGCGCTGGGGACGAATTTTTCGCGCCGTCTCTCCTGCAGTTGTTCAAGGAATGCTTTCTGGAATTGGCCTTCTAATTCTTGTCAGTCAATTTCATGTAATGCTTGATGATAAGCCTAAGGGCAATGGTCTCGAGAATCTCCTGGCCATTCCAGAAGTACTCTGGCGAGTCGTTACTTTGAACGACGGTACTCACGAGGCCGCGGCTCTCATAGGTCTGCTCACGATATCCATTATTGTCTTTTGGGAAAGACTGCCGATTGAAAAAATGCGCGGAGCTATACCACCTACGCTTTTGGCAGTGATCATTTCCACGGCTGTAGCTACCGCCATGAACTTCGCAGTAAATCGTGTCCAGTTGCCGGAAAACCTCCTTATGGTTTCAAGCTGGCCAGATGTATCTGCGGTATCATTACTTGGCTGGTCATTATTGCAGCAGGCTTT
>JBGAVL010000085.1:0-19230 GCA_044228145.1 Obscuribacteraceae bacterium (SeqCode)
CCTCTGGTGTGGGTGATGAACGGACTGACCTGGCTCCTGCTCAAGCCATTCGGCATGACCAAAGCCAAGCATGACGAGAATCAACTGCCGTCGCCGGCTGAGTTCCAAATCTTGTTTGAAGAGAGTGTCAAAGCAGGCACCCTTGGAAAACAGGAGTCTGACTTCCTCAAGCGCGCTCTCGAATTGAAAGCTGTGACTTTGAAGGAAGTGATGGTGCCGCGCACGCGCATGGACTGTCTGGAAGACGGGATGAATCTCGTTGACATGATGGCAGTGGCTTCGCGCACCAAACACAGCAAATTGCCGGTCTATCGCGTATCGCGCGACAATGTCATCGGCATCCTCAACACTCGCGACCTGCACGATCTGTTCTACGCGTACCTGAAGGCACGCGTGCAGCCCGGCACTGTGCCGGCGGCTGGTGTCAATCAACAGGCTGGCAATCCAGCCGGTACTGCGGCTGCCGCCGTTGCCGGTGCTGCTGCCGCCAAGCCCTTCCGGCTTGCCGACTTCGTGCGTAAGGCTTACTTCGTGCCCGACACGATGCTTGCCAGCACGCTGCTCGAGCAGATGAAGGAGCGCAAGTTGCAGATGGCTGTGGTGATCGACGAGTTTGGTGCCACAGTCGGTATCGTCACCCTGGAAGACCTGCTTGAACAGCTGGTCGGTGAAATCTGGGATGAGTACGATTCGCCGGGCGCCGGCATCGAGCAGGAAGATGAGACAACCTGGCATGTGCCGGGCGACCTGACCATCTTCGAGTTCAACAAGTTCTTCGGCGCCACACTCAGCTGCGAAACGCACTGCGTGACGGTGGCGGGTCTTGTCATTGAAGCGCTCGATCGCCAGCCTGACGGCGGCGAAATCGTTGAGCTTCAGGGCTACAAGTTCACCATTCTGGAGATCAAGAACCGAGCCGTATTCCGGCTTGCCGTTCAGCGTCCTCAGGATGCGCCTCCGCTAGTCCAGCCTGCCGACGGCCCAACCAGCCCTTAGGGGCGACGCCATGCGTCGCCGACTCGGTGCTTGACGCTGTAGGGGCGACGCCATGCGTCGCCCGGTTCGGCATCGCCTTGCTTATCCGCCTGCATTTCGTATCGCCTGCATCTCGCCGGCTTCGATATCCAGCGCGGATCACGAAAGAGCCGCCAGGATGGCGGCGCTCCGTGATTTTGCGCTGGTTCGAGGCCCTGTCGTTCGCGTTTTTGCGCGACCAAATGAAAGAGCCAGAGTCAGCGTTTGACTCGGCCAATGGAGACTCCGATGATAAATCTACTTGCTATTGTTGCCGCGCTGATTGCGCTGGCCACTTGTATCGCGATTATACGGCGGGGCTCCGCGCGGCTTCGTGCTGAGGCTCGTGACCCCGTCGTCAATTCTTCGCCGTTCGTCGTCAAACCTTCCATCCAGCTGGGTGACGGTGCGGCGCCGTTCGAAATCGTTTTTGCCGGCGCAGGAGTTGCCGCCGATTACAAAGTGCGCGTGTACGGAGATCGAACGGGCACGTTCGACTTCTCGCCCAGCGCGTCCTATCCGGTGAACCTGCCCGAGGCTCAGCCCAAGATTCCCGTGCACAGCGTCTTCCGCGTGCCGGTGTCGGGGCTGGAGCCGAACGAGCGTTTTGCTTATCGCATCAACTACGCCGGCAATCAGGTTTTCGCTGCTGCCGCGCAGGCTCCTGCCGGAGTCGGCGATAAGACGCGCATCGTTGTCACCGGCGACATCGCCAAATGGGGTGTCGACGAGCGCCGCATCGCGCATCGCATCTTCCAGGAAAAGCCCAACATGCTTGTCCTGGTCGGTGACATCGCGTATGACGATGGGCGCATCAACGAGTACCTCGAGAAGTTCTTCCCGCCGTACAACTCCGACCAGGCAGCCGATGCCCTCGGAGCGCCGATTCTGCGCTCAGTCCTGACGGTGGTTGCCCCCGGCAATCACTGCATGGGTCGCCCGGAAACGCTGGCGGTGCCGGACTTCAACGAGTTTGCCGACCACTTCGCGTATTTCGTGTACTGGTCGCAGCCCCACAACTCGCCTGTTTCCGCGGCTGCTTCGGCTGCTTACGGTAAGGACCTGCTCGGTCCGAAGTCGCGCAAAGATGCTCTCTTTGCGGCAGCCGGCGAGCGCGCCCCGGGCATGCTCAACTTCTCCTACGACCATGGAGATGCTCACTGGGTAGTGCTCGACTCCAACCGCTACATGGACTGGACTGATCCGGTTCTGCGCGAGTGGCTCGAGAAGGACCTCATGTCCACGACCAAGACGTGGAAGTTCGTCACCTTCCACCACTCCTGTTTCCACTCCAGCCGCAAACACCAGGATGGTGTGCGCATGAGGCTGGTGGCGGATATCTTGCAGCGGTGCGGTGTCGACGTCGTCTTCACCGGTCACGTGCACACCTACGAGCGCACCTTTCCGCTGTCGTTTACCCTCAAGCGCAAAATTGCCGAGCTCGGCATCACCGATGCGAATCAGGTGGTCGATGAGTTCGCCAAGTTTGAGGGCGAGCTGACTCTGGACAAGGAGTACGACGGTGTCACGAACACGCGTCCCAAAGGCATCATCTACCTGACCACAGGTGCAGGTGGTGCTCCGCTTCACACCGAGGCTATGCCCGAGCAAGTGAAGTGGCAGCCGCAGACCGCGGTCGCGATTGCCGGAAGGCACTCGATTACGGTCCTCGACATGTACGGGACAAAACTGATTGCGCGCCAGGTCACCGCCCAGGGCGAGGAGCTGGATCGCTTCGAGATTACCAAGTAAGGTCGGTTGGAAACAGCCTCGCCTACTTTCGAAACGGGCGCGGGAAGCGAGATGCCACTGTAGGGGCGATGCCATGCATCGCCCGGTTTAATATCGCCCGGTCGACGCCATGCGTCGACCCTACAAAGTCTCGCTTTCCGCTGCCTTGTTTTTCGAGCATTTCCAAAAAGGCAAACTTGATTCACCAGGCGACACATTGTGTCGCCGCTCATGGCCGATACAGTGCGTTCGCCTGAAGTAGCAGGTCTGGCTGCTGCCTCAGGCGAGCGCATTGTGTCGCGTGTTTTTTGGAATCTAAAATTCAGCGCCGGAAGTGCTCACGTTATTTGCAGAACCTCAAAGAAAAAAGACTCACGACCTCGGAGGACAGCAAAAATCTCCGGGGGTAAGGTGCAACATGACCCAGACAAGGACCGTAAAGGTCAAACTTGACGCAAATCATTCCAATGAAATTTACATCGCAGCTCTGAAGCCGAAGGATGGATTTTTCCAGAAGCTTCTCTCAACCCTCTGGCTCTTCGTAGGACTCGGCGCTCTGATCGCATTTGCCTGGTCTGAGCCGTTTTCCGGCATGGCCTTCGACTGGCTTCTCAGCCACGGCGTGGCACCATGGGTGGTGACGTTCATCCTCACTCCCATCGTTATGTTCGTGCGCGCAGTAATCGCCGTCGAATCAATCGGCTATGGCTACCACCGTTTTTTCCAGCATGTTGGTATGTTGACCCGCAAGGCTCAGGTGTTCCGGCGGAACCAGCGTTTTCACTGGATCCACCACATGATCATCTATCCGATCGGGCGGCTCTACAAGCACGGCAAGCGCTACCACGCATCCGAGAAGGGCTTCGGTCTGAGCTGGGTTATCCCCGGTCTCATGGCTGCCGGTCTTTTCCTCTACACCCACGGCTTCAACATGGTGAGCTTCTCGTTCATCTTCGGACTGTGGTTCTACGCCAAGATGGTAGTCGACCTGGCGCACGCGCGCTTTCACTTCGACAATCATCCCTGGGTGGGTAAGCCGTACTTCCAGTGGCTGGAGGAGATTCACCTCCTGCATCACTGGGACCAGCGCTACAACTTCACCATCGTGCATCCGCTGATGGACCAGCTTTTCGGTACGTATCTGGACCCTGCGACTCATCGCAAGGAGCTTCAGATTAGCCTGGAAGACAACGAAGTGACGGTGTCCGATTTGATCAATTGGCGATATCTGCTTACTGAAGCGAGCCCCACTGAATATGCGGCTTTCGTTTCGGCGGCGCAGCGCTATCCCAAGTCGCTTCGTAAGGTCGGGCATCTGCTCACCGTGCTGAAGCATCGAGCTGACAGTCATCCTGAGGACCGTGAGGCTGCAGAGTTGCATGTCCGCGCACTCAGCCTGGTCACCGCCGTCGGAAAGACGCCGGAGACTCTTTAGGCAAATCGAATAGTTAGCTGAATAGAAATCAGCCACTGCTCGACGCGCCGCCTGACTGTTCCCATTAACGCGCTATTCCCTAAAAGGGGGCGTATTTTGGTCAGGTGTTCCTGGAGAAAGACCCGAGCCCAGAAGTTTTGAGCTCCGGTCTTTCTCTCTTGGAACTAAGGCTATTAATGGATATAGTAAAGCGTAAAGCCCACCCCGCAGCTCTGTTTATAGCCTCGAAACTGTGAAATACACGCGCTGCGAGTGTCGCAAAATCTTCACAGCGAATTCACCTTGCGCATGAGATTATGCCGACGCATTCTCTCTCAACCACTTCAAACATCTCGCCTGTCTTACTAGTCAGCGCAATTCTAACTGTGTTCTATGCAATGCATATTGCTGCAATTGCACGGATGTAGTCTTTTCGCTCGAAAAAAGCAGTTCCGCCTGCTTTTCGTTTCTGCCACCAGGAGTGACCATCAATGGCATATGAGTCTCAAGCTGAGGCCACCGACGCCGCACCAGAGGTAGCATCATCGACTCAAAGCATCGGTGACGCTGCGGCCGGATCGCAAGTTGGCGCAACGCCGCTCACCGATGCTGAAAAAAGCGTCAACAACGAATACATGATGAGTCAAGGGTTTCCCGATGCGCAAAACATCTTTGCGCCGGATGATAACGACCCTATTCAAATGGATGCTCAAGACAATCAAAACAACCAATTTGAAGCGCGGGAGCCAGACACAGCTGGAAAGGAAAGAGACCTTTCACCTGAGAATCGCCAGCGCTTGGATGATTTGACAGTAGCACAGGACAACGCTCTGGCTCAGCCAGACGCGACTAATGCTTCCGTAATGAAAGCAATGCAAGATCAGGCAGACACCTACGGCACCAATCCTGACGGATCTCCCAAAGTAAGCATTCTTGCGTATCAGTCCAGAGATGTGAATCCTGAGACAAATTACTATGCGAGTTTCAACAACAGCCGAGCAGACCAGATCAGCAATCAATTTTTGTTGGAAGGTGCAAGAACATTAGGAACCGACTATCCGTCGTCAAGAGTTGGCTATCTAGGTTCTACCGTCAGTGGCAGACACACTGGAAATCGCGTTTAGTACAAAGCCGCAATATTCGCCTGAGTTTTGTCTTACGCCGTGCAACTGCACCGAGGCATTTCTCGGTTCGATTATTTCCACGTTATTTTCTTGCTTGCAAAAACAATAAGGCTGCCGGTCAGTCCAGGAATGAGGCAGAAAGCCAAAAACGTCAGAACAGAGATAGTATCAATCTCGCAGTGGATTGAAAATTCTACGGTGTTTCCAAAAATAATTAGTGCTGAAGACATCGAACCGAAGATGGTCAGACTCAGTTTGGAAACTTTTGGCAAGTTCAAATTGTGCAGACAAGCCCAGATAGCGTGCGTGGAAATTGCAGATAACGCACCGTAAATTCCCAGCAAAGGGAAGAACGTGAAAGCTTGTTCGAAAGTACAAATTGGCACGAGGTAAGGAAGTACCAGCGCCAGGAGAATTCCAGAGGTTATGTAAGATGCAACCACAGACGAGAATGACGCGAAGACCTTCCAATCTTCTCGATACTGTTTTTGCATGCGTTCATACGCTCGATAAGGATCGAGATGATAAAAAGCCTCGGGCCCGGCGTTATCCAACAGCCGCTGCCTTGCGTCCTGCAAGTTTTCCCTCTGCTTCGTTTGCATCGCAACAGTCTACTACGACTGCTCGATTTTCGTTTCAGCTGGATTGAGCCTGCGTTTGACGCAGCAACGACGATGAGAGCCCCTTAGAAAAAAGGACTCTCAAAGACGATTTTCGTTATTGAAATTTTGGCTGATGATGCAGGAACAACTCAGGACTCATGCCAATCTTGCAATGTTCCTGTGTGTGCCGGAGTATTCCAGGCGCTATCTGTTTTCGTTGCGATTGTAGTGTGCAAAACCGCGGAAGGTCGCCCAAACTGGCGTATCTTCGAAATAGCTCGGTTCGGACATTACTTTTTCAATCTCGTCAACTTGCTGTTGCTTTTGGTTTTCGACGGTTTGGTGCGCAAGGATTTGATATTCAGGCATGTGAAGGAAACCTCTGGGGTGTGAGGGAGAATCAATTGGTGGTTGGAGAAGGTAAGGGCGCCGATTGTTATCGACAAAGACATTGTCAAGGACACTGCGTGAAAAACACGTGAATCACGTATTGCCTTTCAAAAATCCCCATTTTCTGGGAAAATCCCGGGTTCACCCTGTGGCTGAAAGGCCATACAAAGGGAAAAAGTAGAGGAAAAATCACGTGAACGTGAAAAATTTGTCCCAGGAAGCTTCCAAATTAAGGTGCCTGTTGAACGGCGCCTGTAAATTCGACGTCACTGACCTGGCCGAGCGAGCGCTCAGCCCGCAAATACTCCAGTCAGTCGGCTATTTGGATTCGGCGGAGGCGGTGGACAGTTTGTACGCCGACCCCTATTGGCCGAAATGGGACAGCCCCTGGTGGCATATGACTCTGCTCTTTGAGATGGGTCTGGCGGACAGAATTCCCGAGCGGGCTCTCGATGCGTTTCAATCTGTGGCGCGCAAGCACTTTATAGATGTCTTTCCTCTCAAAGAGGAGGAGATTCCTGCCGGTTGCGACACAACGCGCAATATCTACTGCTTTTGCGCGTTGGCAACAGCAATGCAAATTCTGGAGGCGCGGGGGCTGCGCAGCGATGATGTGATACCGTGGGCGCGCTCGTGGTTTGCTCGCTATCAAATCGCTGACGGCGGCTACAATTGCAGCGAAGAAGTCTATTTGAAAGAAACGCCGCGCTCGTCAATCGTTTCTACAGTGCCCATGCTGGAAGCGCTGCTCAAACTTTCGGAGCGTGGACTCAGTGATGAAGAAGAAGCGATCTTGGATCGCGGCATTCGATACCTGTTGGACCGGCGTTTGTTCAAATCACTGAGCAAGAAGGACGCTGTCATCGATGCGGATTTTCTCAAGCTTACCTTCCCTCGTTTTTACGAATACGATGTGCTGCGTGGTTTGAAGTTGGTCACTGACTGGGCGGTGAAGCGCGACAAGAAGCTGCCGACGGTGGCAATTGAAGAGGCTTTCGAATTAGTGGCAGCGAAGGTCGATGTTGATGAGCCTTCTATTGAAATAGAAAGACAGTTTTACGCAGGCAAACGGACACTGGCTAAGGACGAAGGCGGCGAATGGTCGCGCGGACACGATGTTTCTCTGTTTCCATTATTGGAAGCCGTGGGCGCACCAGGCCCCTCGCCGTTTCTCTTCAAATCGTTCATGCTGATGTACGAAAACCTGCATGGGTTGCTCAATACTCCGCTAGTCAGCTAGAACTAATGCCCATACGGTAGTGATCCAAAAGCTCTCCCAGCCGCCTCTTAAGCACGGGATCCATGATCATCAAGTCCCGCATAGCAAACGCCATATTTTCCGTCAGGGTCATCAAAGCGCTCCGTTTTGTTTCGCCCGAAATAAACGGCGCCGTCAACTCCTCGTGACGCCTTCGATATGCGAAAAAGTTGCCCGTCAAGATCAATAATGGGCAACTTTCTTTTGTTTATGTCTACCGGAGGTTCTGCAATCTTAGACAGCGCCGTGGTCTCCGTATAGTTTAGCAGCTTGCAGTACAGGCTTTATCTGTCCAAGTTGCAACAATGCAGCCGGTGTTTGTTCCGCCAGGCGGCTGTTTGCAGAGAGCATAAAGGATGCCTTCATCCATTCATTTCCTTGAATAGCTGCATACACGTCCTTGAGACCCGGCAACAACTTGCCGTTGGGGAATTGCCAGATCGGAAACAAGTATTGGTTTTGTCCGCGTGGTAAGCCCAAGATGCGGCCTTCGCTTCTCGCCTTGTGAACCCCAGCTTTGCTCATTCCAAGTATTTTGCCGGCTTCCAACGCGGATACACAACCACCTTCTTTCTCCAGAAGGTTCATCTGCATCCTTAAGCCACGGAGTTTAGCACCAGCTAGAGGATCGCGATTTTTTAGCTCGGCCAGTACGGAAGGTTCTTCAAGTAGCAAGAGTAATACTTCAAAATCTGAAGAAGCTGATGCAACTTTGCTTGAATCTATCGCGGAATCCATGCGATCCAAGATTTCGACAACCGCCGTCAAGACTCTCACGAGTACGACCGTGCAACTGGAGTCTTTGGGATGCTTTTCTGCAATTTCCAAAGCTTTGACCGCCGCCTCAGCCACACGCTGAGGTGCCCTGGGTATAGCCTTCTGCAACCGTTTTTGTAGCACAGTACTCATAATTAAAACCCTGGTTGACACTGTTAATGATAGCATGTCATGGCAACATCGCTAACCGCACCGCGCTTGTCTCTGTGATTGCAATGTTCGGTAATCGGGAATGCCTTTCCCGGCAATCGGGAATGCCGCCCCCGGCAATCGGGAATGGTAAATGGTACCTAAGACACGGGCCCGTATGAGAGCCAAATCTGCTACTGGCGCAAATGCTGTTTCGTGGCTGGTGGGATGTAGGAGCCACCCGTATCAAGGCCGGTGAGCTTTTCAAATTCTTCAGCCGTCATATCGCCAATTACGATTGGAACTCTGCGGCCGTCCTTTTGAGCATGATAAACCGTGCCATCGGGCGCTTGAATGAATTTGGCGCTGCCATGAGAGAAAGTGCTTTCCCTGGAAACCCGTGCTCTAAGTTCGGGGCTCATGTTCCACGGCAGAAACTTCTCGAAGTCCGGCGGCGCATTGCCACCACTCTCTTCGCAAGCAGTCAAATACTCTTCCATCCAAAGCCTGATATTGATGCCGTTTTGCTTCAATACAGAAAAGATCATGTCCATCTCGTCTTGCATTTGCTCAAGACCGAGAGCCTTGTTTTCCGCAAGACTTTCCTCTTTCAAGGTAATTCGTTTAGCTGTTCGCCTCTTGCTGATTCTGTTCACGTTCTTTCCTCAAAACCGGCGATGGAATTCAAACTAGAAATCTACATCCTCTCCTTCTGGCTAGCGATTGTCCTTTCGTATATCACATGGTTGTATTGCGGGCTTACTTCGCACCAGGCTGGGCATTCACCAGAGAGGCAAGTAGATTATTTATGTTCAAGCGGTAGTTCGCCCAGAATTTGCCGGTGTAATAGGCTATTGACGAACCAACCGGGGCGCCAAGTTCGTGCATCTTCTCTTTCAGGACAGTTAATGCCTCGTCAAGATTAGCAAGTTCGACATCCAGGCATACATACTCAATGCCCTGCTCGCCGGGAAATGGTCGTGGGGCTAACAGCGAACCGCCACACGAAACAGTGCCCAATCCACTTCTTCCAGTGACTGCGCCAGAGGGTCTTCATAGCGGCTACCCCTGGCTACAGGCTGAATCTGCTCAATCAATTTGACTTCAACGAGGTAGGGATATTTTTCGTCCATTTCTTCAATCTGAAAACTCGGCTGGGTGAACCACGATGCGGAGCATCAATTATTGCGCATATCTTGAAACAAAGGATTGATTGGTCTGCCATTTACTGTACTCAAAATCATTGTCTGTGATCAGGTGTAGAGGTGTTCAAATCCAGTACCACCACCGCCGCCTGAGCAAGTGTAGGTGGTCGGATCGTCGGACGGCTCATCCTGCCGCTCACAACGTCATCAACCTGTCAAATTGGACTGCGCAAAGATACGCGGTCCGTAACAACTTCTCGCCTTCTGTTTGTCAACTTTCTTCTAGAGCCAAATGTTCAACTAGTTCGCTCTGCATCAATGATGCTCTTCAACTCATTCAGCTGACTTAACTCTAACGGCTTGAGGTTTGTAGCTCTTTTTTCACCGTCCCAGTGACCATTCCACTCCCAATAGAAATTTGGACAATCCTCATCGAGTGGAGATTGACCCGGATGCGAGTCGCCCCAAATTAGCGATAGTACTTCCGAAGCTCCACGCTGAGTTAGTGGATAAAAGTACTTGGCATCGGGCATGCCTTCAATCATCCCTTCATGGCTGAGTTCCATAACATAGCTGTGAAGAAGATAAAACAAGAAGAAGTAATCAGTTTTGTCTAGTTCAATAGAGCGAAAGGAATTTCGATAAATTTGTTCGTGAACTTTGTCGAAAGGAATCGCTGTGTTCATAATGTTCTCCAATCTTTGCGTTTTTCGATTTTAACAACTGCATTGGCATTCTTTACGACCTTTACCAACTGGCATAATAATGATCATCGAAGATTGTCGTGCCAACAAACTTGTCTCTGCAACCCTCATATCGGGCGTCACGATCAGGGAAGCGCAATTGAAGTTGTAAGAGTTGGAAAATTAGCTGCAACGTGATTTTACATTTACCCGGGTTAGTGTAAAACGTATTTTCGCCTTACAATCGTCGATTTGGTGGTCTTGAAATAACGATTGGCAATGCCGCACATCTTCGTCACTTACTTCAGGATCGTTGATGGGAAGGCTTGCGATAGCCTACCTATGTAGATGCGCGACCCACTCCACAAAAACTCCACAAATACTCCACACAAACTACACGACCATCGACTACATTGTGGACAAGCGAACCCCGGCGCTAGCATAACCCCTCTCCCACCTGCTGGCCGGTTTACCCCACGCTTCCCCACATTCCCTTCCAGAATTCCCCGCTTTTAAAAGACTCGCGTTGCACTAAAGCACACATCACCATGTGCTGGCTCAGTGCATGCAAAAGGAGATAATCATGGCCACAGGATTTGACGCAAAGACTGATGCAACAGACATAGGCAATGCAGCAAAAAGTAAGGGTACCGAAGCTGCATCGACAGTTTTTCAGGCGGAATTGGACGAAATCAACAAAGCCGATCCGGCTGCCGGAGACAAGGCACAGCTTAATCAAGCACTGACTACCGAGTTGGAGCAGCGCGGCATCCTTCCGGAAATGGCAGCCAACTGGGCCAAGAACAACTTCAGCCAACTGGATAAAGATGGCAATGGTGGTGTTTCCTTTGACGAAATCAATTTTGCAACTCAACTTTCCAAGCAAGGATCCGCAGAAAGAGCCTATCTCGAAAGCCTCGGCAACAATTACCAGAGACTGGTCAATCAGGTTCCGTACGATGTTGCTGCAACCGGTCGTGGTGGCACCCAGAGGGCGATTAACGGCATCAGCGGCAAAGACATCGATGCATTCATGGCGGGCAAGAGCGACGGCAGATCGAACATGGACATCGCCGCCATGCTCACCGACAACAAAGACTTTCTCTTCGACGCACTGGATGTCGCCAGGACAGGTCTGGACGACAAAGATGGCAAAGTCAGCCGCAGCGACATCGAGACCTATGTAAAACAGCTGGACACCAACAAAGACGGCAAGATTGGTGACGACGAACTCAACAACGAAAAGTTGCTTGGCGGCGTAGACAAGGAAGACCGGCGCAAAGTGGCAGACACATTGAGTCATCTCAAAGAGCAAAAGAATTGGGATTCCGAACAAGTCAAACGCCTTCGTGACGGCGACACCATCACCATGGAAAGCATGGCAAAAGGACTTGGGTTCAAAAATGGAAAAGACGCCGACGTCAGTGGCATGAAAGCTGCCGTGGCAGCGCAAACCGGCGATGACCCCGCTCTCGACAAAGTGGAAGCTCCAGCCCCAGGAACAACCTTGAACACATGGCAAAAAACAGTCATCGAAGGCTTCTTGACCAAGCATCCTCAAGTAACAGCTCAAGTTGCGGACAACGGCGTTGTTTCCAAAGAAAAGCTCGACAAATTCCTCGCCACTCTCAAAGACAATCCGGAAGAGGCAATGAAATACGACCCGTCGGCGCTTGTTTCTCTCAATCTGCTTCAAAATGGTTTCAATTCAGTGTCCAAAGACGGCGGCAAGACCGTGGCACTTGCAGACATCAGCGAATCAGTATTTACGGGAAGCGATGCAGGTCCGGGTGTCAACGCACCAGAAACGGTCGAGACACCCGAGACCTTCACCGTCAGACCCGGCGACTCGGTGTGGAAGATCGCTCAGGAAAAACTGGGACCGCAAGCAAGCAATCAGCAGATAGCCGACTTGATGAATGCCATTCTCGCGGCCAATAAGATGTCGCCTGAATCCTACATCTATGCCGGAGACAAATTGATAATTCCGAAAGGTTAGAAGCCTGTTTTTTCAACAGTCTCCTGTAAGCATCAGGCTCGGTTTACAAGCAAAAGATTTTGTGTGCCGTGGGAATTAGAAGCAACAACCCCTTTTCAGCTCTTGGAGGTGATTAATACCAACCGACCCCTTTCGAAGAAGACTACGAGCAATGCAGCCATTCGGGGGTGGTCCCGGGTGGCTGTCTCCTCGATAAAGGTCATAAATAGGGTAGTTTTCGAGGTGGCGCATTGCCTGTGCCCGACGCCTCGATAAAGGCCATAAATGAAAGTAATGGCGAAGATACTTGTAGTCGAGGATGACACGCAAATCTCACAGTTTGTCTGTGACAGTCTCGTCTTCGAGCACCACACGGTTGAAGCAGCCTATGACGGCGACGACGGCGATGAGATGCTGGCCGTCAATGAATACGATCTGGTCATTCTCGACCGCACTTTGCCAGGCAAAGACGGCATCGACATTTGCAAAGCATACCGTGCCCGCGGCGGCGGAGCGCCTGTTTTGATGCTGACCGGCATGTCGAAAATCGCTGAGCGTGCGGAAGGACTCGACTCGGGCGCTGATGATTATCTGACGAAGCCATTTCACATTCAGGAGTTGCAGGCGCGCGTCAGGGCGCTTCTCAGGCGGCGCACCGGTAAATTGCTCGAAGACGTTCTGACGCTCGGTCATGTTACTCTCGACACAAAATCTTTCAAAGTGACGTCCAACGGCAGCTCGGTCAGGCTTGTACCGAAGGAGTTTGCGCTGCTCGAATTGCTGATGCGCCACACAGGGCAAGTGTTCAGCAGCGAAGCGATTATTGCGCGTGTGTGGACGGCCGAGGAAGAAGCTTCGCCTGAGACTATTCGGACTTATATCAAGAACATTCGCAAAAAACTGGAGTCCCCATCTCATCAGTCCATCATCCATACTGTTCATGGAGTCGGTTACAAGGCAGACTTAGAGTAAGGAGCAGGCGCCTCGGCGTTGGTTTAAGCCTATCCTCGAGAATCTCAACAAAGAAACCATCTTCAAGAAGGGGCTCGTTTTGGCGGGCACCATGCTTATTTTTGAACTGGTCCTCATGCTTTTGGCCGGCGCTATGATTTTCTACACGGACGATGTGGTGCGCAAAGAACGCAAAGCGACCGAGACGGTAGCGCAAATCAACCGCCTGTTTTCCTTGATTCAAAGGGCGTCTTCCGGCTTGATCGAGCAAATTCACGATTTGCACGATCCCAATTCCAAGGCTTTCTACGAGACTTACGGCGTGTTTCTCAAAACCCTGCCGGAAGAACTTCAGAAACTGAAAGTGCTTACCGATGATAATGCCGAATTGCGTTTTTCAGTCAGTGAGATAGAGCACAATCTTTTGGAAGGTCGCGACATGATGGAGCGCGTCAGAATTGCCTTTAGCCGCCACGAATGGCACAGAGATCATTTGCTGTTTGAGCTGAATGATATCTCGCATCTCGCCAATCGCCAAATTGAGAGCCTTTTGAAAAATTGCGAGGGGTTGCAGCGCCGGCATCTGGAAGAGTCGATGCAAACACGCCGGGCTCTCACGATTGTGCTGGGGGTAATCGCTGTTCTCAACATCATCGGCATGGTCGCTCTGGTTCTTAATTTCGCCCGCGAGGTGGCGAAGCGGTTGGCTGTGGTGCGCGACAACAGCTTGCGATTCGCTGCCGGCGTCCCGCTCATTGCGCCGCAAAGGTCCACCGACGAAATTGGTGATCTCGACAGAGCCGTGCACCAGATGGCTGATGTAGTGCAGGACGCCATGCGCAGAGAACGTGCTGTTTTGGAAAACGCATCGAATATGATCTGCAGCATCACGCCTGACCTGACTTTCGCCAGCTGCAATCCGGCCTCTTTGAAAATTCTCAATTACGCAGATGACGAACTGCTCGGCAAGCGCTTTATCGAAATCATCGCTGAAGAGGACAAAGTACGCACGCGAGACAGTTTTGAAGAAGCGATGAAGAGTCGTGCGCATGCGGAGGTGGAAAACAAACTGGTGCGCAAAGGCGGCGGCGTCATCGATGCGTCCTGGTCCGTGCAATGGTCGGAATCCGACCGGGCGCTCTTTTGCGTGGTGCACGACATCACGCACCGCAAGGAAGTCGAGCGTCTCAAGCGGGCTTTCTTGCAGATGGTCAGCCACGATCTGCGCTCGCCTTTGACTTCGATTCAGGCATCGGTGGATATGGTCTCTAACGGCATGTATGGCGAGCTTCCAGAGCGCAGCAAGCAGGCGCTTTCCCAGGTCAATTCCAATATTGGTCGATTAATTGCGCTGGTCAATGGGCTGCTCAGTCTGGAAAAAATGGAGAGCGGTCATCTTCAGCTGGACTGTTCGATGATCAAGGCTTCGGCCGTCGTCGATCCGTCTGTTCATTCCATTCAGGGCATGGCGCAAAAACGCCGCATCAAGCTTGCCGTAGTCAACGAAGGTGATCCAAAGTTTTACGGCGATCAGGACAGGCTCGTGCAAGTTCTGGTCAATCTTCTCTCGAATGCCATTAAGTTTTCGCCTGAAAAAACCACCGTCACGATTGCCGTGGAAGAGGGCGACGATTTTGTTGAAGTACAGGTAAACGACCAGGGAAAGGGCATTCCCGAAGACAAGAGAGAATTTGTTTTTGAACGATTCAAACAGGTCGATCGCGAGGACGAAACCAAGAAAGGCGGCATAGGGCTTGGTTTGCCGATTTGCAAAGCAATCGTGGAACAACACAATGGTTCGATCGGAGTGGGTACCGCCGACGGTGGCGGCTGCCGGATGTGGTTTCGCATACCAAAAGCATCGGTTGCACTGGAAGCAGAGGAAGACTAACAATGAAAGCGCTAGAGCGATACACGCATGAAGACCGTCAGAAAGTCATCGATCGGCTAACGCCGGTTGTGCAGGAGGAGTTCGGCGACAATTTCCTGGCCTTTGCATCGATCGCCTCCTTCGCGCGCAATGAAGACACGCATTACTCAGACCTCGAGCTGGTCGTGTTTGTGAGAGAGATGACAGACCCCCTCAAGTCATTCGGAGTCGGCAAAATCATTGATGGCATGCTGATCGAGCTTTATTGCTACACCCCTGAGGGTTATTTGAAAGATGTGAAAGAGGTGAGCAAACACTGGATCATCTCAGCATCCGACCGCCTGGCGCCGATAGTAAACCCCGAATTGATTGAACTGCTCAACAAATACACGGTCAAGAACTTGAATGAGCAGTGTTTAAAACAAGGCGTTAAACACTGGCATGAAGTGCAAGAATCCGCAGGAAAAGTTTTGAATGCTATCGCGTGTGACAACCGCGACGGGCTTCTTCTGCTCTCAGCGGACATGGTCGAGCATATGCTGGAATTGCTATCGTTCTTGAATGCGGTGCCCTTTGTTACGTTTGGACGATTCATCTCACAGGCGAGAGACTTCAACGTAAAGCCCAAAGCCTGGGATCATCTGGTCGAGTTGTTCAATGACGGGGTGCCAGACCCGGGCATATTTGCCGGGCTTGTAGACGAAGTGATAACAGACTTCGAACAAATTTTTGAATCTCGCGGTTGCACCTTGTATGATTGCCGGGACCCGATCGAGATGGTTGCTGCTCTGAAAGTGCTTGTGGAAAACGAGTAATCATTGAGTTGATTGGGACGGATTACTGTGTTTTTTGCGGAGTTGAGTATTGGCTGGGCGTGAGCGTTATGAGGTTGTTGTAGTAGGACTCGGGGCTGCCGGTAGCGCCTCTGTGTATCAGCTGGCCAGGCGTGGTTCGAAAGTATTGGGCATCGATCAGTACGAACCACCGCATTCGCTTGGCTCTACTCACGGCGATACCCGCATCACCCGCCAGGCGATTGGAGAAGGCGATCATTACACGGCTTTGTCGCTGCGCTCGTACGAAATTTTTCGCGATCAGGAAGAACAGACTGGAGAAAAACTGCTTGATGTGACGGGCGGTTTGATGATCTCGTGCGCCGACAGCACCGGCGTGAATCAAGTAGCTGACTTTTTTGAAACTACACTGAGGGCGGCAAAGAAGTTTTCCATTCGTCATGAGTCCTTCGATGCAAAACAGGCTCGCGCCAGGTTTCCGCTGTTCAACGTGCAAGACAATGAGAGCGCTTACTACGAGTACGAGGCTGGTTTTTTACGTCCGGAAGCATGTGTGCGCGTCAATCTCTCGCTTGCCGAAAAGGCTGGTGCCAGGCTGAATCTCAACGAGGAAGTGTTGAGGTTTTCCGAAGATGGCGATGGCGTTGTCGTAGAAACGAACAAAGGTAGTTATTGCGCGGACAGGCTTGTTCTGACGGTAGGACCGTGGCTGCCCCAGATGCTGCAGGAAAAGTACAAGAACAAGTTTCGAGTCTACAGGCAGGTTCTTTACTGGTTTGATATCAGCGAGAATTACGAAGCGTTCAAACAAGGGAATTTTCCAATCTTCATCTGGCCTGGTCAAGGTGGGCGCAGCATGATTTATGGATTTCCCGCCAGCCATGGAAAAGAAGGCGGCATCAAGATAGCTTCCGAGCAATACGATGTCGAAACTACTCCGCAGGCGGTAGAGCGAACTGTTGCTCAGAGCGAAATTGATGACATGTACGAGCGCTGCATTAAGCCCTGTCTGCCTGGCGTTGGCAAAAAGTGCATTAAGACAGTGGTATGCCTCTACACGATGACTCCGGATTCTGGTTTTGTTCTTGATTTTATGCCGGGTTCTTCCAAAACAATTATTTGTTCGCCCTGTTCGGGGCATGGTTTTAAACACTCGGCCGCCGTGGGAGAATGTGTTGCGGAACTGGCTTGTGATGGAAAAACTAGACTGGATATTGAACCATTGCGGTTCGATAGGCGAGCATTGGCTGGGGTTTTGTAGGGGCGATGCCATGCGTCGCCCAGTATGTAGAAGCAAAACGACGTAAAGGAGACAGCTGTGTCAGAAGTAGCAATGAAACCGGAAATTCGAGTGCTCGAAGCGGCAGACGCAGCCGATTTCTGGAAGTTGCGCTTGCGCGGGCTGAAAGAAGATCCCGAGGCTTTCGGCGCCAGTTTTGGGGATTCTGTGAATGCTTCGCAGGAAGATATCTGCAAGCGCTTAGCAAATACTGATGACACTTTTGCGCTGGGCGCGTTCAATCCCAATCCTTGCGGCATGCTCGGATTTTATCGCCGCCAGGGAGAAAGGGTCAGGCACAAAGGCGGCATCTGGGGCGTGTATGTGGCTCCGGAAGCGCGCGGAGGAGGGCTTGCCCGCAGGCTCATGGCAGAGGCGATAGAGCGCGCAAAGAAAATGCCGGACCTGGAGGAAGTGATTCTGACGGTAAGTACGACTCAGAGCGCGGCGATGAAGCTGTATGAATCTCTCGGGTTCAAAGAGTACGGACACGAGGTGAGAGCGCTCAAACAGGGCGACATTTATATCGACGAAAAGATGATGATGCTCAGGCTGCACGATTAGGTGCAATGTAAAAGCCGCCAGGATGTTGGCGCTCCTGGCTCAATGCCGTTCGCTTTAGCTATAGAGAAAACGGTGCAGAGATTGCTATTAAAGCATAGTGCTCATTTTTCGAAGGGGTTGAGCAGCTGTACTTGAAAGCGTTCAAAGTCCCGGATGTTCCCGGTGACGATGGTGAGCTTGTTCACGATTGCAGTAGCTGCGATCATGGCATCTTCAATCACGGTGTTCGATTGCCGGTGCATCAGTTTTGCCCATAATCGAAAGGTGGTGGCATCCATGGGGAGCACATTGTAGGTTGTGGCAACCTGGTCGAGCCAAGCCTCTATTGCAGCGGCTTTGACGGTGTCTTGATCGCGAGTGATCTCAATGCCGGACTGAATTTCAGCGAGCGTGACGACGCAGAGGTGGAGATCGCTGTCGTTGATCCCTTCAAGCCACGAGACAACTGCCTTGTGTGGACGGACCTTGCGAAGTTCAGAGACGACGTTGGTGTCGAGAAGATACATCGAATAGGGCTACGGAACAATCGGGGGGCGGCGTTTTCTTGGTCGCCGCTCAGGCAATGTAAAATCAATGCGACCGAAATCTGCTAGCAGCAACGTCTTCAGAGATGGTTGAGCTGCATTGCAAACTCGCCTCCATTCGGCGATAGGGACGAGCACGGCGGTTTCTGCACCTCGCCGGGTGACTATCTGTGGACCATCGCTCAGGCATGCATTTAAAAGCTCACTAAAACGAGCTTTAGCATCTTGTACGGGCCAGCTGCTCACGGCATTCCTCAAATGACTAGTCAGATGACTAGTTTAGCATAAATCAGCCTGTATAGCAACTTGATAGTGTTTACAGTTTCATAACAACAATGTCGCCTGGCGACGGCAGAATGCAGACATCCTAAATTTCAACCCGAAAACGCGCCCAGAATTTCTGAGTGCGCTCTTTAGTTGTTTAAGAACTGGTATTAAATGCGATACCATAATTTTGTCCAGAAACAGGTGGCAGGGGATATACACGGCAGTCTACCGATGAGGGATTGCGTGATATGCCGCAACACGTTTCTAACCAGTTTGATTCGCAAATTACTTCATTACCATCTTCCTTTTTAATAGCCCAAACCGAAGCCTCCGATAATTTGCGTGCTGAATTTTTCGGCAGTCCTCCAGGTGAGCAAGCAAATGCGCGAGATTTGGTGCAGAGCCGAAATCCACTTTCAGATATTTTCGAACAAATAGTTGAGGACATGGAGCGCCGGCGCGCCGGCGGTGGGCTGAATCGACCAGGAACCACTCGTTCGACGCGAGGAGAGTTGCAGCCGAATGGGTGTTATTCGTCTCCTATGTATGAGTCGATCATCGACAATGCGGCCGAGAAAATTTACGATCCCAAGGCGCTTGGCGATCTCAATCAACTTCGTCATATGTATGACTGTCGTATCAGCAATGACAACGAAGCAATCAAGTACGCGTCGCAGGCATTGAAATTCGATGAGGATCCTTACACCACTATCCTGCTGAACACGCAAGCTTTTCC
>JBGAVL010000086.1:0-19115 GCA_044228145.1 Obscuribacteraceae bacterium (SeqCode)
GCTCAAGCAGCCTTCCAGACCGACAAGCGATCCTTCCTTCTCGATGATTTGTGGATTGATGAAGACAATAGGCTCATTCGGCTCATCTTCGCCCGATACGTCAATAACCATGATGCGCTTGGAGACGCCTACTTGCGGCGCTGCCAGTCCGACGCCGTTTTCGTCGTACATTGTCTCCAGCATGTCGTTGGCCAGCTTGCGAACGGACGAATCAAAGGTGGTCACCTTTTTAGCCTTCTGCAAAAGAACCTGTTCTGGGTAGTATTTCAGCCGCAGCTTAGCCATTTAAGGGAGTCCTCCAGTCGCCTGCCGCCCGTTTTTCGGGTCGTGAAACCAAGCCCAATTGGGCATCTTCAGAGATCATAACATATGCTTGATAACCATCTAAATGAAATTCTCTCATGATTTGGACGAGAAAGTCCGGCATGAAAAGGAGTGTTGAGCGTTTTTTTGAACACTTTATTTGAGCTTTAGTTTTAGTCCGGAGCACATGAGAAAGACTGAATGGGCGGCGCCCGCGACCGTTTGATTGGTTTCCCCGAGCAGATCGCGGTATGAACGCGCCAGCGCGTTTTCCGGGACGATGCCGGAGCCCACTTCGTTTGTGACGGCCAGAAAGTTTATTTCCTGGCGTTTTTCGATGGCCGACAGGACCTTGGCGATCTCCTCTGAAACCTGGCTGCGCACCTCCGGCAGCCGTGCCGCTTCACCGTTTGTTTTCAAAAGTATGTTGGAAACCAAAAGTGAAAGACAGTCGATGATGCAAGTTTGCTTTTCAGGTGCCAGGTTCAGAATGGCAGCACTCAGGTTGTATGGCGCTTCTATGGTCGTCCATGTTTGAGGACGCCTGGAGCGGTGCAGTCCGATGCGCATGACTGTTTCTGCATCATCATGCATCTCTTCCATGGTAGCCAGATATACAACCGGCAGGTGGGACTCTCTGCCCAGCTGCTCTGCAAGCAGAGATTTGCCAGAGCGGGCGCCGCCTGTGATTAAAGTCAGATTGCTCAATGCTTGTGTATTTGCGGTATTAGACAATTTTTCAAAATCTCCCCGCGCTGGCGTTGCTTTGAAACCGCTAACGTTTGTTATCTTTGAGTTGAGCATTTAGTATGCCCGTCTCCAAGATTACTTGTCTATTTCACAGCTCCTTAAGTTACAGAAATCCAGATAGTGGCCAACAAAAGCCGGACCAACCTCTCCAGCCTCAGTGCGCTCAATTCAGGTGACAGCCTCAATTCTCAGCGCGCACTCAATGAGATGTACCAGCATTTTATGGCTGGATATGTGCGACGCATTAACGAAGCTACTGTCAATGTCACCATTGGTGGAGTCAGGATCGGCTCGGCGAAGTACACCAGATTGGCGCAGATCAACTTGAAATCGCGCATCATTACATTCTCTCGCCATGCTATAGAAAATGTGCCTGAGCGAGGTCGGCGATACCTGGTTTTGCACGAACTGTCGCATGTGCTGGAAGCAAGTCACAACAAAAAATTCTGGGCACACGTAGAAAGGTTTGAACCGAACTATCAAAGAATTGGTAAAGAACTAGACAAGGCATTCAAGCTCAATGTACGAGCCGATATGGAAACACGTGCGGTGGAGGAAAGACTGGAGGGAAGAACAGCTCAGGAAAAACTCCGGCAATTGGGGGTAATTGCCACGCCTCGTTTGATGGGTGGTTATGCAAAGGACAAGGATAAGGCACTCGATGTCAACAATGAATCGGTTTTGATAACAGGTGCTGCAGCACTTTCCGATTTCGAGGCAGACGATGATGACGAGTCCTTTGTCTGCATGGAAGATCAGTTCGGCATGTACGACGAGGGCGGAATCATCAGCGGCGGTTCAGCTTTCGGCGGCGACTACGACGCAATCGACGAAACCGATTTTCACTAGAAGTGCAAAAAGTCCCATTTTTCGCCAAATTTCGCAGTTTTCTTCAATTTTCTGGCCATCAACCGAATTCGGTTGATGGCCCAAAAAAACTCTTGCAAGTCGGGTGGGTTGCAAAGTGTTGATGCCAGGCACGGGTGTTTTTGTGCGACTCATGGAGTCTCCCCTGCAGTGTTAAGCCTCTTGTAAAGGTTTTATCTTGGTTCTCGGATGTGTTTTGATGCTCGAAAGTATATCCAGCACCCAGTCTTCACTGGTTTTGCATACTAATTTATTATCAGGAAGGATGCCAAAAACCTCACAGTGGCGCGGCATAAGCGTTAGAATGACCATGTCTTTTTGATTTACTGGTCGGCAAAAACCCAGGTTGGGTGCTTCCAATCCGGTCAGCCAAAGAGTTTGTTCCGTAATGGAACGCACAATCTGCGCTCCTAAATGAAGGATATAAAATCGCAAATGAATAGAAGAAGAGTGGTGGTTACTGGCATCGGAGCCGTTACTCCTATCGGGCTTGGCCGCGAGGATGTTTGGAAAGCACTGCTTGCAGGAAAGAGCGGAGTGGCACGTATCGCTCAATTCGATCCTGATGAGATTGGGCTGGATGTCAAAATCGCCGCTGAAGTCAAAGGTTTTAATATCCAGGACTTCTTTCCCGACAAACGCAAAGTCGGCTCCATGCTAAAGGAAATGGACAGAGTCACTCTCTTTTCCATGGCAGCCGCAAAGCAGGCGCTTGAAGATGCGAAGTTGGAAATCAAGAATACAATCGCAGAGCGCGTCGGCACCTATATCGGTACCGGCGTCGGCGGCTTGATCACGACCACAGGCGATCACATTAAATTGATGGCCGGCGGACCAAAGAAAATCGGCTTGCGCTCTATTATTCGTTTGATGCCCAATGCATCGTCCGGTCAAGTAGCCATTGAATATGGTGCCAAAGGGCGGGCCAAAAATGATTCCACTGCTTGCGCCAGCGGACTCGATTCATTGCTTGATGCATTCATGTACATCCAGAGCAATCGTGCCGACGTTATGATTTCGGGCGGTTCGGAAGCTTGTATCAATCAATTCAGCGTTGCCTCATTCAACAACATGATGGCCCTGTCGAAGAGAAATGACGATCCTGAAACAGCATCACGTCCTTTTACATCAGACAGAGATGGATTTGTAATCGGCGAAGGATCTGTCGTACTCATTCTTGAAGAATTGGAACACGCGCTCAAACGCAATGCTCCGATTTATGCGGAAATAGTTGGCGGCGGTGCATCATGCGATGCCACGCACATTGTCGCTCCGGATGAATTCGGTGAAGGTGCTGCGCGCGCAATTACTGAAGCTTTGAGAGATGCCGAAATCGATCCGACGGCAATTGATTACATCAATGCTCACGGCACATCTACTCCGCTCAATGATGAGCGCGAGACTTTGGCGATCAAAAAAGTACTTAAAGAGCATGCCTACAAAGTGGCAGTCTCCAGCACTAAATCAATGGTCGGTCACTTGCTCGGCGGAGCCGGTGCTCTAGGTGCTGCCGCTACCGCGCTTACACTTTTCGATCAGAAGATACATCCGACGATCAATTATGGTGTGCCCGATCCGAAGTGCGACCTGGATTATGTGCCGAATGTGTACAGAGATGCCAAAGTCAAACATGCACTTTGCGAAGCGCTTGGATTTGGCGGACACAATACCGTCCTGGTCATGAAGGCATACGCCTGAGCCTGCCGCGCAAAAGCATGATTACTGCCGTTTAGTGAAGGGGCGGTCTTTGAGTTGTTCTTCGTTGAGCTGGAGTTGAAGGTCGTAAATACCGACCTTGGTTCTGTCATTGAGATTTTTCAATATTTGAGCTGATTGTATTTGCAGATTGTTGGACAGGATAAGACCTATATCCGACCCTTTCGGACTGGCTAATCTGAGGAAATACTCAGGCGTGGCGCCGCTAAAACCACCGTAGACGAATTTACTTCCTGATTTGACAGGAGTCCATACGGTCTCAAGGGCTTTTCCAACCATTGAAGTTCTATTGGCGGCGCTTACGGCCCACGGTTTCAGGAAAAGAGAACCGGGTTTGCCAAAAAGACCACCGACTATCGCGCCGCCTAAGAAGCTACTGTCGCCAGCATCTTTGTAAATCGGTAAGACGACCATATTGTGGAAAGTAGGCTCTATTTTGTTACCCTGGGCATCAGTAGCCTCACCATTTATTATTTTGGGCCAGAGTCGCGAATAGGAGTCTGCTGCGTCCGTAATAGTAGTGACTCCTCCTGTGGCCAGCGCACCCGCCCAGGTTCGGCGCGCTGTTATCCCGCCTGAGGTAAGCGTCTCTGCACTCTTGAATGGTTGACCAATAATTGCGTATCCTTTCGAAATCGGGTTGAATCTGGCAAACGTGCTGGCAGGCTCCAACTTATTCGCCATGGCTGCTATGGCTGTCGCCCTTTCACTTGTGCTAACACCTGCTGCCCACTGTTCGAAGGTTGTCACACCTTTTGGCACTACGAGTCCTGGTTGCAGTTCTTTCAATTTTGCCAGTTGCGCGATGCCGTCCGGCCCAACCATTTTGGTGGCTCTGGCAGTGGCAGCCTCGGCCGTAAAACCGCGCAAGAAGACTTTGTCTCCCAGCAACTTCGGAGCCTGGAAGAAGGCTTTGGCGCCAAAAGTAGAAGCAAAGCCATTGGCAATGCTCATGGTCAAAGTTTCGTCTTTTCTGTCGAAGTAATTGGTCATCATTTGATTGCGGGTCACTGAAGCAAGTGCGCCGCTTGTTGCAAACTCGGCTGTTTTGCCCAGTACGGTCAATTCGCCGCCTGCCGCTCCCGCTTTGAAAAGCGACGGCATAGCTCGGGCTGCCACGCGTCCGAGTCCAAATTTTCCTAATACGGCAGTACCGAACAAACCAACACCAGCTGCTGCAAGATTGGACCAACTGCTGTCCCATCCGTAGGACTTCTCCTCTCTTCTTGCCCTTATCGCTTCGGGCAAATTGGCGTCAATGGTGGCACGAAATACTTGAAGTTCAGCATCTTTTGACGGATCTTTGGCGAGATCGATGTTGAGAATTTGTTTGTACTTGGCGGTTACTTCGTCGGCTACCTGGAGAGCCTTTTCCGGCTTGAAGACTGAGTTTGTGTCGGGAACAAATCTTGGGGTTCCATCTTTGGCGGTGCCGGTGCTCATCATGGCCGTGCCGTCTTGCTGCATGGTTGGGCGAATGTAGAATTCGAGCAAATCTTTTCTCGCCGTGATCGGCAGTTTGATTGCGCCAGGCACCTCATTGCCATCTGCATCTTTGCCGCCTAATAGATTTTGCGAGAAGCCGCTCAGGAAGTTAATGTACTCAGGGTTGTTGGTCTTGCCCATCTCTTCTGCAATCAATTTTATTTGCTGTCGCATTTCGGCAACCGGAATGGCATCAGCTTTTTGCACCGCATCTTTGTATGCCACCTCGGCCGCTTCGTTTTGTTCGTACTGTCTTAGTACGGTCGCATAACCCGCCTGATCCTTCTGTATGCTGCCGGAGCGCAATTGAAATGGAAGAGTTGCCGCCGCAAAACGATTGAGAATTTCGCTGTGCACGGCCATGCGCTCTTCTTGCGTGAGCGTCCTGCCGTTGAAAGTGTTTGTCGTCAGCATGGTTTGCAACTGCCGAATTTCATCGACTGTTTTTGTCGCATCGTAGTTTTTGTCCGCCATCTCTATTGCCTGGCGGAAAACAGCTTTACCTGCTTCGATGTCGCCGGCGGCCATTATCTCTCCGGCCTTTTTCAACTGCTCCTGGATCTTGGGCAGGACATCCTGGCTGTTTGCTGTGCTGGTGACCGGCTGATCCGTTTGTGCTGCCGCTAGCCTGTCAGTTCGAATCACAGGTTGATTCGGATTGATTAGATCGCCTTGATATGTCGCCGCAATCGACGGTCTGACACTGCCAATGCGGTTTTTGAAATGCTGATAACCGGCAGAAGCTTCAAGATCGGCCACCGTCATCGAAGCCATCATCAGTTTGAAACTATTTGCCAGTGATGCGGTTTGTGCGGCGGCCAGTTGTGCAGGCTGATCGGCGTTTGCACGTACTTCGGCATTCGGTGTTTTGAGGACGGCTGATACCTGGTCCTTGACGCCGCCTGCAACTCCGCTCAAAAAGGCGGTTAGTAAATGACTGTCCCCGGTACTGCCTGTAGTATCATTGGCCCGAGCATCAGTGACGCCAATACCGCCGTCATACGTAATGTTTCCTGCCATTTCTCTCTCCTTTTGAATCCGCAAGCTCTAGAAAATTTTCTAGTCTCGAACGTGTGGACTGTCGCAAGGGATTTCGGCAGACTTTTTTGTTTTTGAAAAGCAGTCGCAAAGAGTAAATACTCTTTTGAACTTCTCGATCTATCTAGGGAAGTTGAAAACTAAAATCAGTTCTCTTTATCAAATGTATCTATCCGGTTGGGCCGCTTTTTAGACAAAGAGCAAAACCTTTTCAACTTAATTGACGTTTTTGCAGAACTGCTTAGACGGCAGTTGTAGTGGCGTTTTCGTCTTGATTGGCTGGCTGCCCTTGAGCAGCGGCCAATTGCAGTGAAGCTGCTGCTGGATCGCTGTTGCCGGGACCGCTTTGAGCAACTGCGCCACCGCCTATACCAGCCTGGTCATTTTCAGGATGATCTTCCAGGTGGCTGAAATTGCCGTAGACATGCTTGCCGCCAGGTTCTCCGGATGCGAATTTGCGTCCGGTGTTCCAGCTGACGACATTTTGCCATGCCTTGGTCGAACCTGGCGTGTATGCGTTGGCCAGCGAGGCCTGACCGGCTGTGCCCATTGGATTGGCCCGCAGACCGCTCTGGCTGTAAGCAATGTTATTGCTCATGTCTCTGATCTTGTTGATATCAAAGTTGGTCGTGGCCGGCTTTCTCTTGTTGCCGTCCTGGTCTACGTTGCTTACTGACGTAGAGCGAACTCGGGCAGGCGGCGTCACGATTACTTGCTGCGCAACTTCTTGCACTGCTGCTGGTGTGCCCGGTCCGACGTTCGGTCCGTGTGGGTTGCCGTACTGGACTTGATTTTCATGTTCTTTTTTGACTCTGAGCTGACCGATCGAAAGAGCTTCCTTGTGGCGAGTCCACACGGCTTGCGCTTGAGGATTTTCGGCGGTGCGCTCGGCGATGATATGCTTGATTTGCTCTCTCAAAGCATCGATTTCGCTCTGGTCTTTGTTGCGAATGTAGTCGGCAACCATCGTCGCCAATTCGGCACGATATCTTTCGCGATCCGCGTCAGTCTTGGCGGAGATTTCCTTTTCCATCCACTCGGCGATCTTATAGGGAGCATTGAGCTCATCGTAAAGCGCGTCTTGAGCTTTTTCCTTGAGAGTCCAGGCGCCAAGGCCAAAGGCTGTATATCCGCCGGCCGCCATCAAAACGTCATTGCGCAGTTTGCGCGCCATGGCTTCTTGAGCAAGATTCGGATTGGCCATAAGGGCGGCTCTGTCTTGAGTCAATCCTCTTACGAAGAATTTGACCTGGTTGTTGGCGATGTTGTTGTTGAATCGCTCGGCTGCTTCGAGCAGCTGGCTCTTGGTTGTTTCCAGACCGGCTACAGGCTTGACATTGAAGCTGCCATTCTGGATTCTGGCGATTAGAGCCTGTCCGCCATCAAGCCCGCCAAATGCTCTTTGAGCAATGGTGTTAGGACCGTAGAAGCCTTGCTCTTGAATCAGTTTTGCTGCCCAGGCATTGAGAGTGTGTTCGCGCAATTTCAGCAATTTATCTTGCACGGCAGGCGGCATCACATCGTACATGTTGGCGATATGGTTCAACGTGTTCTTGAATGAACTTACGCTGTTGAGCCTTGCTGCATTCTCATAGGCTTTGTATTGACCTTCGAAGGCGGCCCATCTTGCTTCATCCATAGCATGGGCGGTCTTTTGCATTCTTTCGACGGATTCTTTAAGCGCCTCTGCGCCTTTGAAGTCTCTCAGCTTTTGCGCGGCTGCATTGACGTCATCTAGAGTGCCATTGTTATGTGTGAGATTTTTGATTGCAGCATCGTATTTGGCTGCAAGCTGTTGTACGTCCGTGCCCAGGCTTGCAGCTTGATCGGCCAATTTCGGCAGCTGGCGCGCCGCTTCAATAGAGTCGCGAGCCACGATCAGCTTTTGGGCGTTGGCAAGTTCGGCAACTTTGGCTTCGGCGAGCTTGCCTGTGCCTTTTCCGAATGCGTCATCGAGTTGAGCCGACGATCGTTTTGCGAATTCCGTGAACCCGCTTTCTTTGATACTGCCTCTGGCAAAATCATCGGTCGCCGATTTGAACAGATTGATGCGTTCGCTTACGTGGTTGAAATTGCCTGGATTAGCCTCGAATTCGACAGCCTTGGCAATGTATTTATTTCTGGTCACGTCGTCGCCGGCCGATGCGGCCAGCTCGCGTGCTTCCTTAGCCAGCTGGCGGGTCCCGTCTACTCTTGACAGGACGGCTGGATTTCTTGCCGCATCGTCGATCTTGGGGACGAGATTGTCAAGGACATTGGTTACTGAGCGAGAAGCGTTTTCGACGTTGTTGAGCTGGCGGACCTTAGAGGCTTCGTCTGCCAACAGTTTGGCGTCGTCGTTCAGTCCTTTCACGAGATTGGTTGCTCTCGATTCGACTCCGGCCACCTTTGTTTCCATTGCTGCAACTCTGCTTTGCATGGAAATGAGCGTGTCTTCGTGCTTCTTCAATACTTTGGCCAGGTCGTCGCCAACGCCATCAACTGCAGTTCTTCCGGCTGTCGCTCTGATTTCGTCAATAGCCTGAAAGCCTTTGAAGTCTGGATGCGGATGGCGGCGGGCGGCTGTTTCCAAACCGTCCAGGGCTGAGTTCAACCTGGTTAATTGTTTATTTGTAGGCGTGCCGCCCTCAGCTATCTCTCTAACGATTTTGCTGAAGCCGGGCTTAACTTCATCAAGCGTGCGCAAAGCACCTGCCGACTCATCCAATGCTTGTTTGATTTTGGTGGGGTCGCCAGTGCGAGCAGCGTTGCGCAGTCTTTCTATGGCCTGGAAAGAGTCGCTTTGCTTGAGTGCCGCTTCCATCACGCTGGTGGCTTCAATAATATTGTTGGATACTTGCCTGGTTTTAACAATGCTGGCTTCGAGTGTCTGCAGTCTGCTGGTGCGCTCGACTGTATTGGCAAATTCATCCATGTGCCGAGTAAATGGAATTTCTGCTTTTCTTGCTTCTCGAATTGCTATTTGCAGCCTGCTTGTCAGCTCGTCAGATTGCTTTGGAGCCGTCTTGAAAGCATTGACCGCTTCCTCGAGGTTGCGCAACGAGGAAGCTTTGGTGGCATCGTCGGCGAATTGAGTTTTCAATCCTTTGACTGCATTGACCATTTCGTCAGAGGCTTTGCCGATGTCTGTGAGACCATTTTTGATGGCGATGGCGCGTGACGAATCGACGGCCGCATCAGCAATTCTTGTGCCGTTAACTTTGAGAATTTCGCTTGAACCTTTAACAGCGCGTTCGAGCGTTGTGGAATTTTTGGTAATCACTTGCGCTAGTTCGTCGGCGCTAACATTGCCTTTGAGAGCGCCTGTAAACGCAGTTTGTACTTCTTGAATCGCCTTCACTTGCTGCGGGTTTCCTGCCCATTTGCGAAGCGCTTCTTCCAAAACAGGAGTAGATTCGGCCATGGCTCTTTCCATGGTCAAAGCCGGGCGAGCCTTTTCGACAGCCTGGACGAGGTCATCACTAAGTTTTGTCACCTTAGCGATATCGCCACCGACTGCTTTCTGGCTTTCAATCAGTTCTCTAACCGCGGCCGTCACTCCTTCAGTGTTGCCGCTGCGTCCGGCCGCGAATTCTGCAAATGCTTGCCGCACTTTGGCGACCTGCTCGGGGCTCTCTTTGGACATTGAAAGAAGGACGTTGTCGAGTTCAGACGTTGCTGCCTTGACCGGTCTCACCAGGTCGGACATGTGTTCGAACATATTGGCCACGTTTACTCTTTCTGTCAGCTTTGCTGCTTCCCGAGTGACCGTCTCCAACAATTTAGGATCGATATTGCCGGCTTTCTTAAGGTCATCGATTTTGGTGGCGAATTGCTCCGGACTGATTTTGCCGTGAGCAAAATCATCGGCTGCCCCTTTCAAACCTTCGAATGCTTTGAATTGGTCCGAACCCGATATCACGCTTGTCTTACTTCTGGTTTCTGCAAGAACGCGCTCGAATGAACCTGCCGCTTCGTCTGCATGGGCGGCGGCACCTTCCAATGAAGTTAAGAGTCTGCGATTGGTAGCTGCTGATTCTAGCTTGGTGATATCGGCAACCAAACCGTCCACTAATTGTGGATTAAGACCAGGTACGTCTCTCTTCAATGCATTAACTGCTTGAATAAGATCGTCTGTCTTGGTGCCTCCGCGAGCAGCATCGTCCATGAGCCGCTCCAGTGTTTGGAAGCTCTTGGCTCCGTCAGAACCTATGGCAACGCCGCTCTTGAGAGCTTGTAATTTTGTGCCGGCGCTCTGCAAGGCGTCGTCTACAACCAAACCGAGATTCTCAATCGATCCGGCGCGCTCGACGCTGCGCAGTATTTGATTGCCGTGTGCTGCCAATTCGGCGTTTCCGCTCTTCGCAATCGCTTCGCTAAATCTTGTGTGTGCGCCCGGTTTGTTGGCGAGAAGCGCTTCTGTGGCTGATTTGACTTCCTGCAGCAAGGGCGTTTCGCCTTTGGCAATCAAGCCGCTCACCGCATTGTCGAATTGATTGATTGCTTTTGTGGTGGTGGCTTTACTGAAGTCGGTAATTGCCGTCGATGTGAAGCTCGCCGGGCGAGCATCTTTATACATAACCTGCAGGGACTTGAAGAGATTGCCGTCAACCGCTTCGCCGACTCGCAATGTAGAGGCTTTGGACGGACCGGTGAGCCCAACTCTGTCTGTAAGTGAGATGGTGCGATTGCCGATGCCTTCAGTAAGAGAAACTGTTGCTGCCTTGGCGTCCTGGAAGAGAGCAGCGCCCTTTTCAGTCAGTCTTCCAGTGACAGTGGTGGCGCGCTGGACGACACCTTCAGTCACGGCTGTTGCTACTTTTGCCTCCGTGAAGAGAGCATGTCCTTTGACGGCGCCGCTTTCGCCAACGTGGGCGAATTGTCTTCCTACGACACCCACTTCATCAGCTACGCCCGCCACGTTGTCGGCCAGACCCATAGCACGGGTAGCCATCGTGCCGCCGCGCAGATCGCGAGCGACATTAACGGTGCCTTTAGCTGCAGTGCCGCCACCGACGCCCAGAGTCAAAAGGAAGCTGAAGTTGGTACCGGCAAAGCGAGCTTTATCGTCAGCTGTGCCCGTGGTCCATCCTTCAACATATTTATCTTTGAGGATGCCCAGGTTCTTTCTGCCGTCTGCAGTGAGAGGATTGAGGGCAGGAACGGCATGGGCCACCTCGGTGGCAGTCCTTGTGAAGGAAGCGCTGATGCTGTGACCGGAGCTTAAAGCAGAAATACCACCCTGGTCCGCTTCGCGGGCGAGAGTAGCTTTATCCTTCTTAAATATGGTCGTGACTTGCTCAGCCAGTCCGGTGCCGGTTCCAACTATGAAGCTGCCGCCCATGCTGAGCAAAGACGAATTGTCCGGTTTGGGGGCAAGCGCTTGATTCTTATTGACTTGATCGGCATTTGCCAGCGCGTCGTTAAAACTGCTGCTTACTACAGAATTAAAGTTCAATCCAGTAAATGGCTTTTGGGTGGCTTCGGTTTCGGACGCGTCAGCAACTGTGGGATTGTTATCCCCAGTCGTACTGGCCGAATTGATACCGAATCTATTGCTCATTGCTGCCCTAAATGCCTCTACGTGCTACCTTTTCAGGGGTTTTATCTCGTAGTTTTCGGCGTCTTTAGCACCCCAAAAGATGGTGTTTGTGAACGCTTATATCCGAGGTGGCAAGGAAATTTGACAGTTCGAGGGGAACTTTTAACCCAGAATAAAGCCAACTGCGCCCAATTTTGATGGGGAAAATACGCATGTCAGGAGGTGGACCCCCAGGAGCGGATCAGATTTAATATAAATACTGATCTAAACCTATAGATTCCCTAAAAAGTACCCCTTTTAAACCCATGACAACCCCGAGAGGGCGGCAGCGGGCAGAAAAAGGGCATTAGAATGGCACTAAAAAGTTAGGAAAACAACATTGAGCCTCCTCGAAAACATAGACAACATCCTGGAAAAGGACCCCGCCGCTCGCAGCCGACTAGAGGTAATCCTCTGCTATCCAGGGTTTCACGTCATGGTGGCTCACAAAATAGCCAACTTTCTCTGGCGCAAGGGACTGACGACACCGGCCCGCTGCGTCTCTCAGGCGGCCAGAGTCTTGACCGGTATCGAAATCCATCCCGGAGCCACAATCGGCCGCCGGGTCTTCATCGATCACGGCATGGGCGTCGTGGTTGGAGAGACAACAATAATCGGCGATGACGTCGTTATTTATCAGGGCGTCACCCTGGGAGCCGGCGCTGCAGCCCGAATGGGTTCGGCCAGCCGGGGCAAGAAACGCCACCCCACCCTGGGCAACGGAGTCGTGGTCGGGTCGGGCGCCGAGATTCAGGGCGACATCATTGTCGGCGAGAACGTGCGCGTGGCATCAGGCTCGATCGTGCTCAAGGATGTCCCACCAAATTCCGTTGTGGTGGGAGTGCCCGGGCGCGTCATTTACCGTGACGGAGTTAAGGTGACCAGCGAGTCTGTGCCCGATATAGAAGCCGAAGCGATTAAGAGCCTCAAGCACAGGCTGGAAAAACTGGAGCATATGCTGGCGGCGTCGCCTGACCTCAACAAAGAATCTTTTGAAGTCCCGGCCGACGATTTCTCGACCGGCGACCTCAAAGATATGGACATTGTCGACGACGGCACCGACCCGGTGGATGTATTCCTTCATGGCGCCGGCATTTAAAGGCACTGGCTCATAGCCGCAAAAACGGCTTTTTAAGTGGGTAGAATAAGGGTGTCAACTTGTTCGTGCGTTTTGCGTCCTTTGAAACCAATATGAGGGGTATGTGGAATTGGGCAGACGCACAACGGATGTGTAAATATATAAACCGGTTATTTAGCGGAAAGGAATGATTACCGCATGGTAGAAAGCGAGCTTGAAAAAGCATTTTCGACACTGGCACAAGCCTTTACTCTGACTGAAACAGAATTGACGGAAGAAATTACCGTTATTGAACAGCAGATAACAAACTTAAGAGACAGAATTGCGCAGCTTAACGGCAAGCAGCAGACCCTGGCTCACGACAAATCTTCCATCGAAGAGATGTTCAGTCGCTACTGTGCCACTGAAGGCGGTGCAGGCCAGCCGAAGGTAGAGTTTTAATACGGTCTACAGACAGCGCCAGCCGGCAGTTTGAAATCTAGAAGTCTCGTTTTTATGAGGAATTAATGTCACTTGACCGTTAAGAGTCTCGATTAATGTCCGGCAACTGTCCTTTATGTGGTGCACCTCTAAACCTCGGACTTAACTTTTGTGTCGTTTGTGGCAGACGCTCCATTGGCAATGAATCAAGCAAAATAGTCGGACTCAGATCAGCCGCCAGGCAGTCGGATCTGACTCAGAAGATTGATTTAAACGAAGAGAGATTCAAACGCGCCGGCAAGCCGAAGGTGGCTCTCAGATTTCGCAAAGTGCGCGGTCTCTGGACCCAGGTAATCTTCGTATTTGTAGGCATCTCGCTGTTCTTCTGCGCGATAAGGTATGTCCTGGAGCCCAAGAGTTTTACCGGGCAAGTTCAACGCACTGTCCATTCGTTGCTGGAAAAGGACCCAATCAAACACGTGCGCAGCATGCTCGGTTTGAAACCTGCCGCCACTGGAAAGTCGACTATAAAAGCGCCGGCGAAAAAAGTGAAACAGAAAAAGACTCGCACCCGAAAACACACGCGTGTTAAGCAGAAGCATAAGCCGCCTGCCAACTAGTCTCGATTTTCGCCTTCAGCAACCAGCTCGACAATTCCCATTTCAAGCGAAATTTCCAGTTCTTCTCTCGTCCAGTTCTTTTTCACCCGCGGAGAGTGATGCAAATTTGCGCGGATCACTTTGTCGCCGGCGCCTGTCACTTCATAAATATATTCCTTCTCAAAGTAAGGCGGAGCCTTCACTTTCAAAAGTTGACCCTTTTTGATGTCCGGAAGCATCTCTCTATCGAACCGCGTTAGCCAGCGCCTTGCGACCAATTTCAGCCAATTGTTTTTGACTGGTGCCGCCAGTCACTTGATAGGTCTTTGCATCACGCATCAATTTCTCGACTGGATATTCTCTTGAATATCCGTAGCCGCCGAATATCTGCACTGCATCCGTAGCGATGCGCATCGCCGCTTCCTGGGCAAAAACCTTGGCTTGAAGGGCCGATTCGAAATCGTTTTCACCCTGATCCACAAGCTGGCAGCCTTTGTACGTCAGCAATTTTGCCGCCTCTATATCCTTTGCCATATCAGACATCATGAAAGCCACGGCTTGATGATCTCCGATCGGGCGCCCGAAAGTTTTTCTTTCTTTTGCGTACGAAATTGAATGTGCAAGAGCTGCTCTGGATATGCCAATGGCGCTTGCTGCGAAGAATAGATAAGCGCGAGGCATGACAAATGACATAATTTCTGCTGCACCACCTGCGGTGCCAATCAAATGATCGGCCGGCAATTTCAATCCGCTCAATTCGAAATCTACAGTGGCCAGGCACTTTCTACCCAGCCTGTTTACGGTTTTTCCGGGCTTGACTGCGGCTGTTTTCTTGTCAACGACGAAAATAGACATGCCGCCGTCCGCATCTCTGGCCTTTAGTACGAACCAGTCTGCTTGATCGCCTGCAACCACGCGGACACGTCCTGTCAGTTCAAAATCCGCTCCTGCCTTCTTCACGACAGGCAGATGCGCATCACCGGATGTAGTATCAAGCATGCTTTCGGCAAAACCGGCAAAGGCGAGTTTTTCCATAAGTGGTTGGACGAATTTCTTTACCTTCTCGCTATTGTTTTCAAAAATGAGGGGCAAGATGGCAATGGCGCTCGCCTCTACGTACCCGGCGATGGCGCTGCAGCCTGCGGCCAGCTCTTCCTGGATGAGGGCGGCCTCGAAAAACGGCAAAGACAATCCGCCCGCTTGCTCCGGTGCCATAACATTGGTCAGTCCGGCTTCGAAGGCTTTGGCCAGGACATCCAGAGGGGCGGCGCCGCTTTCATCAAAGTGGGCGCCTTTTGGCGCCAATTCACGAACTGAAAAGTCTCTAGCCAGCTTTTGGAACTCTTTTTGTTCTTCACTTAAATTGAATTCAGACATCTTTGCGCCTATGAAGTTTATGTGTCGGGTTTGAGCCAAACCTGAGCTTACCGCCGATTAAGACATATATTCTAGTGGTTCTCAGTCTTCATCTCAATCAAAGAGGTGCTAGTTCAGGCATTTCTTTGCTGTATTCGGTTGCTGTTTTCGGTCACATTTCCGGACTGGATAAACTTGCGTTTAGACTTCCCACAGTACAAATGTGAAAAGGCTTCTCTTGACCAGCCATGATAGGGTAGTCATGATTACGATGATCGCCTCCCTGCTTGTCAATAGGCAAAGGTGCCCAATTCAACAAACCGAGTAAATGGTTCTAGTTGCTCCATCAATTTTGTCCGCGGATTTCGCCAATCTTGGCGCTGACATCAAGCGCGCCGAAGAGGCGAAAGCCGACTGGATTCATGTCGACGTGATGGACGGACATTTCGTGCCCAACTTGACGATTGGAGCGCCGGTCGTGAAGAGTCTGCGCAAAACGACAAAGTTGCCGTTTGACGTGCATTTGATGATTACGGACCCCGATCAATTTTTGCAAGACTTTGCCGATGCCGGTGCCGACTACATCACCGTCCACTCCGAAGCCTGCGTTCATTTGCAGCGCACGCTTTCTCAAATTCGCAGTCTGGGCAAAAAGCCGGGCGTCGCGCTCAATCCGGCCACGCCTGCGGATCATCTGAAATATGTTTTGGAAGACATCGATCTGGTGCTTGTGATGTCTGTAAATCCTGGATTCGGTGGGCAAAAATTCTTGTCCGCAGTGCTTCCTAAGATAGCCAGAGTCAGGGAAATGTTCAACGAAATCGGCCGCACGGATGTAAGAATCTCGGTCGATGGTGGTATCAATCCCGATACCGCAAAGGAATGCATCAATCATGGTGCGGACGTGTTGGTAGCAGGAAAAAGCGTTTATGGAGCAGCCGACATGAAGGCTGCAATATCTCAAATCAGACAAGAAAGAGTCTCAGTAAAGTGAAGGAGCAAAAAATGGCTGGCGAAAACCGTTTTGGAAAGGTGAGAAGGGCAACCCTGGTATGGGCGGCGGCACTTGCCTGCATTGCTCCGGCTCAAGCAAAAGATGATGAATTCATCATGGATACCGACGGTATCGGCAAGAGCAACAACGGCGTCGTTACCTCCGACCAGTTTCTAGAACTGGGCGTGCCTACACCGAATGCATTGCGCATGGAAGGCGAGCAATCGATGCGTATAGGCAACCTCGATCGCGCTTTGACCGTGTTGCAACGCTCGGTCGAAATGTCGCCCATGGATATCGACGGTCGCATTATGTATGCCGAAGCTCTCGAGAAGAAGCTTTTGAAACAAAGAAAGCGCGATCCCAAGCTCTATAATTTCGTCGTCAAACAATGGCTTTACGTGGCTAAGAAATCCGAGTTCGCCGACCAGTCCATGCAGGGTGTCCACCATCTTCAAGGATTGACCGGTACTCGCCCCGGACGCTGGGAGAAAGAAAAGAAGTTTCTCTCGCGCGTTCTCGTTCCGGAAGATGCCCATGTGAAAATCGGGGCACCAAAACGAAAGAGCCAAGACATGTAATTGGTTAGAATCGTCGCTTAGAAGAGACGATCACATGCTTAGTTTTGAAAGACCGGCTGATTTCAGACGGTCTTTCTCTTTGCTGCCGCCCATTTGATCGTGTTTTTGATCATGCGAACGATTCCATAAATGACAGAGATAATTCCTACAATCATCCAGGTCCAGGGAGAATGTTGCTTGGCTAAATGGGTATGCACATGGGACATTTGCTCGCTTGCCGCTTCTGAAAATACAGATGAATAAGGCGATTTTGTTTCGATCAGTTGCTGGCGGGCTTTTGCCATCTCGCTCACCAGAGTCTCCACCGGCAAAAATGTTGCCACAAGCAGAATGAATCCGATCACAACATTCAAAAATCCAAAGACTAGCCAGGGCCAGCTCGGCTTCCAAAAAATCAGAAGAGGGAAAAATCCGATCAGAAGTAGCGCGTCCGGCACCCACATGAATGGGCTATCGGACGGAACCACAAAAGCAAGCGCAAATCCCAAGATCCAGAGGACAGCCGAAACTATGCCAGCAATCTTGCTGGCAGACATGGCTTTGCTCTTTTTGACTGCCTCACTCAAGGATTCTCTCCCCACTTTTGCTTCATTGTCTCGATCATAAAACCGAGATCTTTCGGAATTTCGACCTTTGATTTGATGGTTTGGGCGACATAGTCGGCAAACTCCACTTTATCAAAATTTCCCAGAGATTTTTCACGCCAGATTTTGTTCAAAACCAGCGTTCTCTTTTGAGAAATTGAGAAAAGCTCTTTTTTGAGGGGTTGAAACTCAACCAGTGAAGGCGCATTGATACCGGTCATTGATTGTAAATATCCATTCAATAATTGCACGAACCTGGAAATTTCGAAGGTGTCTTCAAATTCACCGGAAGGAAGACTGAACAATAAATCGAACTCTTGCATATGCTGGCAGATAATTTCATACTGGCTTTCGGCGTCGCCGTCCAAAAGGCTGGCTATGGGCAGTCTCGTCGCTTCTCTGTAGGAGAGAAACCTTTTGGCTACCTGATTGGCGCCACCGCCCGAGAGCATCAAAATGCGTTGTTCGGAAAAGTCAAAATCGGAAAGTCGTGCAAAGAAAGGAATCAAGATTGCTTCCGTCTGCCCTTCAACAATCAGAAGTTTTTCCGGCAAAAAATCAGGAGACAGCTGCGATCGCATCTCTTCAAGATGCTCATCAAACGTTTCTTGAGCCAAACACACCAGTGCACCGCATTCGGTGCGAGCGGAAATTTCCAGGTTGGATTCTATTCTGTTTTTTACATTGGTAAGAAACGAAATCGAATCTAGCTGGCAAGACTGTGTTTGTATGTCACTGTTTTGTGTCGAATCCAGACTTTGAGCGAGTAAGTCTGCGCAAAGCTGAGCCCAGACAATCTCTTCTTGCGACCAGCCCAGTTTTGTCTCGAGAAATTCCGGCAAATGAGCGTGAATCTTTCTCAGTGAATCCGATGAATTGATTCGATCGAAATGTTTGCTTGTCGCAATTGACTGACAAGCCCGCTTGAAGGCTAATGGTCTGAAGCGCGAAATATCGGCGGCGGCGAATGCCAGCGCTGCCAGATAAGCAGCCTGGCTTATCTGACCGGTCGATTCTGCCAAAAAAACATCGCGTTTGATTGCTTTTCTCAAGCGCGACTGAGGCTCGTCAAAAGAAAGCCACTGCACAATTGTTCGTTCTTTGTGAAGGGTTCTGTTAAGCAAATCGTTGAGTCTTTAAAGCCGGAAGAAATTCCGCGAATTGCCGGGCGGAGCCTGTTTGCAGTAATCAAAATCGAGTTTACGGCAGCATCGTACCATGTTCCACAGCTGCGTTCGTGTTTACCCCCTACTTAAGTCCTTCGCGATCATCTAGTCTATGAGTTCCTCTATATAAGGCTCTGTGATAATGGTGGTCGCCGTCGACGACAAAAAAGAAGAGCGTGCCGATGATGTAATAATCCGCGGCTCTACCTGGGCGGCTATCTGGCACATGTCCTGGCCTTTGCTTTTGAACATGTGCACTATTTCCATCGCCAGTTTTGCCGACGTCTGGGTGGCCGGTAAGCTCGGCTCCGATACTCAGGCGGCAATTGGTATCTGCGGCCAGATCGGCTTTTTCATGATCATGCTGGCGGTCGCCCTGTCTGCCGGGACCACCGCCCTGGTCAGCCGTTTTTGGGGTGCCGGAGACTTCAAGGGGGCTGTGGAAGCGGCCCGGTACTCGCTGATTTTTGCCTTTATCTTCGGAATAATCTCCAGCGTTATTGGCTTGCTCGTGGCTCGACCGCTAGTGAGAATGCTGGGCGCCGCTCCCGAGGTGGAAGCTCAGGGCTGGCAGTACTTGAAGCTCGATCTGCTCAGCCATATCCCTTTTACGGTCTT
>JBGAVL010000087.1:0-19030 GCA_044228145.1 Obscuribacteraceae bacterium (SeqCode)
AATTGTTTTCGCCTGATTTGCGCGAAATCAATTTTTGTTCTCACGCCGTAGTTGAATTTGCCGATGGAACCACAAAGTTGTACGAATTTCCGCGGCTAGAGCAAATGGGTACTTTTGATGCCTATCGACGACAAAAGCTCTGCAAACTGTTTCAAGATTCCATGCCCTGGCCCGACTTTTCTGTTTTCTGGCCTGATGTCGGTCGTTTTATAGCCAGAGCCAATTTCGATAGCTCAGATCCTGCAAATCAATCAGACTCCGTTGCAAACGTGCCCGTCCAGGTTTCCCTGTCCTATAACTGGGTGCCGGTAGAGGGCATGGATCATTTTGAGAAACAGTCAAATCTAAAAGAGCCGAACCGGCGATTCACTTTTTTCGTTTATAGAGTAAAGCCGGAGGATCTTAAGTGACCAGCCGGGATTTGCTTGCCAGCATCGATAAATTTTTGTTTGCGCCTTACTCGCCGTACCCGCTCTCTATATTTCGAATTTTGATCGGACTATTGATGCTGGATACGGTGCTTTTGCACCTGGCCGATGACCTTTTTCTTTACTATGGACCAAATGCAATTTTGCCTGTTTCATCGATTGCAAAATATTGGTGGCGTTTCGATCCTGTTCTCGATGTGATGGGTTTGCTTCCGGAGGCAGACTTTGCGGTCTTCAACTACTTTATTTTTTTCTGTGTGATTGCCTTGTGCGTCACCATCGGACTGTTTACTCCATATACGGTGCCTACTGCTTTCATTTTGCTTCTGTCGATGCATCGCCAGTGTCCATTCAATATAAATGGGGGCGACGCGATGATGCTTCTGGCGCTTTTTCTGCTCGGTTTCGGACGCAGCGGTGACGCGCTTTCCGTAGACAATTTGCTCAGGAGCCTGAGAGCGGATTGGCGCATCACAGGCTTTGCTCCCCAACCGTCTGCCGCCTGGCCTCTTCGAATGCTGCAGATGCAATTCACCCTCGCCTACCTCGATACTTTTTTATGGAAATTTACAGGCACAAAGTGGCTGGACGGATCGGCAGTGTATTGGGCAACGCGAATGCACGAATTCATTCGTTTTCCGTTGCCGTTTTTTTTGGACAATCCATTTTGTCTGAGAGCCCTATCCTGGGCGACCTTGATAATTGAATTTTCGCTTGCCACGTTGATTTGGTTTAAAGAGACACGATACTTGGTTCTCTTGTCCGGACTGTGCCTGCATCTTGGCATTGATTTCTTCATCAATCTGCCCGTCTTCGAGTGGGTGTTTATCTCGATGTTGGTGCTCTTTGTTTATCCCGAGGATCTGGCCAGGTTGGCCGCCTGGATTAGAGGCAGGATTTCACTCTGGCTTGGACCGGCACAAGTGCTTACATTTGATGGTCACTGCCTGCTTTGCGTAAGAGCGACCGGCGTGTTGCATCGCCTTGACGTTTTTAGACGTGTAGAACTTGTCGATTTTACTCTCGAAGAAAATCGTCAGCGTCTTGAGAATTTTGATTTCGAGCGCGCTCAGACGGAAATGCTTTTGGCGACTGAAGGAGGATGGACGGGCGGTTTTCGAGCCTTCAGAAAGATCGCGCTCAGCCTTCCTCTTTTGTGGCCGCTCGTTGCCTTTCTATATTTGCCGGCAATGACAGTGATTGGCGATCGCCTCTATAAATTGATCGCGCGTAATCGATATATGCTTTTTGGCAGATGCAACGACGGATACTGCCAGGTGCATACCGGTGCCACCAGTGCAGGTGATCCACAATGACGAGACTGGTAGTTTTCCTGATTCTCAGCCTGTTTCTCATTATGGCGCTGCTGCCCTTTCGCATCAATGCACTTGCCGAATACGGACATCCTTATGTAGCCGGCGAGGAAGAGTTTTACTTCACGTCTCTGGGCGAGTTGGACAAGCTCAAGCGGGAAGGTGCTGATGAAGAGGCAGTGCACAAGGCGATGTTGAAGGTTGCGAAGTCGCTTTCGGTCTTGCGCCGATACCAAGCGGCCGATCTACTTTACAGAGAAGTCTGGCAAGCACGATCGAAATCGAGTAGCGCATATGATGAGACCTTTGTTTTGGCAGTGATCGGACTGGCGGGGCTGAGACGAGACACCAGCAATGTCTTAGGCTCAGTCTCTTGTTATTCGGCGGCGCTGGCTTATGACAAAAAGCACTTGCCCAAAGACGATATTCGCCTGACCAGAGATAAGACCAATTTGGCTGTCGCTCTTTTGCTTGCCGGAAAGACGGCTTCGACAGATGAAAAGAAAATGCAGTTTCTAAAATTGTCCGCTGGCTTTCTGGCTGAAGTGATTGCAGAGCAGCAGGCTAGAAGTCCACATGGTTCTATGCGTGAAGCCAACGCGCGCCAAGATCTCGCTTATGCGCTCAGGGACATGGGTGACCATCAGGGTTTTGAAAAGGAAATGCGGCTGGCGAGGACAATGCAGCGCAGGCTGAACTCCTTTGCTGTATGCCGCGAGCCATGAAGTCAGTCACTTACAGAAAAAAGCTTATGCGCCAGGATCGGCCTGCGGCGGTCCTTGCAGATTTTCCGGTGTGATCTCCGGACTTTCAATTAGGGGAATGACTGGCGCCGGTGTCAGTTCTAGCCTGCGAATGCCGAGACGCAAGTTATACAGATAGCGTCTCAGTTTTTCATCGTGAGTGTCGGCAATCAATTCAGCAATCAGTTGATAAGCATCTTTGAAATTGCGCTGCATGGCTTTGGCTCTGATGATGCCGCAGCGTGCCCAGAAAAGACCTTCGTTGAGTTTGAGCGCTTCATTGAAAGCTTCTTCAGCCTGGCCGTAGCTGCCGGCGATCAAATAGACTTCGCCGAAAGTGCACCAGTCGGCGGCACCCGGAGGTGAGAGGCGAGTCAAGAGGATGAGCTGTGTGAGCGCGTCTTCGGGAGCACCGCTGCACAATAGAGCGTATGCCAGGCAGCGTCGAGCGAGAGGGTCGTTGGCATTCTGCTTGACTGCTTCGCGGAAGGTGGTAATCGCCCCTTTGAAATCGGATTTCTTGAGTTGTTCGTAACCCTTCTTCAAAACCGGCGGGATTACCGGAGTCGCCGGTTTGACTTCAGCCGCAAAAATCGGGCTGGCAGTGGCAATTGTGAGAAGCGTGGCCGCGATCCCGCAGACTTTTCCAACCGTCCTCACCCGCAAACTCATAAAACTCTCCTGACTCGACTCAGACCAGATCACTGAAAGCCATCTTAACACCAGTTGTGCTTCCTATCATGTATGAAACACAAGTCTATCTAGGCTTTACATCTCCAATTCCAGTCCGGATATATTTAATCCGAGACTGGGAGGATATGCACCATTAAAGACGACATTTTCAAGAAGTTGGCTCTTCGTCGTGCCCGCAGGAATTTTTTTTCGTGCTCAGGTGTTGGTTGAGCCTGATCAAAATTCCTTTCAGCAGGTCGGCTTCCCGTTTTGTCGGTTGTGTCCGTTGCCAGAGCTGCCTCAATTCGGTGAGCACAAGCTGCCGGTTGAATGTGCGGGAGAAATTTACGGAGTCTGATAGGTCTGCGAAAAGTTGCAACAGCTCATCATCGTATTCACCTGAAGACAGCTCAGGCTGTGTCCTTGAGGCTGTTGAGTCTGCTTGCGCAGGCTTATCTTCCATTGGCGACAGGCGCGAGATCTCGTAGCCGATTATGCATGCAGCTTGAGCAAGATTGAGAGATGGCAGTGACTCTGATGTGGGGATGGTGACTATATGGTGGCAGCGATTCAAGTCTTCCTGTCTGAGCCCATCGCGCTCGTCGCCCAAAACAAAGGCTACTTTATTGTTTTTTGCCGATGCTTTGAGAGACGGGGAAATGTCTGCCAGTTTGATGGGGGCTAGCTTGCGTTGCTTACCGGAGGTGGTGCCGACAGAAACAGAAACATCCTTGAGCGCTTCGGCCAGGCTGTCGAATACTTTTGCTTGTTTGAGAATGTCGAAGGCACCGACCGCCATTTTTCGCGCTTCGGCATCTTTATAATTTTTGGGCGGACTGACAAGGCGCAGATCGCTCAAGGCGAAATTTTTCATTGCCCGTGCTACGGCGCCTATATTGCCGAGATAAACTGGTCTGACTATGACGAAAGCGATGTTGTTAAAAACTGAGCTTAGGAGCCTGTCGCCTGTGTCGTTTTCAGTCATTTTTCTTCAAGTCCTGAACGCGATCGCGAAGCAACTGCCTGATTTCGTCCACCGTGAGATCATGCAGTTCTTTGGTCTCGAGAGGTCGTCCGATTGCGATGCGTATGGCCGCAGGGCGGGGTGTCTTTTTTCCTTTCGGCCATGCTTCAAAGCCGCCGGAAATAGCAAAGGGAACGATCGGGCATTGAGTATCCTTTTGCAGTCTGGCCACGCCGGATTGAAACTCACCGATACTGCCGTCTCTGGTCAACTTTCCCTCAGGAAAAATAAGCACGCTCTCGCCTTTTGACAGGCAGTATTCGGCAGCTTTAAGCGCGTCATAACCGTGGCCGCGTTTCAGAGGAATTGCTCCCAACATCGCTGCCAGATGACCGACCACAGGCCAATTCATCGCCTCTTCCATGACCAGAAAGCGTGTGCGGCGCTCGAAGATGGCTCCTACAATCAAGGGATCGAGCCAGCCGGTGTGATTGCCTGCCAGTATTACCGTCTTCTTTCTTCCCCAGTGAGGCGCACCAGTAATGGTGTCATCATCCAATTGTGATTTGTCGATGATCTGAAATTTGAAGAAAACTTTCAGGACTGCCCTGGCCAACAATCGGCACAACAAAAAGACCAGATCGTTCCATACGAAAGCCATCAAGACAGCGAAAACCAGAGCCGTTATGGACAGCACCCTCAATGCCGGAAGCAAAGAAACGGAAGGCAAAATGCGTTCCATATAGATGGCCGCAAACAATATTGGCAAGAGTTGCAGTGATGCACGCAAACCCAGGGCACGGCCGCGATACTGGCGCGGGAAAATGCTCTGGCAAAGTGTATCGAGAAGCGATTGAGATTTGCTTGCCGAGGCGCCCAGAGCAAAAACTCCAAATTGAGCGACGATAAGATGATTGGTGGTAGCAGTTACGATTGCTGCCGCCGAGGCGACAACTAATACTATTGCCAGTCCCTCAGTGAGTTTGGTCAGTCCGCCATTTTTGACTGCATGATTTGCTGCCAGACCGCCAGAAAGGAGACCCAGTGCCAGAGCCGGCAGAAGCTCAGTCATCAAGGTTAAACTGAGACGATGACCTTGCCAGGCGAAGAGGGTGAGGCAAACAAAAAAAGCCAGAGAGAATGTTCCTACACCGGCGCTGACAAACAATGTTTTTGCCGCCCGCTTGTGGCGTTTCAAATATTGAGGAAAGGTCAATTCTGAAAGGGAGTCTTTGCGCCGAAAAGCGTTTGCACAAATACGTTCGACTGTGCTTCCGGCAAAGTATGCCAGAACATAAAGAACTACCGAAAGACGCAAGAGTATCCAGGGAAACTCGGCGCCGGTGGCCAACCATAAGAAAGATGAGGACATGATCGCCGCCGCCAGGCTGGCCCAAAAAAGGGAATTCAGTCTAACCAGTGGTGCCAGACTGTTTTCCTGTGGACCGGTTGCTTCCGCCAATTTCACCACCCGTGGTGTCACTTTCAAGCGGCATATGTCAAACAGTGTCGATGCCGAACCGAGGGCAGCCATTAGAATGGCGACAATCAAACATCTTTGCACTTCATCGAGCATCTGCGGCAAAAGCATGGACATAGAAAGTACGATGGCCGCTCGAATCAAGAGAGATTGATTGAGCAAGCGCAGCGGGTTGAACTTATCGGCAAGCACCCCTGAGGTAAATGAGAAAAGAATTGCCGGAAGCAAGAGCAGGCAGGATGAAAGACCGAGCAATTCTCCTTGCGGCCCAAATAAGATGATCAAAGAAAATACGCAAAGCATAGACAGTTTGTCGGCTGTCTGCGAAAAGAAATTACAGGCGACAAAACTGCGCCTGGCCTCTTTCTCTGCCCGCAATTGCATTTCGAGAGCCTGTCCGGAAGCTATCCGGACTTTGTTCTCTTCGTGTGCAGGAATTGATTCCATGCTCAAAACGGACACATTCGGGCTTTCGTCCGAACTTGCCTTGCTTGTGCCGCGATTTGAGTCATAACCGGTAGAACTTAGCAGTTTTTCTCCACCTGTTGATTGCATATAGAACAGCTATCTACAGTGTTGTTGCTGTTTGTTATGCTGGTCAATCTTACTTTCTTAATGCCCTCAGTCGTCAAATGAAACAAGAATCAGAGGATTGGGATTTAGGCGCAAAGCTGATGGGAGAGCGAAAAATGACTTCTTGTTAACAGCGGGCGAACATTCAAAGAACGTGAGACAATCAACCTTCTATAGGCTTGCGAGGCTATGAAAATGGCGCCTATTGCGTCCCGCACCTTAACTTCGACGCTTTTAGCTTTCTTTCTGCTCTTGTCCTCAGCCGCTTCTCGGGCTCAGGACAACCCGCCGGCTGCCGAAGCCGAAGCGACCAAACCGGCCGACACTTCCGTAAATGAAACGGTCAAGACTGAAACTCAGCCTGCAGAGACGAAAGCGAAAGCCGACAGCGACTCGCAAACACCTGACAATTCGAACAAGGCCAAATCAAAAGGCAAGACTGTAAAGCGGGGCAATGCTCCCTGCCTTTCCTGGATAGATTCGGAGCAGCCGTTGCGTGCCGCCATTTTATGCGTGCATGGGCTGGGCCTGCACAACGGTACATATGATGCATTCGGCAAGCGCCTGTCCAAATTAGGTTATGCCGTCTATGCCATCGACGTGCGAGGGTTCGGCTCCTGGATGGCTGCGCAAGGCAGAGAGAGAGTCGATTTCGACGGTTGCATGGAAGACGTGAGAAGCACCCTCAAGGTGGTGCATCGCGCTCATCCTGGCTTGCCTGTTTTTATCCTGGGCGAATCCATGGGTGGAGCTATTGCATTGCGAGCCTGTGCTCAATTTCCTGAACTGGTGGACGGTTTGATTTCTTCAGTGCCTGCAGGCGATCGTTTTAAGCAGGGACAGGCAAAACTGAACGTGGCATTTCACTTACTTGCCGACCCCAATCAACCATTTGATATAGGCACGTCGGTTATCAAGCAGGCGACTGTCAAACCTGAGCTGAGAGATTCCTGGGGCAACAACCCTCTATCGCGTCTTAAGGTCTCGGCTAACGAACTCATTCAATTTCAAAATTTCATGAACCAAAACCACAAATGGGCGGTCTTAATCAAAGATCGTCCGGTACTTTTTGTGCAGGGTTGTGATGACAAGTTGGTCAGGCCGGCAGGAACAGTGGAACTCTTCAACAGGTTGGCAACTCGTGACAGACAAATTGAATTGATTCCGAAAGCGGAGCACCTAATTTTTGAAGAGGCGCAGTTTACCGATCAGGAGGTGGAGATTGTCAATAAGTGGCTGACTTCACATCTAAATTCGACTGCAAGCGCTCCATCGGAAATAAGTAAAGAAGTTGAAAAGAAGATCGGAGCAAATGAGTCGGCATCTGAGGGATCCAGGTAAGACAAGACTTTCAAAAGTCTGCATGTGAGGTTTTGGCGTTATGTTGCGTAAGAGTTCTAAATCAGTTGCTGCTGTAGCGGCGTCAGTTTTGTTGAGCGGGTTTGTTTTCGGCGTGCTTGAAGCTGTCGCTGTTGCTCCGACAGCCAGTCCCTATGCGCGTTGTCTGGCGCAGGGAAAGACCTGTTTGACTAAGGGAGATATGAAACAAGCGATTCAACATTTTCAAATCGCTGTCAAAGAAAATCCTAATAGCTGCGAAGCGCATCTTTTGCTCGGTCAGTCCTACTGCAAAGTAAAACAATTTATCAAAGCAAAAGACGAATACAGACGCGCGATCAGGCTCGGCAAAGGAAACAAGAACGCACAAATGGCCAACCAGGCGATGATGCAATTGCCGAAAAACATTTTGAGTCCCAAAACAGGAGCCGACACGCGTATGATCGCCTCCATGCTCGGACTGTCGAGAGTGCGAGGCGCAGACGGAGCTACCAAGCCGACCGTCATCGATTTTTATGCTTCCTGGTGTCAGCCGTGCAAGCAGACCAATACCGCCCTCGATAAGTTCAAAGAGTCATATGGCGATCGAGTATCTTTCATGCGCATCGACGTCGACGACCCCGATAACGAGCGCATCATCGATCAATACGAAGTAAGCCCGATTCCGACTCTGGTTTTCCTCAATACGGAAGGCGAAGTTGTTACTTTCACTATTGGTTTTTCCGGTGAAAAGGGCATCGACGACGGCATCAAGAAAATACTGTCCAAGGGCTAAAGCGTGGCCAAACAAACAACTGAAGTCGAGAAAAACGAATATTGGCTGGAGGCAAGGAAGAGCCCGCGAAGTTCAGCACTTGCCTTCAGTGATGCTCAAAACTTGCCTTATGAATGCACCTTTCACAAGGTGGACATTGCCGGTGTTTCCGTTCTGCGCTTGAGTGCCTGGCCAAAAGGGCAAGACGGTGTGCCTTTTTCTTTCGCTCTCGATATTGAAGCACAAGAAGATGGCGGCACAGGAGGCTTCGATTCATGCGGCGACGACAGCGAACAAATGCCATTTTTCTCCTCCGGCGAAGCGGGAAGATTGGAGTGGCAAGAAGCACAAGACTCCGAACTTGGAGTGGTTTTTCCGTTTGATTTAAAATTTCAGCGCACGGCTGAAAGTCGATTCAACTTTATTTTTCACCTGCCGGAAGACACCAGATGCTACGGCTTGGGAGAGCGATTGTCCGGTTTGAACCGGCGCGGTGCCGTCCATACGCTGATGAATACCGATAATCCGCGTCATCTGCCATCGATGGACTCGATGTATAAATCTCTGCCCTTGCTGTTTCTCTGGCACCAGGGACAGTGGCACGCCGCTTTTCTGGATTCGCCCGCCTGTCAGAAATGGGATCTCGATTCCAGCATGAGCGGAGAGGCTCTAGTCACATTGTTGAGCCGCCGGGGATGGCAACTTTACTTGTTTGGCCAGGCGCCGCTGAAAGATCTGGTGGCGGCGTATACGGTGCTTACCGGTCGATCGAAGCTGCCTCCGCACTGGGCGCTCGGGCACCAGCAGTCACGCTGGAGTTACCCTGACGAAAAGACAGTTCGCAGTGTCGCTCAAGAATTTCGCAGTCGTTCAATACCATGCGACACCATAGTCCTTGATATCGACTACATGGATGAATATCGGGTATTCACGACTTCCAAAGATCGATTTCCCGACATGAAAAAGCTGGTCGCCGACCTCAATAAGGACGGCTTCAAAGTGATCACGATTGTCGATCCGGGAGTGAAAAAGGACCCTAAGTATTCTGTTTTTACAGACGGCAAAAAGCAAGATTGCTTCGTCAAAAAAGCTGACGGTAAACTCTTTACCGGCAAAGTCTGGCCGGGTGTTTCTGCATTTCCTGATTTTCTCAAGCCGGAAGTGCGCCTTTGGTGGGGAGCGCAGCACGGCTTTTACACTGACCTGGGCGTCAAGGGCATTTGGACGGACATGAACGAGCCGGCCATCTTCGATGCCAATGAGCCATTGGAAGGCATCGAAGATGAATTGCCGCCTAATAAAGATCAGCTTTTCATGCAGGAAGCGCCGGAAGGTGAAACTGGCCATATGGAAGTGCGCAATCTCTACGGCATGCAAATGAGCCGTGCCACCTGGCAGGGATTGAAGGCCTTGCGTCCGAAAGAGAGACCTTTTGTTCTTACGCGCTCCGGATATGCCGGCATGCAGCGATACTCCGCCGTCTGGCTGGGCGACAACAATTCGTGGTGGGAACACCTGCAGATGAGCATGCCCATGCTGGTCAGTGTTGGCTTGTGCGGTGTGCCGTTTGCCGGCGTCGATATCGGTGGTTTCGCATTTGATACCACAGGCGAGCTTCTGACCCGCTGGTATTCAGTCGGGCTTTTTTATCCGTTTTTCAGAAATCATTGCGCGTTGAGTGGACGTCTGCAAGAACCCTGGCACTTCGGAGACAGGGTCGAGAAAGCCGTGCGCAAGTTTATCGAATTTCACTATCGCCTGCTTCCATACCTGCAAGCTCTCTTTTTCGAGCACATGATAAATGGCTCGCCGATCATGCGTCCTCTGGCTTTCCATGCCGAAAATGACGAACACGCTTTAGATGTGGACGATCAGTTTTTCTTCGGCAAGGACATCATTGTCGCTCCGATTGTTCATCGGGCAAAACGATCGAGGCCGGTATATCTGCCCGCGGGCAATTGGTATCGATTGGAAGGCGGCCCAGACGCCGTGGCGCTTACCGGTGGCAGAACCTACGAGATTGCTTTTGGCTTTGATGAGGTGCCGGCCTTTGTCAGAGAAGGAAGCATTATTCCTCTTGCAGACTTGCGCATGACCGCCGACGAAGTGAGAAACGCGCCTGTCACTTTTGTGGTCTTTGGAGACCGCGCCGAGGGCAGCTATCTTGAGGAAGACGGCATCAGCTTTGACTATGAGGCCGGGCAATTCAATCTCTTTCAAATGCAGTACCGGGACGGCGAAATGTCTTGCCAGCCATTGGCTCTGGGATATGGCGCGCCGACCAGGGAGTTTTATGTCGCCTGCAAAGATGTCAGGGCGAATGCTCAAAAAAGCAAATTTGAGATTTCGCTCTGAGCACGCATCAGTAAGCTTTTCGGGGTTTTTGTTAAGGGCTCTTAACAAGCCAAAACCCAAAATAGATTAGACTTTACTCGCCTGTTTATTTCACAGATGAATACCAAGTAGAAGAAAATCAAAATGAATTCGTGGAACGTAACTTCAGCGACATCCAAGCTGCCAATGTCTCAGGGCGAACACAAAAATGTGGCTGAAATCCTGGCTTTCCAGGCTGAAGCCCAGCCGCAAAAGGTGGCCGTGCGCTATCAGGGGGCTAGTTACACATATGGGCGCTTATATGCGACCAGTCTCGACATTGTCTCCGCACTCTTCAGAGTTGGAGTTGTAGCGCAAGACAAAGTGGGAATCATTTTTCCCAATCATCCCGATTTCATCTCTGCATTTTTCGCGGTCAGCAGCTTGGGCGGCACTGTTGTGCCTATCAACCCGCTTTTGAAAGCCGACGAAATTACACACATATTGTCCGACTCCGAAGCCAAAGTGCTGATCGTGCATGAGTCAACGGCCGGCGAAGTGAAAGATGCCGTCGATAATTTGCCCAATCTCGAACATGTTTTCGTTCTTACTTACGGTGAAAAGGGCGGTTATACCGCGGTAAGTTTGAGCGAAAAGGCCGCTGCTCGGGTCAAAATGACTCAGCTGTGCATGTCTTATGTTTCCCAGTCAGCCTCAAGCTCTAGTTTTTTCGGCAAGATAGCCAAAGTCACTCCTGATGAAGACCTGGCAGTTTTGGTCTATACATCCGGTACTACAGGCAAGCCGAAAGGCGCCATGCTCACGCACAGCAATATGCTGGGCGCTGTCACCGCTGCACATGCGGCATTTCCTGTCGGACCTGACGATCGTCTTTTGGGCGCGCTGCCTCTATGCCACATATATGGTCTGACCGTAGTCATGCTTGGCACCATACACAAAGGCGGTTCGCTTGCTTTAATCGAAAAATTCGACGTGGTGCCCGCCCTCAAAACAATTGAAGAAGAAAAGGCGACAGTTCTTCCTGCGGTGCCGACCATGTATCAGTACATGATCATGCAAATGGAAAAACAGAAATTCGATCTCTCTTCTTTGCGCCTTTGCCTGTCCGGTGGAGCGCCGCTCCCCAAGACCCTTTTCGAATCCCTGGCGCGTTTTGTTGACGCTCCTCTGGTGGAAGGCTACGGACTGACTGAAGTCTCTTGTGTGGCCACTCTCAATCCGGTCAATGGAAAAAATGTGCAGGGCTCTGTTGGACCAGCAATTCCAACGGTGACTGTCGGCATTTTTGACAAGGATGGAAATTCATTGCCGGCAGGCAGTGACAACGTCGGTGAAATTGCCATCAAGGGACCGAATGTAATGCGCGGTTATTATCGTGCCCCTGAAAAAACAAAAGAAGTTTTGAAAGACGGTTGGTTCTTCACCGGTGATCTTGGCTATTTGGATACAGATGCATATCTCTGGATCGTAGGCCGCGCAAAGGAATTGATCATTCGTGGCGGACAAAATATCTATCCGCGCGAAGTGGAAAACGTGATTGCAAAACTGAAAGGTGTTGTAGACGTCGCTGTAATTGGAGTGCCTGAGCCGATCATGGGCGAGAGAGTCAAAGCTGTAATCGTTTTGGGCAAAGATGCAAACGTCAGCGAGGAGGAAGTCAAAGACTTCTGCCAGAAACGTCTTGCCGACTATAAAGTGCCTCGTGTGGTCGAGTTTATCGATACAATGCCGCGCAATTCCACGGGCAAGATCTTGAAGTCTCAGCTTCTCTGAGCTCAAAATTAGTCTGTTAGTTGCAAAGATCACACTATAGAGTGAGAGTCACACTTTAGTGTGATTTTCAGCAGGTTTGTGCCCGAAGACTGGCTCTGATGCACACTCTTCGGACTTTCTCTGGTGCTCAAAGCAACATTTTGCATTGCCAAGACGCAATCGAGACTTTGATAAGATAGGATTTAGCTTGAATCAAGCTGTTAGTGTGTACGGCTTCCCGGTCTCCTCCGCTGAGTTTTGTTCTTTTCGTAGGCAGGTTTCTGCCCACAGGCACCCATTTGTTCAGGGATGGTAATTCTTCCTGTCCTCCGCTGCAGGGTTTCAATTTTTCACTCCGGGTAACTATACTTACACGGATATAGTTGCTTAGCCTACCTGTAATAAGGAGTCCAAACGCCATGCAATCGCCGACCAGGCAAGACACCGTGAGCGTCTTCATTGCTGAGGATCACGAAATAACGCGTGTCGGTTTGAGGTTGACCCTGGAGCAGTTGTCCGGATTTAAGGTGGTTGGAGAAGCGAATGACGGGCGACTGGCAGTCGACAGCATTCTTAGCATGAAGCCTGATGTGGTGCTAATGGATATCGGACTGCCGACAATGGACGGCATCGAAGCTACCAAAAAAGTGAAAGAACTGGCTCCTGACTGCAAAGTAATCATGCTTACTTCCCACGATAGCGATCGTGACGTTTTTGCGGCGTTAGCGGCAGGCGCGGACGGTTATTGCCTCAAAGAAGTATCCGGTACTCAACTGGCTATGGCTATTCGATGCGTGGCTGATGGAGCTGCATGGCTGGACCCCGGCGTGGCCAGTCGGGTGCTGAAGGCTTGCGCAGTCGGCGGCAACGTGCCTCAGGCGGCCGTCTCCATGACCAAACAACCGACCGGCGCCCAACAAACTTTGTCTCAAAGAGAACTTGATGTATTGAAGCTTGTCGTGGACGGGCTGAGCAATCAGGAAATTGCCGACAAGCTTGTGGTCAGTGTGGAAACAGTCAAGACACATATGCGCCACATCATGGAAAAGATGGCTGTGTCTGATCGAACACAGGCAGCCGTGAAGGCGATGCGTGAAGGTCTGGTCTGATTTTTTGCAGCTCATCGTGATGAATGCCGGTAAGGCGAATGCAATGCGCCACTAGTGCGCGCGCATCTTTCCGGCCATCTGTTGCAGGCGGAAAATGCGCTCTTGTGTGGGCGGATGCGTCGACATCAGTTTGAAGAGCCAGTTTTGCGGAAATGGATTGGCTATATACAGAGATGAATAAGCCGGATTGCCGTCGGTCATCGGTCGCACTTGGGCGCCGCGCTCTATTTTGGCCAGTGCATCTGCCAATTCCAGTGGCTTGCCGCACAACTCAGCACCAGTGGCGTCCGCTTCGTACTCTCGTGACCGGGAAACGGCCAAATTGATAAGCGACGCTGCAATCGGCGCAAATATGGCGGCGACAATCATGAGCACTGGGCTGGGTCCGTCTTCGTCACGCGACGAACCGATAAAATACATGCCGTTTTGCGCAATCATTGTCACCACGCCTGCCAGAACCGCAGCAATTGTAGTCAAAAGCACGTCACGGTTTTTCACGTGCCCAAGCTCATGCGCCAAGACTCCTTCCAGTTCGTCTTCGGAAAGCATCTTGAGAATACCGGCTGTCACCGCTACCGCCGAATGTTCAGGATCGCGTCCGGTGGCAAATGCGTTGGGCGAGTCGGTGGGAATCAGGTAAATTGGCGGCACCGGGATATTTGCTTTCTCGGCCAGCTTCTCTACGATCTCATAAAGCACAGGCGCTTGCTCTCTTTCAATTGGCTGTGCCTGGTGAGCAGCCAGAGCGATTTTGTCGGAGAACCAATAACTGCCGATATTCATCACGCAGGCGAAACCGAAGGCCAACATCATGCCGGTCTTGCCGCCGAATATTCCGCCGACAAAGACGATTAATGCGGTCAAGAGCCCCATAAAAACGATTGTCTTGAGTGTATTGGCGAAATGCATACTTGTTACTTGTTGCCCCTTTAAAGCTGCCCACATTCACTTTATGCAGCTGAAATGTAAATATCCCCGGTTAATAGCGATTTCTTAAACATCTTGCCGGCGGCCCCACTATAATCGACACCCTGTTTTTCAAAAGCCTCGTCTCACAAGGGGATAGCAAGATGGGCGAAACCCGCAAGGAAAGAGACTCAATGGGCGAGATGGAAGTTCCTTCCGACGCCTATTATGGAGCCAGCACCCAGCGAGCAGTAATTAACTTTCCAATCAGCGACCTGCGCTTGTCGCGCACATTTATTCGGGCGCTCGGTCTTATAAAGAGATACGCCGCCGAAGTCAATTTGGAGTGCGGAGATCTGGCAGAGAAAAACGCCAGCGCAATTGCAAAAGCAGCTCAAGAAGTTGCAGATGGAATGTTTGACAAACACTTTGTCGTCGATGTTTTTCAAACAGGCTCCGGCACATCTACAAACATGAATGCCAATGAAGTGATTGCCAATCGCGCCATGGAAATTCTTGGCGGCAAACTGGGAGATCGTCATCTGGTTCATCCAAACGATCACGTCAATTTTGGAATGTCGTCAAACGATTGCATCCCCACCGCTATTCACATTGCTGCCTTGATCGACATCAAAGAGAAACTTAAGCCTGCACTGGAAGAACTGCATAAAGAGCTGAAAGCAAAGAGCGATCAATTTATGCCCGTCATAAAAACAGGCCGCACTCACTTGCAGGATGCCACTCCAATAAGGCTCGGGCAGGAGTTTGCCGGATACGCCGGACAGTTAGAGCGCGCCATCGAACGCCTGGAATATTCAATCTCGAGACTTTCCGAAGTAGCCCTGGGGGGCACCGCCGTCGGTACCGGGATAAACAGCCGCCCTGAGTTTCCTCAAAAGGTGTTGAAAAAAATATCAAAAGAGATTGGTATCGAATTGAAGGAAACCGACAATCACTTTCAAGCACAAAGCACTTTGGATGAGGTCGTCGATTGTTCCGGGCAATTGAAAACTATCGCTGTAAGTTTGCTCAAGATTGCCAACGACATTCGCTGGCTGGGCTGCGGACCACGCGCCGGTATTTCTGAAATCGCGCTGCCGGAAGTTCAACCCGGCTCTTCAATCATGCCTGGAAAAGTCAATCCTGTAATTGCCGAGTCTTTAACTATGGTATGTGCTCAGGTGGTTGGCAATGATGCCACCATTGCCATGGCCGGAGCATCGGGCAACTTTGAATTGAACGTGATGATGCCTGTTGCTGCATACAATCTTTTGCAAGCGATCAATCTGCTTGCCAGCGCTGCTTCCAACTTCAGCAAGCAGTGCATTCATGGCATTGCTGCAACGGACAGAGGACCGCATCTGGTGGAACAAGGCCTGGCACTTTGCACGGCACTCGTCCCTGCCATAGGCTACGATGCTGCGGCCAACATTTCAAAACTGGCATTCAAAACAGGAAAAACAGTAAGAGAGGTTGCCCTGCAAGAAACAAAACTGACGAAAGAAGAGCTGGATGTTCTTCTTAATCCATATAAAATGACAGCACCGGGATTGGGTTAATGAAATATTTTTGCGATTGCGGAAACCATTCATATGCCTGAAGACGAAGTCGAAAGAATTTTTGAATCTGCAAATCAGGCGCTTGAAGTTAGTGATTTTGACTCTGTCATACGCCTATTGAGTGAAGTCATAAAACGAGATCCCAAGTTTGTGCGTGCATACGTCGGTCGTGGCTACGCATTTGCGCAAAAAGGAGAGAATGAAAAATCGATTCAAGATTTCAATGCAGCTCTAAAAATGGACCCTAGCAATGCAAAGGCCTATTATTATCGATCGATCTCCAACTACAACCTTGAGAATTGGGAAGATGCATGTGTAGACCTCGAAAAAGCAGTTTCAATTGCTCCAGAAGTAGTTGATTACCGATATGCGCGCGGTACCGTTTACCTGCAACTGGACAGGCTACGAGAAGCTTTGGCGGACTTTAACAGAGTCTTGGAGCTTGATCCGCAAGACGAGCGCGCGTTAGGTAATCGAGGAAACGTATATGCGGCGCTTGGTGATCATCATAGGGCAATCGACGATTTCACGTCAGTGATTGAACTTTGTCCAGAAGACGATTTTGCTTACTTTAATCGTGGCAATGGGTTTTCAAAACTAGAGGAATATCACCAGGCAATTGCCGACTACAAAAAAGCAATCGAGCTCGACTCAAAAGATCCGAACTCGCACAGTGCCTTGGCTAATGCATATTATGGTCTTGGTGATTATCAGGCTGCAATTGATGCTTACACGGCAGCGATAAATCTGGATCCAGGCGATACACATCCATTGTCTCAGCGTGGATTATGCTTCTACAACCTTCTGGATTATTTGGAGGCTATTCATGATTTTGACAGAGTCATTGATATTGACAGTAAGCATCAAATGGCCTTCAAAACGCGTGGCAGCACATATTCAATGCTTGAAATGTATGTTGAAGCTGTTAAAGACCTTAATAAAGCAATTTCATTGGATCCACACGATTGGACAACATATTTTTCTCGTGGAAATGTTTTTCACAAGACCGGAAAGCATGAGAAAGCCATCCAGGACTATACGAATGCTATAGGCGAAACTGATGAGCCGGATGCATTACATGCGTTGTACAGTACTCGTGCGGAGTCGTACGAAAAGCTAGGCAAGTTAGATCGCTCAAGGAATGATCTTCAAAAAGCGAAGGATCTTGAAAACGAGATGGGTCAACATCCTGATCTTAACGCAGAGCTGCGACGACAACATGCATCAGACAGCCAACTGCTGTTGTTTTTCAAGGGAAAACCTGATGGTCCGAGAGTCGTCGATCATTGCTTTTACTGTCATCCTTCGTGAGAGCCGAGCTGGTTATTAGGCTTGAACAGCTCGGAATCATGGTAGATCCCCAGGATGACAGTGATGAACAGGAGGGCTCAACTACCACTGTCGAGTGTCATGAAACGATATGTATCAGTCAAATTAGAGAAAGGACTGCTCAGTTAACAAAAATTGCTTTCTCTCTTGGTGCAAGCTACGATGGCTGGGGCGCCTCTTGTTGACGAGCGGGGAAAAAAGGGTAAAAGGAGCTAATGAGAATGAAGCCTGAAATATTCAGCGATAACCCAGTTTTTATGGTCTCACTGAGCATCTGCATCTTTGTCAGTACAACTCCGGCATTCTCACAGGCTTCATCAATAGCTCCCACAAAAACTCCTGTCATTGCGCCAGCTCAAGTAACGCCACCGCCGAAACTCATAGCCCCCAGTGCGGAAGAATGTTTGGTTCGTGTGCGTGGCTTCGAGCCCACTTTGATGAGATTGAAAGAGACATGCAAATCTACTCTCTCAGCAATCATTCCTGACCCAGTAGCTTACGAGAAAACTCTTCCTGCTTTCGACAAGGTGATAGCCGAGAAAGACGCCAAGAATCTCAGAAATTATGGCGGACTGAGCGAAGCATTCTACTATGCTGGAGATAAGGAGAAAGGAAAAGATCTTTTCTCAAAGTTTGAAGCAAATGCCGTCAGTATGCTGGGAGCGGAAGATACTTTTCTTGGACTTGTGAAAGGCGATATTGGATTGCTTTTCTTTTTCGAGAACAATTATGGGGATGCAGAAACTTATGTTCTCGATGCGCTCAAAAAAGTTGAACCTCATATGACTGCCGCAAATTCCAACAATGTCCTTAGCTCTTATATGTGTCTGGCACTTATTTATGACAAGACGAGCAAAAACGATAAAGCGCTCGAGTTCGCGAAAAAAGCAGTAGATCTAGCCATCAGGCAACGCCAGGAACCGATGAAATAGTTGTTACTGAAGCGGCTCAGTCGAGCAACAAGTCACATTTCACCTGCATCAAAGGTAATCGCATCAGAGTTATGGACATTGTTGTGTAGCATGAAATGCGCAACTATTCCGCCGAGGAACTAGTGGAGATGTTTCCCGGAATCACACTTGCGGATGTGTATGCGGACCTTTCCAACTACTTTGCCAAGCGCGAAGAAATCGAAAATGACTTCGCTACAAATGAGGCACTCGCCGAAGAATTGATGAAGGAATTTCCTTTCAAGTTGTCTGGCAAGAGAAGAGTGCGCCGCTAGTCTTGACATTGCGACCGCTTATCTTTCCAGAATTGAGCGCGGTATCGTCAATGTCACCCTAAAGAACCTCGTAAAGCTCGCGGCCGGTTTCAAGGTGGATGTCTCCGAGCTTCTCGCTCCTTAACCCGGCCATTCCGGGTATATTGAAGCAGCCACCGCAGCATGGTTAAGCCCAAATGGCTGAGATTCAGAAACCGTCAGAGCAGAGCAGTCCGGACGATTTAAAGGCTGGCAAGCCCGATTCGCTGAATCCTGATCGCAGTGTCTCAGGTGCCGATGTCGGCAAAGCCGAGAAGCAACGCGTCAATAAGTTCACGACTTTTGGTCAGATGACCACGGTCAACGATGGCGATAGCCTTGATGAAGCACGCGCTCGCCAATCCGCACTCGATAATCCTTTCACGATTGACTATGGCAACGGCACGGCAGAAAGCTCTCAAGGAAAGCAACATGCTGCCGAAGCAGTCATTGCTGGCAATCCATTCACTGACGGTATGAACGCCGCAAAGAAAGAAGCTGAAAAGCTATGGCATCCTGATCGCGAGCATCCT